>JBQCHO010000109.1:0-80427 GCA_051954635.1 Sphingomonas sp. | reverse complement strand
CCTGCAATTGCCGTTCGCGGTCGTGCCGCTCGTCGTGTTCACCGGCGACGCGAAACTGATGAACGGCCTGGCCAACCCGCGCTGGCTGCGGATCGCGGCATGGCTGATCGCCGGGATCGTCATCGCGCTCAACGCGACGTTGCTGATTGGTTTATGGCTCTGACCGCACCGGCGCGCGGTGAACAGACGACGCGCATCCTGACCCTCGACGCGATCCGCGGCGTGGCGGTGATGGGCATCCTGCTGATGAACATCGTCGCCTTCGCAATGCCCGAGGCGGCTTATTCGAACCCCTACGCCTATGGCGGCCATCGCGGCGCCGACTTCGCAGCGTGGCTGCTCGACTACGTTCTGGTCGACGGCAAGATGCGCGGCCTGTTCTCGTTCCTGTTCGGCGCCTCGACGCTGCTGGTGATCGAGCGTGCCGAGGCGAAGGGCGAGAGCCCCGCCGTCGTCCATTACTGGCGGATGGCGTGGCTGTTCGCGTTCGGCATGGCGCATTTCGTGCTGCTGTGGTGGGGCGACATTCTCAGCCATTATGCGCTGGTCGGCTGCGTCGCCTTCCTGTTCCGCAAGCTGCCGCCTTACAAGCTGGTGACGATGGCGGTGCTGCTCCTCGTCATGGAATTCGTGCTGGTCCATGGCGCAGGCCAGCAGATCGCGGCGCAGGAGGCCGCGGTCCGCGCCGGTTACGCCAGCGCTGAGGTATTGCGCGGTTATGCGACCAATCGCCTGACGCTCGGGGTGCCGACCGCGGCGGAGATCGCGCAGGATCTGGCGCTGCATCGCGGCAGCTATGCTGGGCTTGTCGGGCATCGCTGGGCCGATGTCGTTCGGGAGCCGGTGCAGACGTTCATTTTTCTCGGACCGGAAACACTCGGCTACATGCTGCTCGGCATGGCTGGGCTGCGCTCGGGGATGCTGACCGGCGCGTGGTCACGGCGGCGCTACCTCGCCGGCGCGCTGATCGGATTCGGCACCGGGCTTCCGGCCTATAGCGCGCTGGCGATGATCCCGATCCGTCATGGATTTGACGTCAGCTCGGTCGCAGCGAGTGCGCTGGTCTGGTCGGAGCCCTTTCGACCGATCATGATCTGTGGCTGGGCTTGCCTAATCTTGTTGCTCATCCGTCCGGGCGGATGGCTGACTGAGCGGCTCGCGGCGGTCGGGCGTATGGCGTTCAGCAATTATCTCGGCACAACGATCGTCTGTACGACGCTATTCTATGGCTATGGCTTCGGGCTTTATGGCGAACTCTCGCGGGCCAGCCTCTACTGTGTCGTCGTCCTTATCTGGTTGACGATGCTGATCTGGTCGGCGCCGTGGCTGGCGCGGTTTCGCTATGGGCCGTTCGAATGGCTGTGGCGCAGTCTGGCGCGGCGGCGGTTGCAGCCGATGGTGCGTCAGCGCTGACCGAATACCGCGCGGCGGCCGAAGCCGGCCTGGCGATGCTGGACGAGCGGATTGGCCTCGCGTTCGAGCGCGGCCAGCGTCTTTTCGAACAGCGGGCGCAGGCGAACAACCTGTTCGAGCGCCTGATCGGGGGTGTCGTGATTTTCGACGCAGGTGCGCGCGATGGTTTCGATCGTCTCGGCGCAGTCGGCGAGCGGCTCGGCACCGAACTGACGTGATTCGCCCTTCAGCGTGTGCGCCGGCAGGACGAGATCGGCGGCGCTCTGCGCGCGCATCGCTTCCTCGATCTGCGCCAGCGACTTGACGCCGTCTTCCTGGAAATATCCGAGAATACGGACGAAATTGGCCCCGAGCTCGGCACGCGCCCGCGCGAATACCGACCAATCGACCAAAGAGTTGCTATCGTCAGTCACGTCGTCTTTGTCCCCACAACCCGGCTCTCCGTACCGGGCCGAGACCGGTGTAACCCCTGCGCGGTAAAAGAGGCGTTTACGCGCCGCC
This sequence comes from Sphingomonas sp., assembly GCA_051954635.1. Taxonomy (GTDB): domain Bacteria; phylum Pseudomonadota; class Alphaproteobacteria; order Sphingomonadales; family Sphingomonadaceae; genus Sphingomonas. The sequence goes on along the minus strand of JBQCHO010000109.1, from coordinate 78,513 downwards.
GAACGGATTCTTCGGCGCGCGCAATGTCAGGCGCACCGGCACCGCGCCGAACCCGAGCTCGCGGCGGATGCCGTTGACGAGGTAGCGCTGATAGCTATCGGGCAACTGATCGACCCGCGTGCCGAACAGCACGAAGCCCGGCGGGCGCGTCTTGGCCTGGGTGATGTAGCGCAGCTTGATCCGCTTGCCGCCGGGCGCCGGCGGCGGATTGGCGTCGACCGCGCGCTCGAACCAGCGGTTGAGCTCGCCGGTGCCGACGCGGCGCGACCACGCCTCGCGGGTTTCGAAAGCGACCTGGAGAAGTTGGTCGATGCCCTTCCCCGTCGCGGCCGAGACGGTCATCAGGGGGACCCCCTTGACCTGGGCGAGCCCCTCGTCGAGCGCGGCCTTGACGCCGTTGAACAGGCTGCTGGCGTTCTCCGCCACGTCCCATTTGTTGAGCGCGATAACCAGCGCGCGGCCCTCTTCGAGCACGCGCGCAGCGATCTTCAAGTCCTGCACTTCGAGCCCGCGCGTCGCATCGAGCAGCAGCACGATCACCTCGGCGAAATCGACCGCGTGGAGCGCGTCGGCAACCGACAGGCGTTCGAGCTTTTCCTGCACCTTGGCGCGCTTGCGCATGCCGGCGGTGTCGATCAGGCGGACCTGGCGGCCCTGCCATTCCCAGTCGATCGCGATCGAATCGCGGGTGATCCCGGCCTCGGGCCCGGTGATCATGCGATCCTCGCCGAGCATGCGGTTGACGAGGGTCGATTTGCCCGCGTTCGGGCGGCCGACGATCGCCAGCTTGAGCGGCGCGTCGGGGCTTTCGTCGTCCTCTTCCGGCTCTTCCTCGGCCTTGCCGTCGAGGTGCGGGAGCAGCGCTTCGAACAGGTCCGCGACGCCCTCGCCATGTTCGGCCGAGAGCTGGACCGGATCGCCGAACCCGAGCGCCAGCGATTCGAGCACGCCTGTCTCGCCGGCGCGTCCCTCGGCCTTGTTGGCGACGAGGATGACGGGCGTGTCGGACCCGCGCAGCCAGCGGGATATCTCCTCGTCTAGCGGGACGATCCCGGCGCGGGCATCGATCAGGAACAGGGCGACATCGGCCTGGCGTACCGCCGCCTCTGTCTGCTGGCGCATGCGGCCTGGCAAGGTGACCGCATCCATGTCCTCGTATCCCGCGGTGTCGATCACGCGGAAATCGAGCCCGAGCAGGTGCGCGTCGCCCTCGCGGCGGTCGCGGGTCACGCCGGGCAGGTCGTCAACCAGCGCCAGCTTCTTGCCGACGAGCCGGTTGAACAGCGTCGACTTGCCGACATTGGGGCGGCCGATGATCGCGACGGTGGGGAGCTTGGACATTGTTCGGTCTTTCACCCGCGCCCGTGCGGAACACGATTCGCGGACGTGAAGTGGAGAAAGTGGAGAGCGTCGCGCACTCTGTCGCCCTCGTGCGCAAGCGAGACGCTGAACCACGAGGTTGAATGATGTGCGCAGCCGATCATGCCACCCCTGTGACAGGGATTTTCCAACATTGATAGGGCGCGGCGCGATGCCGCGCCCGGATCAACGGAAGGCCATTACTTGGCCGTCATGATCGAGCAGGTAGAGCGTGTTTTCGGCGACCACCGGCGACAGCGAGAACGAGGACTTGGTTTCAATCGTGCGCTGCACCGAGCCGTCTTGCGGCGAAACGAACGCGATCTGACCTTCCGAATTGACCAATACGAGCTGGTTGCCGGCGGCGACCGGACCGGTCCAGTAGATCGGGTTCTTGTGCTTCTTCATGTTCTTGAAGCCGTCGAGCTGCTTGATCCAGCGGATCTTGCCCGAGCCGCGCGAGACGCAGATCAACCGCGCATCATCGGTCACGACGAACACCCATTCGCCCGCGACATAGGGCGTCGAGAGGCCGGCGAAATCCTGTTCCCATAAACGCTGGCCGGTGACGATCTCCAGCGCAACCATGCGGCCGCCCTGCCCCACGGCATAGACCTGGCCTTGATCGATCACCGGATCGGCATCGATATCGGCAAGGCTCGAAACCGAGGTAGAGATCGACGTGCGCGACAAGGCGTCGCCCCACAGCGAGCGGCCGTTTTCGTAGCGATAGGCGTTGAGCTCGCCCGACGAGAAGCCGGCGACGACAGTGCCCTGCGCGGCCGCAGGCGCCGCGACGCCGAATACGCCCTGCGATTCGAGCGAGCCGGTCGAGGTCCACGCAACCTTGCCGTCGGCCTCGGTTAAGGCGAACAACTGGTTGTCCTGCGTCACGACATAAACCTGGCCGTTGGCGACGGTCGGCGCCCCGCGCAGCGGCGCGCCCGGGCGTACCCGCCAAATCTCGGAGCCGTCATTGGCGTTGAGTGCAACGACATCGCCAAGGCCGTCGGTCGCGAACAGCTTGCCGTCATCATAGCTGACGCCGCCGCCGAACCGCGCCGCGGCGTTCTGGTCGCTCTTGGCGATCTCGGTCGACCAGCCGGCAGCGCCGGTCGCGGCGTCAAAGCTGTGGACGACCGCGTTGACGTCCTCGACATAGAGATGGCCGTCGGCGACGACCGGCGCGGCGCCGAGCCGCTCGCGCTTCGAGCCGCCGGCGATCCGCGCGGTCCAGGCGCGCTGCACCGAGTTGCCGAGGGCGAGGTGGCCCATCGCCTTGGCGGCATTGCCGCCGGGCTGCGTCCAATTGTTGTTGGTCGTCGCGTCGGGCAGCAGCACCTGCACATTGGCGAGCGACGGATCGGGCTTGGCGTCATCCTCCGACATCAGGATCGGCACGCGATTGCCGAGCACCGGCGTCGATTTCTTGCCACCCTTGAACACGCCGCACGCGCTGAGCGCCATCAGCGCCGCGATCGCGACCGACGCCCGAACCGAACTCTTCATTTGGATGCCTTCTTGTTGTCGCCGGTGGCGCTGCCATTGAGTAGAGCGGCCATCTGAACCGCACGTTGACGGAGCGAATCGGGCGTATCCGCGTCCTGCGCGATTTCGCCGAACAGCTTGCCCGCCTCGGCCTGCTTGTTCTGCTGCAGATAGGCCATCGCCACCATCTCGCCGGCGCTGCCGAACCACGGATTGCCCTTGACCGCGAGCGGCTTCAGCCGATCGATCACCTTCTGCGGATCGAGGCTGTCATATTCGGCCGACGTCTGACGAATCACGGCGAGATCACGGAACGCCGCGTCGAGCGAGGTGTCGCCCGCAATCGCCGCGAACTTCGCGATGGCGCCCTTCAGGTCGTTGTTCTTGAGCAGGATGTCGGCCTGAGAAAACTCGGCCATCGCCCGGTAGCCGTTATGGCTCGACTTTGCGAGCGTCGCCAGCGTCGGATCGGCCGCCTTGGTGTTGCCGCTGCCGATCGAATCGAGCGCGGCCTGGAACTGTTCGCCCTGGCTGCCCGCGACGGCTTCCTTATGGTGCCGCCACCACAAGCTGCCGCCGAGCACGACGAGGAACAGCACCACCAGGACCGCGATCCAGGTGCCATAACGGCGGCCGAACGCGACCATCTCGTCGCGGCGGAGCTCTTCGTCCACCTCGCGCATGAACACGTCGTTATTCTGGGGCGTGATCGCCAAGGCTTACTCCATCGGCATTGGGAAAGGCGCGGACCTTAGCGATCCACAACTGGAAACGGAAGCGGCGTCAATCCTTCGGCGCGTAGGTCTGTTCGGGCCCGGGAAAAGCCCGCGACCGCACGTCGGCGGCATAGGTTTCGACCGCGGCGGAAATGCGGCCGGCGATGTCATCGAATTTCTTTACAAACCGCGGCGTCCGCTCGAACAGGCCGAGCATGTCTTCGGCAACGAGCACCTGGCCATCGCACTCAGCCGACGCGCCGATGCCGATCGTCGGGCAATCGATCGACCGCGTGAGTTCGATCGCGATCGGCTCGACTACGCCTTCGATGACGAGCGCAAATGCGCCCGCAGCGGCGATCGCGCGGCCGTCGTCGAGGATCTTCGCCGCCTCGGCCTGGCTGCGCCCGCGCGCGCCATAGCCGCCGAGCGCGTTGACCGCCTGCGGGGTCAGCCCGACATGGCCGACTACCGGAATGCCGCGATCGACGAGGAAGCGGACGGTATCGCCCATCACTGCGCCACCCTCCATCTTCACCGCCGCCGCACCGGTCTGCTTGAGCAGCCACGACGCGCTTTCGAACGCCTGGTGCGGCGACGCTTCGTAGCTGCCGAACGGCATGTCGATGACGACCAGGCTGTGATAGCTGCCGCGCACCACCGCCGCGCCGTGCGCGGCCATCATCTCCAGCGTGACCGGGATCGTCGACGGCAGGCCGTAGATCACCTGCCCCAGGCTGTCGCCGACCAGCAACATATCGCAATGCGGATCGAGCAGTTGCGCCATCCGCACCGTATAAGCGGTGAGCATCACCAGCGGCTTGCCGCCCTCGCTCATCTCGGCCTTGCGCTTGCGGATCGCGGGCACCGTCAGTCGCTTCATCGGCGCGGAGACCGGGGTCGCGCGGCTGGTCGAGCTGTCGATCGTATAGGTGGTGGACATGGCCCGGCTCCTTAGCCGGTCGCTCAAGGAGGCGCCAGCGAAGTTGACCAGTACATGTTGCGTCCGCTTGACTCTATGTTCGCTATCTTTAACATTGCGTCATCAATCGCTGACATGGAGTCGGTTCAATGGCGTTCCGGGAAAAGCTGGCATGGGTGACGTTGGGGTCGATGCTCATCGCCTATTCGATCTATTTCGCGCTGCTCGCGGCCTATTTCGACCCGACCCTGCCCGCGGGACCGCGCACGTTGCAGATGCTCTCGCTGTTCGGCGGGGTGACGATCGTCCAGGCGATCGTCGTCGCGATCGTCAGCGCGGTGCTCGGCATCCGGGCGCGGCGCGAGGCGCAAGCCAAGCCCGACGAACGGGATCGCGCCATCGCAAGGCGGGGCGCGAGCGTCGCCTATTTCGTGCTGATGGTCTGCATGATCCTGGTCGGCGTCGTCATGCCGTTCGGTGATCCGCGGTGGAAGATCACCAATGCCGCGTTGCTGTCATTGGTGCTGGCCGAGGCGGTGCGCTACATCCTGATCATCCTAAGCTATCGGCGCGGCTGGCATGGCTAAGCCCCCGATCAGCAACGACATCCGCACGCTGCGCTTCCTCGCCGGCGAGATGACCCAGGGCGAGCTCGGCGACAGGATCGGCGTCACGCGCCAGACGATCGCGGCGATCGAGGCGGGGAAATACTCCCCGACGCTGGAAGCCGCGTTCCGGATCGCGCGGGTGTTCGGCAAGCCGCTCGAAGACGTGTTCCGCTGGGACGAAAGCTAGCAGATCCAGCCGTGGCGGCGGGCCTTGGCGGCGAAGGTGATCGAGTAGATCGCGATGCCGAGGATCACCAGCGGGAAGATCGCGGTCGCCAATCCCTTGACGCCGAGGATGTCGGTCGTTGCGAACAGCCAGCCGAACTGGACGATCACCGCGACCAGCGAGACGATGAACAGCGCGTGCGCGACGACCGAGCGGCGCAGCAGCGCCAGCCCACCGAGCAGAGCCGCGCCGGTCGCGAGCGCATAGTCGTAATTGTACCAGCCGGGCAGCGAGGCGTAGAGCGACCGCTGATACGCGTCCGCCGGCCCCATCGCGTTGGCGCCGTGGACGAACTGGCGCGCGCAGAAATAGCAGCCGAGCAGCCCCCATAGCGCCAGCAGCGCCGCTACGCTCCAGAACCAGCCGGGCGGCCGTTGCCTGACGAACGCCATCCCTCGCCTTCCCCCACTTGCGACTTCCGATCGTCACGCTGCGCGCACCGCCTGGCGAAAACAAGTCCCCCGCTGCGACCGGACGTGCCGGGTGCGCGCCGATTGGACCCGAAACGGAACCGAGACGTTGGGCGATCGGGCGATATATCGAGGAGCGACATGAATGGCCGACGGCACTATCGGCGCAAGCCTGTTCACCGACCGGCCGATTTCCCGCAACATCCTGTTCTGGCTGTCGCTCGCCGCGACGATCGCGCTGGTTGCGCTGGGGGTGCTTCACCGCGCGTGGTTGTGGGGCCTGATCGTCACGTTGCCGGTGCTGCTGATCGCGACGATCGATCTGATCCAGCGCCATCATTCGCTGCGCCGCAACTATCCCGCGTCGGCGCGCTTCCGCTGGCTGTTCGAATGGCTGTGGCCGTTCCTGCGATCGTACATCGTAGAGAGCGATCTCGACGGGCGCCCCTATAGCCATGACGAGCGCGCTCTTGTCTACGAACGCGCCAAGGGCGAGGAGGACGCGCATCCGTTCGGCACCGAGCTCGACGTCTATTCGGGCGAATATGAGTGGCTCGCCCATTCGATCGCGCCCAATGCAGACGCGCCGAAGGATAGCCGCGTGCACGTCGGCACCGAGCAATGTTCGAAACCCTATTCGGCGTCGCGGCTCAACATCTCGGCGATGAGCTTCGGGGCGTTAGGCGCCAACGCGATCGAAGCGCTCAACTGGGGCGCGAAGATCGGCGGCTTCTATCACGACACCGGCGAAGGCGGCCTGTCGCCCTATCACCTCAAGCATGGCGGCGACGTGGTGTGGGAAATAGGCTCGGGCTATTTCGGCTGCCGCACCAAGGACGGCAAGTTCGACGCCGGCGAATTCGCCGAGAAGGCGAAGCAGGATCAGGTCGTGATGACCGAGATCAAGCTGAGCCAGGGCGCCAAGCCGGGGCATGGCGGCCTGCTGCCCGGCGCCAAGGTGACAGAGGAGATCGCGAGGACGCGCGACGTCGAGGCGGGAAAGGATTGTCTGTCGCCGCCCGGGCATTCGGCCTTCTCGACCCCGCGCGAGATGATCGAGTTCGCCGCGCGGATGCGCGAGATGTCGGGCGGCAAGCCAATCGGGATCAAGCTGTGCGTCGGCTATCCGCACGAATTGTTCGCGGTGATGAAGGCGATGCTCGAAAGCGGGACCTTACTCGACTTCATCGTCATCGACGGCGCCGAGGGCGGCACCGGCGCCGCCCCGACCGAGCTTTCCGACCGCGTCGGCATGCCGCTGCGCGAGGGGCTCATCCTGGCGCGCAACGCGCTGGTCGGCAGCGGGCTCAAGGACAAGATCAGGCTCGCCGCATCGGGCAAGGTCGCGAGCGGTGCGGCGATCGCGATGAACGCCGCGCTGGGCGCCGACTGGTGCAACGCGGCGCGCGCGTTCATGTTCTCGCTGGGCTGCGTGCAATCGATGCGCTGTCATACCGATACCTGCCCGACCGGCATCGCGACGCAGTCGCCGGCGCGGCAGCGCGGCCTCGTCATCCCCGACAAGGCCGAGCGGGTCGCGCGCTATCACAAGGCGACGCTGAAGGCCCTCCACGACATCGTCGTCGCGGCGGGTGTAAAGCGGCCCGACCAGCTCGACCCGCACCATTTGCGCCAGCGCGTCAACGTCGCCGAAATGCGCTCGCTGACCGAAATCTACCACTTCGCCGAGCCCGGCGAATTGCTCGACGGCTCGCGCGATCCAAAGCTCGCTTATTGGTGGAAACAGGCGAGCGCGGACAGTTTCCGCCCGCAATCGACCTGACCGCGCAAAACCCGCGCGACGGCGCTTGCGTGCCCGCCAAGGGCTGGTTATAGGCGCGCCTCCAGCTGACGGATCGCCGGCACGCCCGCACCGTCATACTCCGTCGGGGAGTAGCTCAGCCTGGTAGAGCACTGCCTTCGGGAGGCAGGGGCCGGAGGTTCGAATCCTCTCTCCCCGACCACTTTCTCAGCGATTGTAGCTGACAGAAAAAGAACGGTTTTCTGCGACTTAACGCGGATATTGCCACACAGTTGTGTGATAGTCCAGCGCGACACGAATCGCGCCATCCCAGATCTTTGAGATGGCCGCTTCGCGCCCCATTTGCGGACGCTCAGCGGTGCGATCGTCGCTCCCAAAACCTGCCGTCGCCTTTTTTCAAAGCTGCTGCATGCGATCAAGCGTCACGCTACGTACGGTGTCCTGCGGATTTACGCGAGTTTCGGGTGACCGATCGGTGACGACTGCGTTTCGGTAACATTGAGATTTCCCAATTGTCGCTCGTCGCCGCTCCCGTTCAGGAACATTGGGATTTAATATAGACCGCTCCAGCCTGATCCAATCTAGGAACAGCTAGAGGCTGTGCATGGGCTGACGGTCAGCCCCACGTACAGGAGACGATTATCATGCGACCGATTGCTATTCTTGCTATTCTGCCCGTCGCTGCGCTGGGAACGAGCATCGCCTTTGCGGCGCCACAGGCCGGCCCGCACGCCAAGCTCACCAAGGCGCAAGCCGAGCGGATCGCGCTCCAGACGGCGCCGGGCAAGGTCGCCGAGGCGGAATATGAGAAGGAAAACGGCGCTTGGCGCTATTCGTTCGACATTCGCCAGGGCAAGCGGATCCACGAGATCGGGGTCGATCCCAATACCGGCAAGATCATCGAGAACTCGTTCGAATCCGCGAACGACAAGGACTGATACCGACCAATGCGCGTCCTGCTTGCCGAGGATGACGCCGAGACCGCCGGGTTCGTCGCGCACGGACTCGGCGAACTCGGTCATGTCGTGACCCCCGTCGCGACAGGGGAGGACGCGCTTCACCTGGGTACCGTCGAGGCGTTCGACGTCATCGTGCTCGATCGCATGATGCCGGGGATCGACGGGATCGAGGTGCTCAAGCGGTGGCGCGCGGCGGGGGTTACGGCGCCGGTCTTGATGCTGACGGCGCTGGGCGGGATCGCCGATCGCGTGTCGGGGCTCGATGCCGGCGCTGACGATTATCTGGTCAAGCCGTTCGCCTTTGCCGAACTCGCCGCGCGGCTCGCGGCATTGCGGCGGCGGCCGCCGATCAGCGAGGTGGCGACGCGGCTGGAAGTGGGCGACATCGCGCTCGACGCGCTCAAGCGGCAGGTTTGGCGTGGCGGCAGGGAAATCCACCTCCAGCCGCGCGAATTCTCTCTGCTAGAATTGCTGATGCGTCATGCCGGCAATGTGGTGACGCGGACCATGTTCCTCGAACAGGTGTGGGATTTTCATTTCGATCCGCAAACCAACATCGTCGAAACGCATCTCAGCCGCCTGCGCACCAAACTGAAGGGCGACGGCGCACCCGATCCGATCGAGACGCTGCGCGGCGTCGGTTATCGGATGCGCGTATGATCAGACCGCTCGGCAGCGCCGCTTATCGCATTGCTTTCACCTATTCCGCCGCCTTCGCGCTGGCGATCGTTTTGCTTGGAGCGATCGTATACATCGCCGCCGACGCTGATTTCCGGCACCAGCAGGACGTAGGTTTGACGGCGGAGGCGCGCGATCTCGGCGCCAGTTATCACGAAGAAGGGTTAAACGATCTCGCCGAGACGATCGCGACGCGCGAGCAATCGAGCGCGACCAACGGCTATGGTTATGCTCTGTTCGATTCTGGCGGGCGGCGCATCGCGGGCGCGCTGCAGACGCGACGCCCTGTGGCCGGCCTCGACACGATCACTTTCATCGATCCGCGCGAGGGCCCGGATGTGGCGCGGGCGCTGGCCACTGACCTGCCCGGCGGCTACCGCCTCGTCGTCGCGCAGGACAGCGAGGATGTGGAGCGGCTCGATCGCACGATCCTCAGCCTATTCGGTGTTGCGTTCGGGCTGATCGTGTTGCTCGGCATCGGCGCGGCGCTGCTGCTCGGCAACTATTTGCGCCGCCGGCTGGAGCGGTTGAGCGCACCGGCGCGCGCGATCGTCGGCGGTGATCTGGACAGGCGGATGCCGGTCGGTGCCGGCCATGACGAATTCGATCAGCTCGCGCTCGCTTTGAACGCGATGCTCGATCGCATCGCGCAATTGCTCGAGAATTTGCGCCAGGTGTCGAGCGACGTCGCGCATGATCTGCGCACGCCGCTGGCCCGGTTGCGCGGGCAACTCGAAGCCGCGCTCGACGGCCCGCGCGAGATCGCCGCATATCGCTCCGGGCTCAAGCGCGCGATCGCGCAGAGCGACGATCTGCTCCGACTGTTTGCCGCGATCCTGCGCATTTCCGAGGTCGAAGGTGGGACGGTCAAGCGCACCTTCGCGCGGGTCGACATCACCGATCTCGTCGCCGATCTGTGCGACAGCTTCGCGCCGGCGGTGGCTGATGGCTGCCGCAGGCTGTCCTGCACCGCCGCGCCGGGCCTAGCGCTGAACGGCGACCGTGAGTTGCTCGCGCAGGCGCTGATCAACCTGCTCGACAATGCCCAGCACCACACGCCGGCCGAAACGCATATCGTCGTCGAGGCCGCTGGCGATGGCGGGACCGTGCGCCTGACGGTAGCGGATGACGGCCCCGGGGTCGCGCCCGAGGATCGCGCGCGCATCACGCGCCGTTTCGCGCGGCTCGACAGCAGCCGGGGAACGCCGGGACATGGCCTCGGCCTCAACCTCGTCGTCGCGGTGGCGCAGGTGCATGGCGGCGCGGTGACGATCGACGATAACCATCCGGGATTGCGTGTGACGATGATCTTGCCGAGGCTGGCCGCATGATGCGGTTCTGGCCGATCCTGCTCGCCTGCCCGCTGGCCGCCTGCGCCAGCTATACGCCGCATCCGCTGGGCGCTGCGCCGGCGGTGCTCGACGCGCCGACCTCGGCGACGCTGAGCGCGGCCGCCGCGACGATCGCGCGGCCATATTTGACGCCGACGACGATCGACCTCGCCGCGCCGCTCGATCCCAATGCGGTGGCGACGATCGCGGTGATCGCCAATCCCGACCTTAAGGCATTGCGGGCCAAAGCCGGCGTGAGCGACGCGCAGGTGTTCGCCGCGCGACTGATGCCCGATCCGACCTTCAGCCTCGGCGTGCATCCGGTGCTGTCCGGACCTGACCCGCTCACCGAGCTGGTCGGGGCGCTGGGGCTCGACATCAACGCGCTGCGCACGCGCGGGGTGAAAGTGCAGCAGGCGCGCGCGCAGGCCGAACAGGCGCGGCTCGACCTCGCCTGGGCCGAATGGCAGACGGCAGGGCAGGCACGCATCCAGGCAGCGCGCGTGATCGGCTTCGAGTGCAGCGTGACGCTCGACCGGCGGACGCTCACGGCGCAGGAGACGCTGCTCCGCCACACGCTCGACGCGCTCGGCCGTGGCGATATCGCCGCCGACCGGGCGCAGGCGGCGCGCACCGCGGCCTATGACGCCGAAACCAAGCTGCGGACCGACGAGGCGAGCCTCGCCACCGCGCAAAGCGAGCTCGACAAGCTGCTCGGCCTGCCGCCGGCGACGCGGCTCCAACTCACCGAAGCGGCGTTGCCCGCGCCGCCGCCCTACCCGGCCGCGCTGTTTGCGGTTGCGCGGGACAAGCGCGCCGATCTCGCCGCCCTGCGTGCCGGTTACGACGCGCAGGAGGCGGCGGTTCACAAGGCGATCCTCGATCAGTTTTCCGCGCTCAACCTGACGCTCGACGCGACGCGCGACACCACCGGCAACAAGATCGTGGGGCCAACGGTCGACTTCACCTTGCCGCTGTGGAACCGCAATCGCGGCGGCATCGCGATCGAGCGCGCGACGCGCGAACAGCTCAAGGCCGAATATGACGCGCGGCTGTTCCAGACGCGCGCCGAGATCGCGGCGGCGGTGGATGGCATCGCGATCGCCCGGAAACAGCACGACGCGGCGGCGGCTGGGCTGCCGTCGCTCGAACGCTATGCGGTGGCGACCCGGCGCGCGGCGGATCGCGGCGACCTCGCCGACGCCGCTGCTGCGACCGCCGAGCAGGCGCTCCGCGATCAGCAGGCGCTGCTCGCGCAGAGCGACGAATCGATCCGCGAACAGACGATCGCACTGGAACTCCTCACCGGAACCCCGAGACAGGCATGGCCGCAATGATCCGTTTTGCCTTGCTTACCCCGTTGCTGCTGGTCGCCGCCTGTTCAAGCGGCGGCGGCGACCAGTCCGACAACGCGCCCGATCCAGTTGCGCTGGTCTCGGTCGGCACCGTCGAGCAAGGACCGGTGACGAAGACGGTGACGCTCTACGGCACGGTCGATGCCGGGCCGTCTGGGACGATCGCGCTCGCCGCGCCGGCCGAAGCGACGGTGACGCGGATCTTCGCGCCGGTCGGTACGCATGTCGGCGCGGGCCAGGCGGTCGCTTTGTTGTCGCCGAGCCCGACCACGCGGGTCGATCTCGCCAAGGCGGCGTCGGACGCGGCCGCGGCGGACAAGGCGCTGGCTCGGGCGCAGCGGTTGCGCGGCGACGGGCTTGCCAGCAATGCCGATGTAGAGACCGCACGTGCCGCCGCGCAAAGCGCCGATGCACTGGCCCGCTCGATGCGCGCGCGAACCGGGGCGCTGACGCTGCGCGCGCCGGCGGCTGGCGTGGTGCAGGCGATCGCCAGCCAAGTCGGCGATCTGGTGCCGGCAGGAACGGGCGTGGCGACGATCGCGCGGCTGGGTGACCTGCGCGCGCAATTTGGCGTCGATCCCGCCGTCGCCCGACAAATTCACGCCGGCACACCCATCCGCATAACGGTCAATGGAGCCGCCGCGCCGATCGAGGTCGCGGTGCAATCGGTCGATCCGGTGGTCGATCCGTCGACCCGGCTCGCGTCGATCTATGCGCGGTTGCCCGGCAATGCCGGTCTCGCGGCGGGCGAGACGTTGAGCGGCACGATCGACGCCGGATCGAGCGGCAATGCAATGACGGTGCCTTATGCCGCGCTGCTCGACGATGGCGGGCAGCCTTATGTGTTCGTCATCGCCGGTGGCGTCGCGCATCGCCATGATGTCGACACCGGCGCGGCCAGCGGTGATCGCATCGCGATCACTAAGGGCGTGCATGCCGGGGACAAGGTGGTGACGCAGGGCGGCACCGCGCTCGAGGACGGCATGAAGGTGCGCACCAAGTGAGGCGCTCGATCGCCGATCACTCGCGCGCGCTGTGGCTCGCGGCGATCCTGCTGACGCTGGGCGGCCTGGTCGCCGGGCTCAAGATGCCGGTCAGCCTGTTCCCGCATATCGATTACCCGCGCGTGGTGGTGTCGATCGACGCCGGCGAGCGCGACCCCGCGCAGATGACCGCGCAGATCACGCGGCCGATCGAGCTGGCGTTGCGCGCCGTCCCCGGTGTCACCCAGATCCGATCGACCACAAGTCGCGGCTCGGCCGAGATCGACCTCAACTTCAACTGGGGCCAGGACATGGTCGCGGCGACGCTGGCGACGCAGGGCGCGCTGGCGACCAGCTTGCCCGACCTGCCGACCGGCACGCGGTTCGACGTGCGCCGATCCGATCCAACAATCTTCCCGATCCTCGGCATCGCGCTCACCTCGAACTCGCTCGATCAGGAGGCATTGCGTCAGATCGCCGACCTCAAGATCAGGCCGGCGTTGACTGCGGTGCCGGGCGTCGCCGCGGTCGACGTGCTCGGTGGTGCGCCGCGCGAGTTCGCGGTCGATATCGATCCCGCGCGCGCGCAGGCCCTGGGCGTCAGCATCGACGACATCGCCACGACATTGGGCAAGGCGAATGTCGTGCGCGGGCTCGGGCGGATCGAGGACAAGCATCGGCTCTATCTGGTACTCGCACAGAACCGGATCGCGTCGATCGCCGACCTCGCCGCCACGCCCATCAAGGCGGCGACCGGCAAGAATGCGGGTGTCGCGACGCTCGGCCAGATCGCGACGATCAAGCCGTCGGTCGAGCCCAATTTCACCGCAGTCACTTCGAACGGCCAGCGCGCGGTGCTGGTCAACATTCGCCAGTCGCTGACCGGCGATACCGTGCGCATCGCCAACGACGTCAACGCCAAGCTCGCCAGCCTGGGGCTGCCGCCGAGCGTCAAGGTGACGCCGTTCTACGACCAGTCCGAGTTGGTGACGGGGGCCGCCAATGCGGTGCGCGACGCGATCCTGCTCGGCGCGTTCCTTGCCGGAGTGGTGCTGTTCCTGTTCCTGCGTTCGGGCCGGTTGATGGTGATCACCGGGCTGATGCTGCCGATGGTGCTCGCCGGCACCTGCCTGGTGCTGCTTGCGTTCGGGATGAGCTTCAACATGATGACGCTGGGCGGCATGGCCGCCGCGGTCGGGCTCGTCGTCGACGACGCCGTCGTCATGCTCGAGCATATCATGCGGCGTATGCAGGAAGGCAGCGCCAAGGGCGTGCGCGGCATCCTGGGCGCGGCGCGCGAGATGGGCAAGCCGCTGCTCGGATCGACCTCGGCGACGATCATCGTATTCCTGCCGCTGGCGTTCATCAGCGGCGTGACCGGGGGGTTTTTCAAGGCGCTGGCGCTGACGATGGTCGCCGCGCTCGGATTGTCGCTACTCTACGCGCGGTTCATCATTCCGCTCGTCTCGGCTTACTGGCTGCGCGACAAGGATGCCGCTGCGGCCGAGCGCGCCGGCGGATTCATGGGTCGCCTCAGCAATGGCTATCACAGCGCGTTCGAACGCTCGATGGCGCGACCGGGGTTGTTCGCGTTGGTGCTCGGCCTGGGGCTCGCCGCGCTCGGCTACGTCGCTTGGCAGCACGTCCCGTCGGGGTTCATGCCGGCGATGGACGAAGGCGGGTTCATCCTCGATTACAAAGCGCAATCGGGCGCGGCGCTGAGCGACACCGATCGCATCCTCAAGCAGGTAGAGCGGGAGATAATCGCCACCCCCGAGGTCGCGAGCTATTCGCGGCGCACTGGCCTGCAGCTTGGCGGCGGCCTGACCGAGGCCGACGAGGGCGATATCTTTATCCGCCTGAAGGGTGGATCGCGCAGGCCGATCGAGGAAGTGATGGCGGACATCCGCCAGCGCATCGAAGCGAAGGTGCCCGGGGTCGAGATAGAAACAGCGCAACTAATGGAGGATCTGATCGGCGATCTGACTGCGGTCCCGCAGCCTGTCGAGGTGAAGTTGTTCGGTGATAACGACGCCGCGTTGCAGCAGGCCGCGAAGCGGGTCGGCGACGCGATCGGCAAGGTGCAGGGCGTCGTCGAAGTGGTCGACGGCTTGCGCGTGGCGGGCGACGATATCTCGATCAAGGTCGATCCCGCACGCGCCGCGCAGCAGGGGCTCGATCCCGATGCGGTGGGCAGCCAGCTCGAGACGATGATCGGCGGCAACCTTGCCACCCAAATTCGCATCGGCGAACAGCTCGTCACGGTGCGCGTGCGCGCGCCCGCCGACCTTCGCTCGCGCGCCGAGCAACTCGGCCAGCTGGTGCTGGTCGCCCCCGACGGGCACGGCGTGCGCGTGGCGCAGGTGGCGCAGGTGTCGGTCGAGGCCGGCCAAAAACAGTTGACGCGCGAGAACCTCGCGCCGTTCATCGATGTGACGGCGCGGCTCGAAGGCCGCGATCTCGGCTCCGGCATGAAGGCAGTGCGTTCGGCGATCACGGGGCTGCACCTGCCATCATCAATTCGCGTCGAATATGGCGGGCTCTATCAGCAACAGCAGAAGAGCTTCGCCGACCTGTCGATGGTGTTCGCGGCTGCGTTGCTCCTGTCGGCACTGCTGCTGACGTTCCTGTATGAACGGCTGGCGTGGACGCTGTCGGCGATCGCCACGGTGCTGCTGTCGGCTGCGGCGGTGCTGCTCGGCCTGTGGATCACCGGCATCGAGCTCGACATCTCTGCGCTGATGGGGCTGACAATGGTGGTCGGCATGGTCACCGAGCTGGTCATCTTCTTCATGGCCGAGCTCGACGCGACCAAGCCGCTCGACCTCGACCAGCTGCGCGAGGCGGGCGCGAAGCGGCTGCGCCCGATCCTGATGTCGGCGCTGATCGCGATCCTCACCCTCGCCCCGCTCGCGCTCGGCATCAGCCGCGGCGCGGGGCTGCAGAAGCCGCTTGCGACCGCGATCATCTTCGGCCTCACCGCCGCCGTGCCGCTTGTGCTGCTGTTCCTCCCGGCGATGATGCTAGGGCTGCAAAGGCCCCGGGGCGAGCCCGAACCGATCGCGCGCACAAGCCTCGGCGAGGATAACTAGCGATGGCCGATGGACGCGGTTTGCGATCCTACTACGCTGCAGCCGAGCCGAAGCTTCTCGCGGGCCTGCTGGTCCTCGGAACGCTGCTGCTCGGGCTGGCGAAAATCATCGAGGATGTCGTCAATCACGAATCGGGCAGCTTCGACCGTAGTGTGCTGATGGCGCTACGCGTTTCGGGCGATCCGTCGATCCCGGCCGGCCCTGCGTGGCTGGCGCAATCGGCGGTCGACGTCACAGGCCTGGGCAGCCCGACGATCATCACCGTGGTGACAGTGATCGCGGTGCTCTATCTCGCGCTTGCCGGCGAGCGTCGGCTGGGGACGCTGGTTGCCGCGTCGATCGTGCTCGGCGCGATCCTCGAAAAGTCGCTCAAGCTGGCATTCGATCGCGCCCGTCCGGAGATCGTGCCGCATCTGGTCTCGGTGCATTCGCAGAGTTTTCCCAGCGGCCACGCCACATTATCGGCATTCACCTATCTGACGCTCGGCGCGTTGCTCGCGCGCGCCGAGACGCGGCAGCGCGTGCGCTTGTTCGTGCTGATCGTCAGCGTCGCGATCACGCTGCTGATCGGCGCCAGCCGCGTGTATCTGGGCGTGCACTGGCCGACCGATGTGCTGGCCGGCTGGACGATCGGCGCGGCCTGGGCGCTCGGCACCTGGTTGATCGCCGAATGGCTGCGCTGGCGCGGCGGCGAGCCGGACTGATCCGCGACGCCCAAGCTGCTCATCAACATTATATTTTCGCAATGTTGCCGGCGAGCATGGATCGGCTGTTCCCTCCACCGGCGACAACCGACATGATCGCACCACACCGATCACCGGAGATTTCGCCCATGCGTTCATCGATCGCCCGCCGCTTCGCGCTTGCCGCAATCGCAACGTTTCTCGCCAGCGCCGCCGTCGCGGCACCGTCGAGCTACAAGGTCACCAAGCAAGTGCCTGCCCCCGATGGCGGATGGGATTATGCATCGGTCGATCCGGCAGGCCGCATGCTGTATGTGGCGCACGGCGATAGCGTGATGTCGATGGCGCTGGCGGACGGCGATCGCGTCGCCAACTTCGGCACTGTCGCCCATGCGCATGCCGTGGTGCCGATTACCGGCCGTCCGCTGCTGCTCGTCACCAGCGGCCAGGACGGAACCGTGCGGCTGTTCGATACGCGGACGCACAAGCAACTCGCGTCGATCCCCGTCGGCGAAGACCCCGATGCCGCGATCTATGACGCCTCGATGGACAAGGCTGCGGTGATGAACGCCAAATCAGGCACGGTGTCGATCATCGACGTCGCGACCCGCAACGTCGCGCGGACGATCACCCTCAAGCCGGGACTCGAATTCGCGCAGTTCGGCTATGGCGGGAAGCTGTTCGTCAACAACGAGGACGAGAACGTCATCGAGACGGCTGACGCAGCCAGTGGCACGGCCGGTCGCACCATCGCGCTGCCGGGCTGCACCGGGCCGTCGGGCCTGGGGTATGACGAGAAGACAGCGCAATTGATCAGCGCGTGCGACAACGGCAAGGCGGCGGTGGTCGACGCGCGTACCATGAAGCTGACACACCTGATCGATATCGGCGCCGGCCCCGATGCGGTGATCATGGATGCGCCGCATCGTCGCGCCTACATTCCCTGCGGGCGCAGCGGGACGCTGATTGAAGTCGCGCTCGATGGTCCTCAGGGGGCGCATGGAGTGACGACGATCACAACCGCTTCGGGTGCCCGCACCGGCGCAATCGATCCGAACACGGCCACGATATACTTGCCCACCGCAACCTCGACGACCCCGCCCCCCGGCCAACATCACGCCTACCAAGCAGGCACGTTCCGTATCTTGGTCGTCGGCGATTGAGCAGAGCCGGTTGCGGATTTCTCTAATGACCGCTCCTTATAGTCAAACTGCTGGAACCTGCCGGTCGGCTAGCGGCCCAATGCCAGCCGTTCGTAGGCGATGGCGCAGCCTCGCGATGACAAACACGAGCTATACGAACATCTGCCTTGACCCTAACGGCCGCTTCCGTCAGCGCCATCAAAATGTGATACCAAATGGGTTCAGATATTGATCGACGAAATGAGAGAGGCCCAACGTTCGGCAGGCTGGTCGCAGCACACACTGGCGGGTCGCATCGGGGTCGACGCTCAGACCATTAAGCGGCTGGAGAAGGGTATCGGGTCGATGGCCACTTTGGCGCCGCAATAACCGCGCTCGACTTCCGTCTGACGGGGCTAGGGCCGGGTTCAACGCTTGCCGAGCAGCTGCGCAACCGCCGGCTCAAGCGATCATTGTCGCTGGCCCAAGTAGCCGCGCGGTCGGGACTGTCTCGTGGCACCGTGGCCAACATCGAGCGCGGGGCGAGCGCCGCCGTTTAGCACGATGTCTTGGTTCATAATCGCGACGACCCTGTCGAGGGCTGCGCACGCCGCCGCGGCCCTGATGCGGGCCTGGGACATATCTTTGGTCCCAAGCGACAAGCTTATGGTTTGAGATTTCGATCCTGCAAAGCGGATTCGTCTTCTAAGCGCAGCGAGGGCGCTGCCGACGTCAGGACTTCCTGCCCGCCCGCGTCGGTTGCGCGACGGCGCGACCGGTGCGTTGGAACTTGCCCCAGCCGACTTGGGGGCCGCGCAGCGCTTGGGCGATCGCCTTGACGACGACGTAATACATCACCTGGCGATAGCCGATACGCTGCGGGATCAGCAGCCAGAGCAGGCGCCAGCGCTCACGCCGTTCGAGCGCGAAAGCGATCGTCGCGGCAAGCATGTCGATCGCGGTGAAGACGAGCCAATAAGCCAGCATCTTCTCGACATCGTGCGAGGTCTGCGCCCAGCCATGCGCCTCGACCGCGAGATAGGTGGTGAAGAAGCTGACCAGCAGCGCGAGATCGATGATCGGCGAGATCGCGGCGAGCACGATCTGGAACACGATCGCCTGCGGCAGGCCGATCCAGGCGAGGCCGCGCGGACGGCCCGACGCCATCACCCCGCCATGCTTCCACAGGCATTGCAGCGTGCCATAGGCCCAGCGGAAGCGCTGCTTGGCGAGCGCGCGGAAGGTCTCGGGCGCCTCGGTCCAGGCGACCGCGAACTGGTCGTATCGCACGCTCCAGCCGGCCCGCTGGATCGCGATCGTGAGGTCCTGATCCTCGGCCAGCGTATCGTGCGGATAGCCGCCAACCGCGCGGATCGCCTCGAGCCGCCACGCGCCGACCGCGCCGGGCACGACCGTGATCGCATTGAGGCGGCCGAGCGCGCGACGTTCCAGATTCTGCGCCGTGATATATTCGAGCGCCTGCCAGCGGGTGACGAGGTTGACGCGATTGCCGACCTTGGCGTTGCCCGCGACCGCGCCGAGCCGCGGGTCTTCGAACCAGCGCGCGAGGCGGGCGATCGTGGTCGGCTCGAACTGAGTGTCAGCATCGAGCGCGATGACGATCTCCGAATTGACGAGCTCCAGCGCGCGGTTGAGTGCGCGCGCCTTGCCGCCGTTTTCGAGCGTCAGCAGCCGCACGCGCGATTCGTCAGCGAAGGCGGCGGCGACGACCGCGCTGGTCGCGTCGCTCGATCCATCGTCGATCACGATCACCTCGACATGGACCTCGCTCGAGGCGAGCACGCCGCGCACCGCCCGCTCGATCACCCGCTCCTCGTTGAAAGCGGGGATCAGCACGGTGACCGATCGGTCGGGATCGATCGGCGGGAAGATTTCGCGATTTTCGCGGCGGGCCTGGATCAGCGCCAAGGCCGAGAGCGCGATCGCGCGCAGGATGCCGATCGTGATCGCAAAGACGAACAGCCAGCGCAGCGCGATGACGATGCCGCCCAAAGTGGTGAACAAGGCGAGGTCGGCTCCCGCCATGAAACGGTCACTCGCCGAGATCGGCGGCATCACGGCATCATGCGAGAGGCCCGCAAGCGTCGAGACGGGCACGAGGCGATAGCCGCGCGCGCGCAATTGATCGATGATGACGGGCAGCGCCGCGACCGTCTGCGCGCGATTGCCGCCGCCATCATGGAGGAGGATGACATTGCGGCTGCAATTGGCGTCGGCGTCAGGACCGCAGCTCGCCGGCGCGCTGGTCACGCCGGCAAGCGCCCTTCGAATGATTGCGTCGACCCCGGGGCGCTTCCAGTCGTCGGGATCGACGTGCAGGCCGACCGAGATATAGCCCCGGTTCTGCGCGGCGAGCGCCGGATCGATTTCGTCGGCGGTGGTCGGCTCGGCATCGCCGAAATAGGGCGCGCGGAACAGTCGGAGCGATCGGCCGGTAAAGGCCTGGAACAGCCGCTGGTTGGCATTGAGTTCGAGCGAGACCTGGCGATGCGAGACGTTGGCCAAATTGGGGTGCGTGTAGGTGTGGCTGCCGATCTCGTCGCCGTCCCTCACCATGCGCTTGAGCAGCGACCGTTGGGTCAGCGCATTCTCGCCGACGATGAAGAAAGTCCCCGGCACGTGCTTGGCTTCCAGCACCGAAAGGATCTTGGGGGTCCAATCGGGATCGGGGCCATCGTCGAAGGTCAGCGCGACGTCGCCGTGGATGTTGCCGGTGCGCTGAACGACGTACGGCGACGGCAGCCGGCGGAACGCGACATCGCCGATGGTGCCGTCGGGCGCGGCGACGGCAGTACGCAATCCGGTCACCGGCGACGCGGTGATCTTCAGGATTTCGCCCGCGCCTTCGATGTCGACATTGGTGCCGGCCGGGATCTGGTCGATGACCGACGGCGGCGGCAGCGTACGATGATCGCGCCCGAACATCGACCACACGCCGGGATCCTCAGATCCCATCCGCCACAGCGCCATGCCGCCAATACCGGCTTCGTGCAGGAAGTGCATCTGGTTGTAGGCGGACGCGGCATCGAGCAGCCAGACGACGTGCCGGCTGCCGCCATCCTGGAACGCGAATCCCGAATTGCCGCTGACCTTGTCCCAGACCGGCGTGGCGCCCGAATCCGCGGCTTCCTGCCACGCCTCCTCGACGTCGAGCGAGTCGCCGCCCTTGTCGTGCCAATCATAGGCATAGTTGCCGAACGCGACGACCAGCTTGGCGCGCGGAATGCCGTGGGCGGCACGCGCGACTTCCTGCGCGAACCAGCGCTGCGAGGCGATCGGCCCCGCCGCCCCGCTCGTTTCGTGCTCGTCATAGGTCATCAGGAACAGCTTATCGACGACCTTGGCATAGGCCGGCAGATTCCAATCAGGATCGCCGACCGGGACCGCGATCGCGACGATCCAGCCATGCGGCGCGAAGCGCTGATGCGCCTCGGCGAGGAAGGTGCGATAATCGTGCTGGGCGGACGGCGGCAATTCCTCGAAGTCGAAGAACATGCCGCCGGCATGGTTGCGCGCGAGGAACCCGGCCAGCTTGTCGAGCAGCGCGCCGCGGGCGGCGGGATCGTGCAGCAGCGCCGCGGTATCCCTGCTGTCCCACTGATCGTTGAGCGCGTTCTGCAGCATCGGCAGGATCACCGGCCGATGCGCGGCCTGGTTTATGATCGCGCGGCCGGCATTGTCCTGAAATTCGGTGATGCGGTGATCGGGGCCGGTAATCGACAGCCAGCCCGGTATCAGCCAGTCGAGCTGATCGATATGCCGTTGCAGCGACGCGGTGCTCGATGAATCCCAAGGCGCGTGGAAGGCAATTGCCAGCGGCGCATTCGCCGCCGCGGTCTGCTGCGCCGATCCGGTGCCGAAGATCGCCCGCGCGTACCAGTCGATGCTCCGCCGGGTCCGGCTGAACACGCCCTGATGCGGCGGATGCAGCTTGTGCAGCGCCGGCGCTTCCGATCGGAACGGCAGCAGCGGCGCGCTCGGCACCGCACCGACCGACAGCACGAAGACGATCGCGGCAAGAAAGATCAGCAGGACGAACGCGACCACGCCCAGCCGGAAGCGGCGACGGCGGCGCCCTGACGCATCGTAAAAAACCGGGGAATCAGCCATTCGGGCGGGGCTCTCTGCGGGCAACGCGCCTCCATAGCGTGTCGCCATGCCCGCGCACTAGCACTGGTTTGATGAATGGGGTTTGCACGATTATGCGACTCGACGTTCGGCCATCCAATCATTACATACCGGTCGTTATGGATATGAAAGTCTGCACCGCGACCAAGGGTCGCCCGCGCGAGTTCGACGTCGACGACGCGCTCGCCGCGGCGCTGCGCGTGTTCTGGAGCAAGGGCTATGAGGGCGCGTCGCTGACCGACCTCACCGAGGCGATGGGGATCACGCGCCCGAGCCTCTATGCCGCGTTCGGCAACAAGGAAGCGCTGTTTCGCAAGGCGCTCGATCTCTACGAGCAGGAAAAGCTGGCTTATATGCGCGGCGCGCTCGACGCGCCGACCGCAAAGGGCGTCGCAGAGCGATTGTTGCGCGGGTCACTCGCCAATCAATGTTCGGACTGCGAGCCCAAGGGGTGCCTGGGCGTGATCAGCTCGGTGGCCTGCGGCGAAGAGGCCGAGGCGATCCGCGAAGAAGTGATCAAGCGGCGGCAATCGTCGCACAAAGCGCTGGTCGAACGGTTCGAGCGGGCCAAGGCCGAGGGCGATCTCGCCGCCGATGCCGATATCGACGGCCTCACCGGCTACATCTTCGCGGTGATGCAGGGGATGGCCGTGCAGGCCGGCGCGGGGGCGAAGCGAGAGGATCTTGAGCGCGTGCTCGAAACCAGCCTGATGATGTGGCCGGGGCGCTGATCGGGCGCTTGCGAAACACGGGCTCGACAAAAAATATCGATCGGTATAGAAAAGCGCCTTGACGCAGTTCATCTGGTATTTATATACCGGTCAGTACGGAACAGCGAAGGGGTAGTCGCATAGCGTCGCCGCCCGGAGAGGGGCGGCACGGGTTCCGGATCGGCTGATCCGTCGCATGAAGCGGCGGGCGCGTCCGGCACCCCAAACGACCGGCCATGTGGCGTATCACGCCGGTCATCTTCGACAGTTCGAATAGTTCTTTTGTCGCGAGCACGGCGTGCGCGCGATCAGGGAGCGTCTGACCAAATTCATCGCCGGGCGGCCGAGGGGCCGGTTCGGCGCGCGGGAGGGATTTGCCCGATCCGCGCCGCAGCAGGGAGACAGATCATGGCCTATCGTAATTTCGCCGAGCCGCACGACGCGATGCTCGCCCCCCGCCTCGCCGCGCCGGTCGCCGATCCGGTACCCGCCAAGCTCTCCCCGCTCGAATGGTCGGTCGTCGCGTTGGCGCAGACCGAGAAACTGTCGAGCATCAACCGGCCCGGCCGCGTCGCGGTGGCGATGCATCGGCTGTTCGGGCTCAAACATGCCAACGAGCTCGCCGATCCGCGGCTCGAGGCACTGCGGCGGCTGGCGGTGATCGCGTGGCATCGCGGCTATGCCGTCCATTCTTCCGAAATTCATGCGTTCAAGCATGCCGGCTTCACCATGGCGCAGTACGAACTCGTGCTCGCCAGCATCAGCCGCGGCCGCGACGCGATCAATCAGCGAGTGCATTGATGGACATGATTACGACACAAGGGCGCGCCGACCAGGACGCGCCCGATGCCGAACCGCGCAATGCGGGCTGGCGCAAGGGACTGCTGATCGGCGTGCCGCTCGCGCTCGTCGCATGGGGCGGCTATTCGATCGCGCATCACGGCCACCCGGCAGCTGCCGCACCGCCGCCGCCCGTCGTCACTGTGGCGACGCCGATCACACGCTCGATCGACCAGTGGGACGATTATGTCGGCCGCTTCGAGGCGACCAAGACGGTCGAGGTGCGCCCGCGTGTCTCGGGAGAGGTGACGGCGGTGCATTTCAGGGACGGCGCGGTGGTCCATAAGGGCGACCTGTTGTTCACGATCGACCCGCTCCCGTTCGCCGCGGCGCTGGCCGAAGCGCGGGCGAGCGTGGCGTCGGCGCAGAGCGACCTCAGCCTGGCGCACGCCAATCTCGCCCGTGCGATGAAGCTGATCGATGTCGACGCGGTGTCGAAGAGCGATGTCGACCAGTTGCGCGCCAAGCAGCAGGCGGCGCAGGTCGCGCTGGCGGGCGCCGAAGCGCAAGTTCGCGCGCGCGCGCTCGACCTCAGCTTTACCCAGGTTCGCGCGCCGATCAGCGGCCGCATTTCGGACCGCAAGATCGATGCCGGCAATCTGGTCGCGGGCGGCGACGGCGCAGCGGCGACGCTGCTGACGACGATCAACGCGCTCGATCCGATCTATTTCAGCTTCGACGCCTCGGAAGCCGAGTTCCTCAAGACCAAGCGCGATCAGCAGGCGGGGCACGCGACCTCGCCGGTCGAGGTCAAGCTGCAGGACGAGACCGCCTATCGCTGGCACGGCAAGCTCGATTTCACCGATAACGGGCTCGACCCCAAATCGGGGACGATCCGGGTGCGGGCGGTAGTGAACAATCCGGGGCTGTTCCTCACCCCCGGCATGTTCGGCAATGCGCGACTGTCGAGCGGCGGCAACGTCCAGGCGATGCTGGTCCCGGATGCCGCGATCACCACCGACCAGACGCGCAAGCTGGTGATGGTGGTCGGCAAGGACGGGACGGCGCAGTCGAAGCCGGTCGAGCTCGGCCCGGTGGTGAACGGCCTGCGGGTAATCAAGAGCGGGCTGACGGCGCAGGACCGCGTGATCATCAGCGATCCCGAGCTGGCCCAGCCCGGCGGCAGAGTCGTCGTCAAGGCGGGCAAGATCGTGCCAGTCGAGGCTGACGCGCCACCGCCCGCGGTCAGCGATTCTTCGAGCGGCGAAGCGACCTTCGCGGTGAATTAGCGGACCCCCGCCACACCGTTCGGGCTGAGCTTGTCGAAGCCCGTGCCCGAGCGGCGCACGCCCTTCGACAAGCTCAGGGCGAACGGGGAAATCTTCTCAGGGCTCGTCAGCCCCAATCAGGAGCAGGCACATGCGCCTCTCGCGGTTCTTCATCACGCGGCCGATCTTCGCCGCGGTGATCGCGGTCGTCATCACGATCGTCGGCGCCATCGCCTATTTCGGGCTGCCGGTGTCGCAATATCCCAACATCGTGCCGCCGACGGTGACGGTGACGGCGAGCTATCCCGGCGCCACCGCGCAGACGGTGGCCGATACCGTCGCTGCCCCCATCGAGCAGCAGATCAACGGCGTCGACAACATGCTCTACATGTCGTCGCAATCGACCGGCGACGGGCGCGTGACGATCACCGTCACCTTCAAGATCGGCACCGATCTCGATGCCGCGCAGGTGCTGGTGCAGAACCGTGTCGCGATCGCGGTGCCGACGCTGCCCGAGGAAGTCCAGCGATTGGGCGTTGTGACGCAGAAGACGTCGCCCGACTTCCTGCTGATCGTCAACCTCGTCTCGCCCGACAACTCGCTCGATCGCGGCTATATCTCGAACTACGCACTGACCCGGATCCGCGACCGGCTGAGCCGGATCGACGGCGTCGGCGACGTGCGGCTGTTCGGCAATCGCGATTACGCGATGCGCGTATGGATCGATCCCGGCCGGGCCGCCGCGCTGAACCTCACAGCGGGCGACATCGTCTCGGCGCTGCGCGCGCAGAATGTGCAGGTCGCCGCGGGTACGCTCGGTGCGCCGCCTTATTCGCAAGGCAACGCCTTCCAGTTGAGCGTCGAAGCGCAGGGCCGCTTCGTCGACTCCCAGCAATTCGCGAACATCGTCATCCGTACCGATTCCGACGGCCACCAGGTCCGCGTTTCGGATGTCGCGCGGGTCGAGCTCGGCGCCGACGATTATTCGTCGAATACTTACCTCTCGGGTCAACCAACCGTGCTGCTCGCGGTGTTCCAGCGTCCCGGATCGAACGCGCTCGCCGCCGCTCAGACGGTCGAAAAGGAGATGAAGACGATCTCCAAGACCTTCCCCAAGGGCCTCGAATATCGCGTCATCTACAACCCCACCCAGTTCATCTCGCAGTCGATCGACGCGGTGATGCACACGCTGCTCGAAGCGGTGCTGCTGGTCGTCCTGGTGATCCTGGTGTTCCTGCAGAAGTGGCGCGCGGCGCTGATCCCGGTCGTGGCGATTCCTGTGTCGCTGCTTGGCAGTTGCGCGGTTCTCGCGGCGTTCGGCTACTCGCTCAACAATCTGTCGCTGTTCGCGATGGTGCTGGCGATCGGCGTGGTGGTCGACGATGCGATCGTCGTGGTCGAGAATGTCGAGCGCAACCTCGAACGCGGGCTCTCCGCGATGGAGGCGGCCAAGACCTCGATGGACGAGGTGTCGACTGCGCTCGTCGCGATCGTGCTGGTGCTGTGCGCGGTGTTCGTGCCGACGCTGTTCCTCACCGGTCTGTCGGGCGCGTTCTACCAGCAGTTCGCGGTGACGATCTCCAGCGCGACGATCATCTCGCTGACGCTGTCGCTCACCCTCTCGCCCGCGCTTGCCGCATTGCTGCTGCGCCCGCACGATCATCGCGGCGAGCGGCATGCGGTGGTGCGCTTCCTCCACCGCGCGGGTGATCGCTTCAACCGGGGCTTCGAGCGGCTGAGCGACGGCTATTCGCGGCTCACCCGCTGGCTGGTGTCGCGGCCCAAATCGGTGATGATCACCTATGCGGGGCTGATCGCCGCGACGATCGGGCTGTTCTGGGTGACGCCATCGGGCTTCATCCCGGCGCAGGACCAGGGCTATTTCCTCACCGTCGTCCAGTTGCCGCCGGGCTCGTCGCTCGAACGCACTGATGCGGTGCTGCAAAAGGTCGCCAAGCGCATCCTTCCGATCCCGGGCGTCAAGGGTTCGGTGATGCTCGCCGGCTTCGACGGCCCGTCACAGACGCTCGCGCCCAATGCCGCCGCCGCCTACGTCCCGCTCAAATCGTTCGAGGAGCGTGAGAAGCTCGGCGTCAGCTTCAAGCAGATCATGGCCGAGGCGATGAAGCGTACCGCCGACATCAACGAGGCGCGGATCATGGTGGTGCCGCCGCCCCTAATCCAGGGGATCGGCTCGGCCGGCGGCTATCGCATGATGATCGAGGATTTGGGCGACCACGGCTACGACGCGCTCGGCAAGAACGCCTTCGGGCTGATCGGCAAGGCGAACCAGACTAAGGGGCTTCGCCAAGTCTATACCTTTTTCAACACCGCGACGCCGCGCATCTTCGCCGATATCGATCGCCGCAAGTCGGACATGCTCGGCGCGCCCCCGGAGCGCGTGTTCGAGGCGCTCCAAGTCTATCTCGGCTCGGCTTATGTCAACGATTTCAACTTGCTCGGCCGGACTTATCATGTGACCGCGCAGGCCGAGGCCGATGCTCGCCGCACGCCTGCCGATATCGCCAATTTGAAGACGCGGTCGGACTCCGGCGCGATGGTGCCGATCGGATCGGTCGCGACGTTCGACAGCAAGACCGGGCCGTATCGCGTGCAGCGCTACAACCTCCACCCGGCGGTCGCGATCGATGGCGATACCGCGCCGGGCTATTCGTCGGGCGCGTCGCTGACGACGATGGAGAAGCTCGCCGACCAAACGCTGCCCGCAGGCTATGGCCACGAATGGACCGACGTGGCCTTCCAGCAGAAGCTCGCCGGCAACACAGCGGGGCTGGTGTTCGCGCTGTCGGTGGTGTTCGTCTTCCTGGTGCTTGCCGCGCAATATGAAAGCGTGGTGCTGCCGGTGGCGATCATCCTGATCGTGCCGATGTGCCTGTTGGCGGCGATGATCGGCGTCAATCTGCGCGGCATGGACAACAATGTGCTGACGCAGATCGGGCTGGTCGTGCTGATCGCGCTCGCCGCGAAAAACGCGATCCTGGTGGTCGAGTTCGCGCGGCAGGGCGAGCAGGAAGACGGGCTGTCGCCGGTCGAGGCCGCGGTGCGCGCAGCACGCGATCGCCTGCGGCCGATCCTGATGACCAGCTTCGCCTTCGTGCTCGGCTCGGTCCCGCTGATGGTCGCGAGCGGCGCAGGTGCCGAATTGCGCCAGGCGCTCGGCACCGCGGTGGTGTTCGGGATGCTCGGCGTCACCGGCTTCGGGCTGCTCTTCACGCCGACCTTCTACGTCGTCTGCCGCGCGCTCGGCGACCGCTTCGCACGCCGCCGTCGCCGGCCCGATGCGGAGCCGGTGCTGCTGCCTGCCGAATAAGGACTGAAATCCATGTCACGTCTTCGTGCTTCGCTCGCCTCGTTATCCGCGCTGGCGCTCGCCGCGTGCGCGGTGGGGCCGGACTATGTCGCGCCTGCCCCTCCAGCGGCGGCGTCCGGCCCCTTCGTCGCTGCCACGACGCCAGCTGTGTCGACCGCACCGATCGATCAGGATTGGTGGCGGCTCTATGACGATCCGGTGCTCGACGGCCTCGTCGCCGATGCGCTCGAGGCCAATACCGACATCCGCGTCGCGGTCGCGAACATCGCCAAGGCGCGCGCCGGGCTGAAGGCCGCGCGCGTCGACGAGCTGCCGCAGACCACGCTCAGCGCCGACCCGACCTACGGCCGATTGCCCGCCGGCCAGCGCCTGCCCGGCAGCGAGCGCGAAGACTGGACGATCGATGCCGGGCTCGACGTGTCATACGAGGTCGATCTGTTCGGTCGCGTCCGCCGCGATGTCCAAGCGGCCAAGGGTGACGTCGCCGCCGCACAATATGACGCGGACGCGGTGCGCGTCGCGGTGGTCGCCGATACGACGCGCGCCTATGCCGACGCCGCGTCGGCCGCGGCACGGCTGGCGGTGGCGCGGCACACGGTCGAGTTGCTTGACCAGTCGCTGACGCTGACCGAGCGCCGTCATTCGGCCGGACTCGCCAACGGCCTCGACACCGCCCGCATCGCCGCGCTGCGCGACCAGCGCGCCGCCGACGTGCCGACCATCCAGGCCGAGCGCGACGCGGCACTGTTCCGCCTCGCGACGCTCACCGGACGCGCGCCGGCCGATCTGCCACCGATCGCCGGCGAGCGAACCACGACGCTCGAAATCGCCCGGCCGATCCCGGTCGGCGACGGCCAGGCGCTGATCGCGCGCCGGCCCGACGTCCGCGCCGCCGAGCGTCGTCTCGCCGCCGACACCGCGCGGATCGGCGTCGCGACGGCCGACCTCTATCCGCACATCTCGCTCGGCGCCTCGGTCGGCTCGACGAGCAATTCGATCAGCGACCTGTTCGGTGCGGGGCCGCTGCGCTGGCTGCTCGGCCCGCTGATCTCCTGGGCGTTCCCCAACCAGAGCGCCGCCCGCGCCAAGATCGCCGGCGCCAAGGCCGACACCCAGGCCGCGCTCGCGACGTTCGACGGCACCGTGCTGACAGCATTACGCGAAACCGAAACCGCGCTCTCCGCCTATGGCCACGACCTCGACCGCCGCACCGCGCTCAAGGCCGCCTACGACCAGGCCGAGCGTGCCGCGGTCATCACTCGCGCACAGCAGCGCGAGGGCGCGGTCAACTCGCTCGACCTGCTCGACGCCGAACGCACCTTCGCCGACGCCCAGGCCGCCCTCGCCGATGCCGACGCGCAAATCGCCGACGACCAGATCAACCTGTTCGAGGCGCTGGGCGGGGGATGGTAAGCGTAATCGGTTTGCAAGCGTGCGGTTCGATCAGAGCCGCACCAGCATCTTGCCGGTGTTGCCGCCCGAGAACAGCCCGAGGAACGCATCGGGCATCGCGTCGAGCCCGTCATGCACCGTCTCCTGGCGCTGCAGCTTGCCGGCCTGCAGCATGCCGCCCATGTCCTGATAGAATTCGCCCATCCGGCTCATGAAATCGGTGACGATGAAGCCCTGCACGCGGATGCGCGCCTGGATGACGCGGGCGAGGTAGCGCAGCTCGGTTGGCTTCATGTCGTTGTAGATGTCGATCATGCCGCAAATCGCGAAGCGCGCGTGCTCGCGCGCGACGGCGAGCGCGGCATCGAGATGATCGCTGCCGACATTGTCGAAATAGACGTCGATGCCCTGCGGCGCCGCGTCCATCAGCTTCTTGACCAGCGGCGTGCCGCCTTCCTTGTAATCGATCACCGCATCGGCGCCGAGCGACTTGACCCAGGCGCATTTGTCCGCGCCGCCCGCCGAGCCGATCACGGTCATGCCCTTGGCCTTGGCAATCTGCACCACCGTCGAGCCGACCGCGCCCGCCGCCGCCGAGACGAACACGATGTCGCCGGGCTTCGCGCTCGCGACGTCGAGCAGCCCGAAATAAGCGGTCATCCCCGGCATCCCGAGCTGGCCGAGAAATGCCTGATCGTCGACGCCGAGATCGGGCAGCTTCTGCACCTGGCCCGCATCGACCACCGCCTCGTCACGCCAGCCGAGCATGTGCTGGACGCGGTCACCCGGCGAAAAGCCCTCGGCTTTGCTCTCGAGCACCTCGCCGATCGCGCCGCCTTCCATTGGCGCGCCGAGCTGAAAGGGCGGGACATAGCTCTTCATGTCGTTCATCCGGCCGCGCATATACGGATCGACCGACAGCCAGCGGTTGCGCACGCGGATCTGCCCGTCGCCGAGCGGGGTCGATTCGAGATCGACCAGCGCGAAATTGTCGTGATCGGGCTTGCCCTGCGGGCGTGATTTCAGCGTCCAGGCGCGTGCCATGAGCGACTCTCCCAAATTTTATTTTCGAGTTTCGGGTATGGCAGATGCGTTGCGAAATGCAACCCGGCCTGCCTATTACGAAAAGGGCCCGGACGTCGCCGCCCGGGCCCTTCCCTGCGTGACCATCAGCGACGATCAATAGGTGCCGGAGAAACTCCGGTTGAGATTGTGCGAGGTGCCGACGTCGTAGCGATTGTCGTCGCCGAACATCGCCTGGTTGCGCTCCTCGTCCTTCCACTGCTTGTGCGCTTCGTCCGCCGTCTTGCGGATCGTCACCTTGTCGTCGACCGACTGGATCCAGCGTGAAGGGATCGAATGATGGTGGCCGCCGGCGTCGGGATCGCTCTTGGTCAGCAAGATCCGATCGCCGCGCACCTTGTCGACAGTGCCGACATGCGCGCCGTCCGAGCCGACCACGTCCATATGTTCGGCGACGCGGCCGAGCGCGGTGCGCTGACCCTGGCGCTCCGAGCGCCAGGCGCCGAACTCGTTATGGAACTTCTGATGGTTCTCACGGCGATATTCGTCATAGTCGCGGTCGAGCGCGTCGATCTGCTGCTTGCGCCAGCCGTGATAGTCCTGGTCGCGACCATAGGGGCTGCCCCAGCGATCACCGTAGCGTTCGTCGTAGCGCTGGTCCATCTCGCGGCGGCGCTCGGCCTCGTCGTCGCCGAACCACGAGCGGACCTCGTCGCCGGCGCGCGCCATGAAGCCGCGCTCGTCATAGTCGTAACCCTGCGGCTGACGGCCATAATTGCCGCTCAGCGACCGCCGGCTGCGGTCGGTATCGCCAAGACGATCGCGATCGGCGGCATAGCTACCATAATAAGGCCGATCGGCCGAGCGGTCGCGCGAATAGGTCGCTCGACGACCGCCATAATAGGTGCCGGTATTGGCATAGCCATCGTCGCCATAGCCATAGGTCGCCCGACGGCTGCCGCGCCAATCGTTGCGGCCGATCTCGCCCGCGGCTTCATAGTCGCGCGCGCTCGAATAGCTGAAGTCGCGACCCGAGCCGTAGTCGGCGCCGTAATCCTGCGGATCGCGGCGGCCGTAATAGTCGCCTTGCGGGTCGGTGTTTCGCGGATATCGTTCGTAGCCCATCGCATCTCTCCTTACGCGTCAACATGCCCTGACGCCGCGGGGCCTGCCGGCGGCGCACTCTGCTGTTTCAACGGGAGGAAAGCGGCGATGTTCCCGGCCTTTGCGACGACGCGTCGCAACCGGCGCGCGGCCCGGCGCAGCAAAGTTTGCCGCAGCCCCAACCATCGTGTTGCATCGCCCGAAAAGTGCCGCTACAGGCGTGCCTCCCGGCGATGCCGGGCCGGGCGCGGGGCCGTAGCTCAGATGGGAGAGCGCTGCAATCGCACTGCAGAGGTCAGGGGTTCGATTCCCCACGGCTCCACCAGCCCGCCCCCCTTGTCAACGTGACGTGTTTAAGATTGTCCGTTGCAACACGGCGATCGCGTGATCATCCGCTACACCGAACCCCAGGACGACCCCCGAGTGGTTGGCTTCGATGCAATAGCGATCGAGCGTGTGAAGTGCGATGCCGTCCATCGCGCCCTGTTCGGCCAGCGCAGCAGCATAGCCGGGCTGCCGTTCGAGCGCTGAGATGTGCATGCCGTAGGTCGATGGGATCGGCTCCAGCCAAGGAGAGGCAACAACCATCAAATCGGCTAGGCGCCGCCTTCGCTGCCGATAGATCGTCCGCATCTTGCGGATATGCCTGCTCAGTTCGCCATCGGTGATGAACGCCGCGACGGCGCGCTGCATCGGCGTCGGCAGGTGCCAATCGAGTGCATTCTTCGCCGTCACGAAGTTACGCCGGACGACATCGGGTAACACGGCAAAGCCCAGCCGCAGCGACGGCAGCATGCTTTTCGAAAAAGTGCCGACATAGGCGACGACATCGGCATTTTCCGCGCTGCGAAGCGCCGCGATCGGGGCACCGTCGTAACGAAATTCGCCGTCGTAATCGTCCTCGACGATAGTCGCGCCCAAACGCGAACAACGCCTCGCGGCGCGAGGCCGTCATCGTCATGCCAGGGGGAAAGTGATGCGACGGGCAAACGCAGACGATGTCGGCGTCTGGCGGCAATCGATCGATCCGCAAGCCTTCGTGGTCCACGGGAACAGGCACGATCCTGGCTCCCGCAGCGATAAAGGGCACGCGCAGGGGCGGATAGCCCGGATCCTCGACCGCAACGACGGTCTGCCCCGGGATGACCAGCGTGCGCGCGAGCAAGTCGAACGCCTGATGAGCGCCCGCGGTGACCCCCATCTCATCGGGGTCGCACGCGACCGCCCGGGTCACCGCAACGTGATGCGCGATTGCCGCGCGTAAACGATAGTTGCCCTGGTTTCCCTGCGCGCTCAAGCACGGCGTGCGCACAGCGCTCGACTACGCAGCGAACGGCGACATCACGACGGCGCGCGCGCTGACCAATCCAGACGTCGCGCCGCATCTGGAGTTCGTCGACATGGCCGGGCACGGCTACGCCGTCGTCAGCGCCGGGCCGAACGCGATCGACACCGAATTCGTCTGCGTCGTCCGCCCGATCACGCGCGCGACGACGCCCGACGGCGGTCCGTTACGCTATCGCGTCTCGCACCGTGCCGGCATCTGGCAACCGGGCACACCGCCGAAGCTGGAGCAGCGCGTACTCGAGGGCGACGCGAAGCTATCAGTTTGAAAACTGATCAGGACAATGGCAGCGCTACGCCCATTTCGGCTCTTCAATCCCTAGTTCGCTAATCGCGCAACCAGTCCTCTAGTCAGAATTTCCGCAGGGCAGCGACGAAGCGCGGGCTCGCGTCGATGCGGGCACCGCTGCTCAGTAAAAAGACGCCAGGCTCGATCACCGCGCGGCTCGATGCGTTCGATCGCCGCGAGGCAGACAACCGCGAGGCAGACAACGGCCCATCGATGGATGCGCACGAAGCCAGCCTCGGCAAGCCGTGCTGCGATCTCGCAGGCTGGTTCGAGGTGTACGGTGGTCGGCCGAGATTTGCCAAACGCAAAGTCCATTGATTTAGCGAACAGTCGGCGACGGATTGCAATGGCCAGGCATTTGCGCCGCCATCGATCCGTCATTGCCGCATCGCAGCACGATCGGAATGTTGCGCTAACTGAAATCAACGGTGGTAGCGGAGGAGGGACTTGAACCCCCGACACGCGGATTATGATGTCGACAACCTAGCCATCGCCTCGCGGCGAAGTGACTGAAACACAGCCACTTATTCGCCTTACCCAGGTGAGTTGGCGAAGTCAATCACACAAGAGTTTCGCAAGGCCGCTGCATCAGGCGGTTCTTTGCGTTCAAGTTTGAGGAGCAGTTTTTCCCCTCGCCAGCGTCCAGATGGCTCGTTCGCTGTCGTCGATAGTTGGACGCCTATGTCGCCTCCAAGCCACCGAAGTGCCGGACCAAAGCGTGACGCGTCGCCTTCGAAGCCTCAACCACCTCGAACGCCTGACGGTCGCTATATCGTAGTCCGAGAGCGACTATGGCGGGCGTCGAATCCTGCGCTGTCCAACGAGGATCGGGACAAGCTGGTGCAGGAACTCATGGCGGCGCGCCGAACGATCGCAGCGGCGCGACGCGCCGGCAATTCGATCAGCGAAAAGCAGGCGCATGACGCCGTGAATCAGGCAAAAGTGAAATTAGGCGAACGGGGCCCGCCTTGGTGGACGGATGGTGCCCCGACCTAAACCGGCACATGATCAGGAATACGCCTTACGCCGATTGGTATGCCGCGAAAGTCACATCAGCTTAGCTACCGTCTAGCATTCA
This sequence comes from Sphingomonas sp., assembly GCA_051954635.1. Classification (GTDB taxonomy): domain Bacteria; phylum Pseudomonadota; class Alphaproteobacteria; order Sphingomonadales; family Sphingomonadaceae; genus Sphingomonas. The sequence goes on along the minus strand of JBQCHO010000109.1, from coordinate 44,352 downwards.
GCGGTCAGCACATCGGCACGCTACGGACGCAGATCGCGAACAACTTCATTTGCAATTGTCCGTCCAATCCGCGCCCTCGAGGCCACCTTGCTGCACTGGCATTGCTGCCATCGCCGCAATCTCGGCGCCCACAACCTCGCCCATTTCGTACGAGCTCGTGATACCTTGGATGAAGGGATGGCGACCGAGGATGAACGGGATGCTCAAACAGTAGAGATTGCCGGCGGTTTCGTGGGCCGACACAGGGTGGTAGCAATCATCAACTTCGACCCCCTTGGGCCCCTCCCCCTCTCCGCTCGCGGCATCAAGAACGACGCCCTGGTCAATGAGTGTCTGGAAGGGGAATTTGTCGATCGCGAGCGGCCGCTGTCCGGTAGCGTCGATAAAGACGGAGAAATGTCGTCGCTCCCCATCGACTATTACCAACGCACCCCGCTCGACGCTGCGGGTATCGATCCGGTAATCCTCGCCGAGAGCCGTGACGTCGAGAACGCCGGCGCGATGCAAGGCAAGGAGGCGCTCGATCGAGAGGTGCGGCACTGTCGCATATTCGTCGACGAACACCGGCTTAAGAAATTGGTTGAAGCGTTGCAGCGCATCCTCGTCGAGATGCGGCGTGATCAGCGCCAAAACCTCATGCATGCGCAGGATCGCATAACGCCATGGCACGGTGAACGCGCGTTCGAAATTGGTACGCGCCTCGTCGAGATTGGCCACCGCCCAGTCGAACGGGTCAGCGGCGACACGATCGGCAAAATACCGATCGGCAAAGTCTTCGATCACGAGATCTTCGAGACATACCTGTTTGGCATAGGTGGGATCGTCGCGCGCCAGCTCCGCCTTGAATAAATCGAAAGCGTGCTCGAGCAATTTGTCGGACTCGTCAGCAATTAGCTTGTCGATTGCCTCGGGCGTGCAGATCGCCAGTGGCTCATAAGGCACCGGATGGAAGAAGTCGGCTTCAGGCAGCAGCCCCTTGCGCGACATCATCGTCATATGCAGCGCCTCGGCACCTGGGTTGAGGCGGTAAGTTAGTGACTGGCCATCCGTCTCAATAAAGGTACCGTTGGCGCAAGCGAGCGCCACCGCCGCGTCAATCGCCGTCAGCGAGCTGCCCCGGATGCCGATCTGGTCGGCGGGGATGCGCCGCAATGCACTCGCGGGCCACGGGCTGAGAAAGTAGCCGGGCTGCGCCTCCGGATCCTCGGGCCATTGATGACCGGTCGCCAGAACGACCTGATCGAAGGTTTGCTCGACCGGCTGGGAATTTGCGCGTTCCACCGTCAACGTAAAGCCAGCATCGACAGCACGGATATCAGCGACACCGGAACTGGCGATGACGGCGACTTCGATGCCCAGCGCCCGGGCGCGGTCGATCAGCGCGTTGAATTGATCGAGGAAGTATTCACCAAGGGCGAGACGCGGATAAAAAGCATGTTCGTCTATCGTGTCGGGATCGATTCCGAGACGGATCAACCGCGCACGGGGCTGTCGCTCCAGCCAAGCGATCAGAGACTCCTCGATCGGCGGGATCTCGATGCTGGCGATGTTGGAGAGCATCGCCGGATCGTTCCACCCGGGCCGATACGGCGTGCCAAGGCCTGCGCGTGGCTGTCGTTCGAAGATCGTGACGCTCGCCGGGCCGGCAGCGTTCGCCACGAAGGCGCGCAACGTATAGATTGTCGTCGGACCAGCGCCGACGAAAGCGATTGTGCACGGCATCATGCATGCAAATGCGCGTCGGCGCGATTGGTGCCGCCTATCAGCGCAAATGACCCGCTTCTCTCGCAAATTGCCGTACGCGCGACGAACACGGCAACTCAAGCGCTCGCGCCGCCAGACAGTCTAGCGTGAGCGATCGCGTTGGCTGCACCTGTCGTGATCGCGCCCTCAGCGAAGCCGGTTAGCGTCTGGCCCCAGCGCCTGATCGCGCGTTTACGGGGGGCGAATGCCAAGAATGAAGACGTCAGCCCCGCGCCGAGGCCGAGTACCGCGCCGACCGCCTGTCGCTTTGGCGGCACCATCGCGGCCCTTGCAAAACTGCCCATGATCACGGGCGATCAGTCCGGGCGCGACCGTGCGACCGGGTAAGTTCTTCATCTTATCGCCCGCGACTTCGCCTGCAGCAAGCATTATACCTCCCGCGGCGGGCAGCGAATGCGGCATCAGGCGGGCAGCGGGATTGTCATAGGGCAACGAGCCATGACGTGCCGTCCCCGCAATTGCGGCGAGCGGCGTCATCGATCTCTGGCCCACGACCAAGCCGAGTAAAATCGACGCAGCATAGGTCTTCGTGAACTTGAGCTCTTGGGCATTCACGCGACGCGGAAGCTAGACAGGAGGCTTGCGGATCGAAGCTGCGATATGCCGATGCCCAAGAGCCTTCGCTGCGCCATCGTTCAACTTCTCGGCTGTTTCGAGAGCGGCATCGGCGCTGAGGTGTGCCACTATCCCCGCCGGACCATCGATAAACACGTCGTCGGCTTCAATCGCGACGTTGAGTGGCTTGTTCATTCGGTCCGGCATGGGTCATCTCCAGAAGCAACAACGCGCAATGGTTTTTCCGAGTTGCGCCAAATCGTTGCAATCGACATTAAGCTTATGAGGCTGACGAAGACGCGGCGCCTACTCCACCGACGGGCGCGCGCGATAAGCCTGTCGAAATCGTCTCAATCGCGACCGATATCGCCTGCGCTGCGGCGAGCTTCATTTATCAGGCCGTTCAATTGGTGTTTGGTAAAATGACCGCTGAGGTTCGCATCGACGGCGTCAAAGCGCTCGGCTCTGAGCGCTTTGCGTATATCGTTGATAGTCGCGCAGCTTCCGCTTTTGGCGAGTTCGATAGCGCGTTCGATCGTCGTGCGTTCTCCGGTCACACAATGATCATAGGCGCGCCGCTCAGAAATGACATTAAAATGGCGCAACCGCTCTGGACTGACGCAGCAGCGTCAAATCACCGCGGCTCAAGACGAGAAAACTCGCATGGCTCAGCGAATTGTCCAATCCGGTCCATATCTAGGCCGGCAGGTCCTCGACCGCCTGATCACCGCCGTTCAAGCAGCTCGTCCACACTCTTGTCAGCCGATTTTGCGGTCGGCGCCCCGCCGCCGGCTTCGCGCTCGAGCGCATCGCGGATTGCGCAAATTTCGGCGTCGGTAAGATGCTCGATGCCGATGAAAGTGGGACGTGCCTTGGGAATAGCGCGCATCAACTCGTCGAGCTTCGCCTGAATTGCTGCGCCGTCTCGGTTTTGGGCGTTCTGAATGAGGAACACGGCCAGAAACGTCAGCACCGTTGTGCCGGTGTTGATCACGAGTTGCCAAGTGTCGGAGTAGTGGAAGGCCGGGCCGGTTACTCCCCATATCAGGCATGCGAACACCGCGATCGAGAACGCCATAGGCTGGCCCATTAGGTTCGCGCTTCGCGTCGCAATCCTGGTGAATGCGCTACCCACTGCAAACTCCGATCTAACTGGAGAGAGGATAACGCTTGAATGGTCGCTACAGTGCCATTGAGTCTCCTGCGGCGGACAAGTCCTTGGAGGTTAGATACTAGAGCTTGCCTCGAGCAGACCCTTCATTTCTGCAGGGCGCATCTCGTGCTCGAGCTGGTCAACGGTACATTGAGCGGGCGCCTTGTCGGGACGCCAGCGAAGGAACCGAGTGCCATGGCGAAATCTTTGCCCGGTCACCTGGTCGTAGGAAACTTCGACGACCAACTGCGGCTGTAAGGGCTCCCAGGGCTTTTCGCGCCCACCGTTCCAGCGACTAGGGCCACCCGGCGTCTTACCGGTGAAGCCTGCGCCGCCGGCGTTCTTCGCTAGCTTGAGGCTAAGGGCCGCCATATCGACCTCGCCAAAGGCCGAGCAAAAGCCGACATGGTCGAGATGCCCCTGTTCGTTGAAGAGCCCGAGGAGCAGCGAGACCACCTTCCCCTCCTTCGATCGCCTGAAACCGCCTAGGACGCAGTCGGCAGTCCGCTGCAGCTTGAGCTTGAGCATTGCACGCTCACCGAATTTGTAGTGTTCCTCCAGCCGCTTTGCGACGATTCCATCGAGCGCGCCGCCACTGCTAGCAAGCCATTGAAGCGCGACCGCCGGATCTTCGGTCTTGGGCGATAGCCGGAGCCCCGGTCGGCAACACTTGGCGAAAAAGGCCTCGAGGCTGTGCCGACGCTCGATAAGCGACGCCCCGGTCAAGTCATCGTTGTCGACGGCCAGGCAATCGAACATCATGAACTCAGCAGGCGTTTCACGCGACAGTCGGGCAATGCGGCTCGCTGCGGGATGAAGCCGTTGTTGCAGAGCGTCGAATGAAAGTGTCGGTCCGATCGGAAGGAGAAGCTCGCCATCGACGACGAAACGTCGCTTCGGTAGCTCCAGAACCATCGTGACGATTTCAGGAAAGAAGCGCGCCAGCGATTTGCCAGACTTCGAGCGGATCTCGACGGTATCGCCGTCGCGCGCAACCAGTGCTCGGAAGCCATCCCATTTCGGTTCAAATTGCAATTGCCCGGTTTGCGGCAGCTCGCCGACGAGTTTTGCCTCCATCGGTCGTGCTTCGTCTGGCAGCAACTGGTTCGTCCGGACCATTAGCAACCGCTCCGTGAATGGCGAGCGTCTGCACCCGGCATCGTGATGGGGTGGTGCGAGCGGATGTTTCGGCGATCTTCGGCACCATCGCCTACAAGCAGACAGTTCGCGAGCGAAGGGCGGCTACGCACCCGACACTGAGCTCGTGGCGGCCCAGAACTCTGCCGAGCGGGGGCGATCATCCCGAGCGAGGCAAACCCCTTGGAGGGTCGAAGCACGCCCACCGTCAATGCCAGTTCAGAACGACGCGGGCATCAGCAGGTACGCGAAACTCGATACGGTCTTCTGCGACGCAGCTCGGTCGGAATTGGTCGCCGTCGGGTGCAACGAGCGTGACCGTCGGCAGCTTTTTTCGCCCGGTCCGGATCACGGCGAGCAATGCCATACACGTTTCGCCGCCGGTCAGCTGCACGCTAACCGCCCGTTCGCCGGTCCGTTCTTTGCTTAATATAAAATGATTACAGAATAATAGGAAAGGTGCCTCATCGATCGTATGGAAGGCGCGCGACGCGAAGATAAAGGGCGCTCCCGCGCCGTAAATCTCCTGCCCGACCCGCCCAGGAGGGCTGCCATCTGCATAGAGATCCTCGAGCGGGAACGACAGCTTGCGATCGATAAATCCGTTGCGGATTTCATCGGCCAGGATGCCCGCTGGAAGAGCGTCTGGATAATAGAACCAGGCGCGGTACAGTACATATTTGCAGTATTCGCTGACCAGCATCCGCGCAGCGGGTTCAATCTCTGGACCGCAATCGCGCAGGAGGTGTTCAAACGCCGCAAAGCTGTCGAAGCATTCGTACATCGCCATGTAAGGAGAATCGTGGAGTGCGGTCGCGCCAAGAAAATTGCTGTAATGTTCAGCCGCTTTAATTTCGGACTCCCAAATTTCGCAATTATGGAAGAAGCTCGCGAGATAAGCATAGCTCTGATCGCGGTACCGTTCGTCGTTGGTAATGCGCCATAAGCGGAGGCACGCTGCCGCCCCCCAAGCCGTCAGATTGGCCTGATATTCGAGCTCGAAGCGCATACCCATCGCAGCGTCGATCGCCGCACGCGCTTCATTTAGATACCGGTCATCTTCGGTAAGCTCGAACATTTGCAACATGACAAAAGCATAGAAGCCACCGACATCGGTCTGACCATGTTCCTCGTCCCCGCGGGTTTCGGTGATCACCGAAAAGTCGCGGACATCATATTGAATGGGCCAAATATAGTTGAAATGGTGCGCAGACCGGATCGGAAATTCGATCGAGCGCAACAGGAGTCGCTTGGCCCATTGCTCGCCGGCGAGCGCAAGCCGAGCGAGGTTACGCAAGGGGTGAAGCAGGTACCAGGAATCGACCGCATTCGCGTTCTTGTCCTTGCCGACATTTGGCAAATAGCGCCGCAGCGTCTTCAACCGCCTATCGTAGAATTTTGACATTCCAGCAGCGAGTTCGCCCAGCAGCGGCACGTCGCGACCGCTCCAAGACGCGAAGTCGTGGAGCGAGGCAATCAGCGTCATCTGCACCATGCTGTCGGGATATTCCGCATCGGTGTAGGGACGAATATAGCGGTGCCCATAAGCTCGGCATGTTGCACTCGAGGCGCTGCCGAGATCGGCTAGCGTCTGATCCGCCCGTCCGACCCAATCGCGATACTCGATCTTTGGAAGCTGTATCGTTTTGTACGCGACGCCGAGCATCTGAATGAATTGCTGCGCCTTTTCGACTTCACTTGCCGCAGCTTCGTCGCGCAGGACGATGACCGCGTCGGAGAGCATCGTCTTTCGATTTGCAGGTAACGGTCGAACCGGCGGCGTTCCGCTTTGCGGTGGCGTCGGCGGCAGATAACCAAGCTCCGGCCATTCGCCGCCGACGGCGCCCATCGGCGTCGTATCGGTCGCGCGGAAGTACGGGTTGAGATTGGTGAGGTCCTGGAAATAGAGGACGTGTCCGAACGCCGGATCGTCGATCGAAAAGTAGATAAGCCCCGAATTCGGACCGCGCTGCGCAGCCTCGACGCGACCGGTCGCCGCCAGAGGGTCGTCGTTGCTGTCTAATGGGTACAGGTCGCGCGGCGCAAAGGGAACGAGCATGGCATGCGACGGCGTCAGCCAAGCTTGCAGGTGAAATCGGCGCACGTCGGCACCGCCCGCGTCGAAGCAGAGATGATGGCGGCCGAGCGCGCTGATGCATTCGAGCTCGAACCTGCTGTTGTCGCAGCGCCCTTTGCTCAGCTCGCGAAAACCACCGGGGGCAAAAGCTGCGCGCACCGCGAGACCACCGCGACCGGGCCGCCGGATGATCGCCCACAGCGAGTCGTCTCCGCCTGCGACTTCGATACGATGATCGCCGATCGACAGACTGCCGATATGCTTCAGCCCATTTGCCAGCTCCTGGCGCAGTGCCAGCACATAAAGACTTGCAGTTGCCGCGTTTTTTGCTTCTGCCTTGCGGTTGCCGGAAGCGTCGCTGCGCTCTGCTTGTGCGGTGGTCGTCATTGATGCTCCTCCTTTTTTGCCGGTGTCGATAGGTGACGGTTGGAGCGCGGCGCCGTTGGGAGACGCCGACGCAGTCGTTTGCGGGCATCGCGCAGCAGCGTAGCCGGCAAATCGGTCGCTGCGCGCAGGCCAGCTACGGTCGAGATATTGCGGATCGTGCGGCGAGTCTCGCCGAGCATCTGGTTGACCATTTCGCGTCGTTCGATTTCTCCCTGTTCGGCGACCAGAGAGAGGCGGTGGACCGCGTAAAGGCCGATCACGCCGGCCAACAGAAAATAGAAATCCCAATGGGTCAGGCCGAAGGAAAAGCTCAGCAAGCCGTGCGGTCCCGCCCAGCGCATCAGCAATTCAAAGCGCCGCTGAGCAAAGAACTGCGCGAGCAACCCACCGAGGATCGGGGCCAAGCCGGCGGCCGCGGCGGTCGCCATCGCATTGGCCGCGACATAGGATGTAGCCGACCCGCTGGGTGATAGTTTCAACGCGATATTGGTCGACCCTAGCGTGACCCCCGCGACCGACACGCCCATCGCGACGTGAAGCGCGCCCAGCCAGATCATGATCCCGAGCCGGGACTGGATTTGCGATGCGCCGATCATCGCGACGATCGAGAAAATATAAGCCGGAGCGCAGACTGCCATCACCGATTTGTTCGCAAACCGGTCGCTGAGCCGGCCCCAGAGGCGAAGGGCGAGGATATTTGCAGCCTGACTGACGACGCTCAGGATCATGACGAACGACACGTCGAACCCGAGTTGGCGAACGATGAAGACAGTGAAGAACGGCGTCGCCAGATTGACCGCGAATTGCCAGCTCGCGACGAACGCAAGCAGTCGCCTGAAATTGGCGTCGCCCAGCGGGCGGCGCAACAGCGCCGCGAGGTGCAACGGCCCTTCGGCAGGCGCCATCAGCGGTTCGGGCATCTGGGAGACTATTCGGGCACTGATCAATCCCGTCAGGCAACCGATCGCGAACATGCCGGCAAAAACCCAGCTGCGAGCGATCGACCCTTCGGGCGACAGAGCCAGCGCAAGCGCAGCCGCGAGGCCCAATGCCAGGTTCACTGCAGTCAGCCACATCGTGCGACGGGCAAACACGACGCCAAGACGCTCTATTGGCGCGAGATCGCGTAACCAAGCGTTCCAGGCGCAGCTGCCGATTGCACCGAGCCCGGCGAGGATGAATTGCGCCCCCAGAAAGAGAGCAAGAGCAAAGGAGCCTTTCAAGAACGCCGTGACGGCCATGACGCCCAGCATCAGCCGGCCGATGATGCTGGTCAGGACTGCGATCAGCTTGCGACGACGAGTCCGCTCAACCAGCAGAATGGCTGGAAGCTGCAATAGCTGCGCTGCAAACGGGACGCTTGCGAGCAGTCCGATCATAACGTTCGAAGCGTCGAGATGCAGAGCAAAGGCTGTGAGGATGGTGCCCGTCGTGAGTGCTGCTGCCCCGCCCGAAAACAAAGCCTCATTGACCAGGAGTCGCAACCCCCGCTCGCGTTCGGCGGCGTCGATGATGAGCTGGGGCTGCAGCAGACCCATTGGCATGGTTCCCCGGTCGCGTAGGTATCGAGACACCGTCCACTGCCGCCCTCACGAAAGCGCAGCGAGGTCACGGCAAAAATCAGGCTTCCCCTTTTGACCCCGTTCCAGCAGCCGGCAGGACGCCGCTGCCACCTTGCGGATCGCTGTCATAGTCCTCGCCATCCTGTCCGCCGCCGGCGCCGATGCCTGATCCGCTCAACTCACCGGGCGGCGGCGACCTGTCAGCCTTTCTGCGCCACTCCGCCTGGCCAGGAGCGTCATATTCCTGTCCAGAATAATGGCCGTGCGCGCCGACTTCTCCGGGCGGCGGATCGGGCTCGGTATAGCGGGGCTTTACCCCAGCTTCGGGGGGAAGATCTTTGTAATTCTGTTTGTCGGTCATACGGTCTCCTGGACCTAGCAACGGGTACGCCCCGCCGCCGTTCCGCGGTCGCCGACCCGAGAAATGCCGGCTGATTTGAAAAATTTTGGCGGATTTACTCGGTCGTTTCGGGGGCAGCGAATGAAGCGGCTAACCCATGTGAGCGCGTTTTGTCTTGTTAGCGCTATGGACGCATTGCCATTCGGCCCGCGGTCAGTGCGGCCTGCAAGGCGGTCGCTCGGCCATCATCTACAAAAGCTGGATGATAACCCTGGTCCATGAAATTGAAGAGGTCGCGATACTTGACCCCATTTGTCCTGAGCGCTGTCTCGGCTCAAGCTCGCTCGACTGCCGGCGAGGTTCGTTCGGCGGGAGCCTCGACAAGCGCGATCTCGTTGTCGCTGCAGGTGTGGGGCCCCGGCGCAGTTGACCGCCAAAATCGCTACCGACTGACCCTGCTTGACCGGCGGAATGTTCAGTGTCGCACAGAGACCGACCGCCGCCTGGGAAGACTTTTCGGCCTCAGTCATCATCTTGCCGCGCTGAATATCGGGACGTACACATGGGCGACCCGCCAACAGCGCCTGCATAGTTCCGCGCCGTTGTCAGAATATCGATAAACGCCGACAAATGCTCGGGGCGCCGTCGGTCCAGTCGCGTAGCAGTTCGACGTGGGTTCCCGTCACTCAAGTCCTCGGCATAGCCGACGCGGCCCGCGCCATAACCACGCAGCCCGGCGGTAGGCGCATCGATGCGACAGGTCGGTGCTCGACGCCGATCGGATTGTTTCTTCTGTCGATCGCCGCGATCGCTATGCCAAGATCGTCGCGCTCGTCAGGATGGACAAACTCGACGAAGGTGCGCCCCAGCAAAGTGTCTTCAGTCGAGCCGAAGGATCCGCTCGAACGCCGGATTGACGCTGCGCGAGGTCAAGTCGTCGGACGAAACGGTCGCCATCATGTCAAGCGATTGATCGTGGAAAGATCCGCAAGATGTCCGGCGACCGGTTTTTTTTGGACACCGGCGGCTCCTCCCCGAACAAGACGTGGCGATAACCCCAATGGGTCCAGCGCGACACCATAGCCGATTGCCACTTTGCCAGCTTTCCTTACATTTGTGATCGCTTGCCCGATAGGTTCACCCTTTGCTGCGGGCTAAACGATAACGAGAACGACCATGGCGGTGGTACTGCTCATCATCGATGCGATCAATCCGCTGGACTTCGAGGGTGCAGCGCCGCTCCTGCAATCAGCTGAAACCATAGTAGCGCCCATTTCGGAGTTGCGCGACCAGGCCGATGCGGCGGGCGCGCCCGTAGTGTATGTCAACGACCACTATGGCGCGTGGCGAGCCGATCGCGACGATCTTCTCGCACACGTCACGAAGAGCGATGCCCCGGGAGCGGCGATCGCGCGCGCGCTTCAGCCACGCCGCTGCGATTATCTGGTCATCAAACCACAGGTCTCCGGATTTTACGCAACGACGCTTCCAGCACTTCTGCCGCGCCTGGGCGTCGACCGACTAATCCTGACCGGAATTGCCGCCGACATTTGCGTCCTCTTCACTGCCGCCGATGCGCATATGCGCGAGTACCGTCTGTGGGTGCCCGAGGACGCGGTGGCCGGCGAGCACCCCGAACGCACACGCTGGGCGCTCGAGATCATGCGCAACAGCTTTGGCGCAGATACGGGTGCCGCCAATTCACGTTCTCTTGCTGAGTGGCAAAATAGCGACTGATCAGCCGCGCTGCGGGTCTGCCAATCTGCTATGCATTTTCGCCAAGATCGTATCCGGCGTGATGTGCGACAACGCTGCCTGCAGCTTGTTCTGGAAGCCCGAGACGATATGGGCGGAACCGTCGTTCATTGCTTTCCAGCCATCGGCGGCGACCTTCGCAGGATCGGCTTTCTCGTCTTCGCCGACGGGCGTGTCGAGCATCCCGGCCCGGCGAAAGAACTCGGTCTCAGTCAGCCCGGGCATGAGCACGGTGACCGATACGCCGGTATCTTTGAGTTCCTCGCGCAGCGCGTAGGAGAAGCTGTCGAGGTAAGCCTTGGTCGCATTGTAGACGGCCTGGAAGCTGCCGGGAATCAATCCGGCGATCGAGCCCGTGATAAGGATCTTACCGCCTCTCTGCTGGACCATCTTCCGGGCGATTTTCTGCAGCAGATAGGTCGTTCCGGTGACATTCGTGTCGATGACGTGGCGCCAGTCCGCCGGGTCCTGATCGATAAATGCATGGCCGAGGCCGCGTCCGGCATTGGCGACCAGGATATCCACATTCCTGTCGCCGATCGCGGCGAGCAGCGCGTCATTGCCCTCGAACGTCGCCAAATCGGCTTCGACCGTCTCGATCTGCCCACCCTCGGCGCGAAGGTCGGCGGCTGCCGCTTCGAGTCCCGGCTCGTCGGCAACGGTGATGAGATCGAAACCGTCTTGCGCTGCGAGCTTGGCAATTTCTCTGCCGATGCCGGTCGAAGCGCCGGTGATTACTGCAAGTTTATCGGGCATTGTCGCTCTCCTTAGGGTCAGGCCGCCATCCCCGGTTTCAGCACGACTTTGGTGCATTCGTTCTGTTCGTTCTTGAACATTTCGTAGCCCTTGGGCGCTTCTTCGAGCGGCAGCCGGTGCGAGATCAGGAAGGTGGTGTCGAGCTCGCCCTCACCGATCATCTTCAGAAGCTTGGGCAGATATTTCTGCACATGGGTCTGACCGCTCTTCACCTGCAGCCCCTTCTCCATCAGCGCACCGATCGGGAACTTGTCGACGAAGCCGCCATAAACGCCAGGCAGGGAAACTCGTCCGCCCTTGCGACAGGCAATAATGACCTGGCGAAGAACATGAGCGCGGTCTGTACCCATGAAGGTCGAGACCTTCACCTGGTCCCAGACATTGTCGAGAAAGAAGCCGTGGCTCTCGAGTCCAACTGCATCGATGCAGGCGTCGGGGCCGATGCCGCCAGTCATCTCCATCAGCGCATGATAGGTGTCGGTTTCCTTGTAATTGATCGTCTCGGCGCCGAAGCGCTTGGCGAGATCGAGCCGATGTGGGAAATGGTCGACAGCAATTACGCGGTGAGCCCCGAGCTTGAACGCCGATTGTACAGCGAACAGGCCGACCGGACCGCAGCCCCATACCGCGACCGTGTCGCCAGGCTCGATGTCGCAATTCTCCGCAGCCATCCAGCCCGTCGGGAGGATATCGGAAAGAAACAACACCGTATCATCGTCGAGCCCGTCTGGAATAACGATCGGCCCGATGTCCGAATAGGGAACGCGAGCATATTCAGCCTGACCGCCCGGATAGCCGCCGGTCAGGTGCGAATAGCCGAACAGGCCGGTCATGGGGTGACCGTAGAGTTCCTGCCCAAGATCGGCATTATCGGCGGGAATCGAATTCGCACAGGCTGAAAACTGCTGCTTCTCGCAAAAGAAGCATTTCCCGCACGAAATGGTGAACGGAACCACGACCCGCTGGCCCTTTTTGAGTGAGCTGCCGGGCCCGACATCGACAACCTCGCCCATGAACTCGTGGCCCAGAATATCGCCCTTTTCGAGGGTTGGAATATAGGCATCGTACAGATGGAGGTCGGAACCGCAGATCGCGGTCGAGGTGACCTTGATGATCGCGTCGCGGGGGTTGATGATTTCGGGATCGGGATGGCTGTCGACGCGGACGTCGTGCTTGCCGTGCCAGGTGAGCGCACGCATAGCCGGACTCCTTCAGGATTTCGGTTGGGGATTGGGCGGGGTCGACGTCGCGATTTCGCCGGTTTCGCAATATTGCTTGAACCGGCGAAGGTCTCGCCGTGCCTGTATGGCGGGCTCCTTCTGCGTGACCTTGGCGACGGCCTTGCCGATAAAACCCGCCGGAGGCTTGTAGGCGATCGTCGCGGTGATCCACGATCCGCGCCCTGGCGGAGCGTCGCGGAATTCGACCCGACCCGAATGTTCGACATCCGCGCCTTTTACCGATCGCCACGCGATGAGCCGATCGGGCTCATCTTCGGTGATCTCGGCATCCCATTCGAGATTGCCTGTCGGGCCTGCAACCACCCAGTGAGAACGCTTGCCATCTATCTCGGTCACCGAGACGACATTCTCCATCAGACCAGCAAGGTTCGAGAAATTTCGCCAGAATGCATAAAGTTCTTTACGCGGGCGGTTGATGGTTTCGGTGTGCCCGGTGACCGAGCCTTCGCCAACCGCCGCCCGGACGTCATCGGATTTTGCGACATGGGCGGGTGCGTCATCTGTCTGTGTCATCACCGATCTCCATCTGGCGCAGCCGGTGTCGACACGCCGCGATCGGGATAGTCCTCAGGGGTCGCGCTGCCCTGGTTCAGAACTGCCTGGCGACTTTCGTGGCGCAACGCGGGATCATCATCACCGTCTCGCAAGGATGAACGTCGATCCTTTGCGCCGCCTTCGCCGAGCCTCTTTCCATCGTCCATCGCACACCTGCCCACTAATCTATGTTGCTGGATTTCAACCGCGAATATCGGGTCATCGCGATTGCTAGCCAACCGCTGGAAAGCGGGCATGTTCCACGCCTCGCCGAGTTTGCGACGAGGTGACGGCATTTATCCAATCAATCGAAAACTTCAGTGGCGATGATCGCCCAGCGGGGGGATTTCGGGAGTGGGCGATCCGCTCGACCGGCAACTGAGATTCTCGAGCGTGACGAGAAGGTCGCCTGTCCTGATCGGTTTCTCGAGCCGCGCGACATCTGCGAACCGCGGCGGAATGGCGTCGCCGTCATAGCCGGTGGCGAAGACATAAGGAATGTCGCGCCCCGACAGATGGTCGGCAAGCGGGAAGACGCGGTCTCCGCGCAGGTTGATGTCGAGAATCGCAAAATCCGGGTTGCTCTGCGCGAGCGCTTCGACCGCCGCTTCGACGGTTGCCACGGGACCGAAAACGGTGAGTCCATGCGCCGTCAGATCGCGAGCTAGATCGTCGGCGATCAGATACTCGTCTTCGACGAGTAGGACCGTGCTACCAGCAATGGCAAGTGGTTGGTTCATCTGGTGTCGAGCCCCCGCGAGGTGGACGAGACGGATACAAACTGGCTGGCCCTGCGTCGAATAACATAAGTGAGCGACCAAGTTCAGTGTCAGGCGTTTTGTTCCCGAGAACTGAGCGCGGAGATGAGATTTGCACGACCTGCTGGCCTTGAAGCTGCAACGGTTCGCGCCGCTCTCCCAGGCCGACCTGGATGCAATAGCTCAAATCTGCCGACAGACGGTTCGCACTGCGCGCGCACGTCGAGATTTGATACGCGAGGGTGATACGCCGCATCACGTCAAATTGGTCGTCGACGGCTGGGCGTTTCGCTACAAGATGCTTCCCGACGGTCGTCGCCAGATCGTCTCGTTTCTCCTCCCCGGCGACTTGTGCGATTTGAACGTCTTCCTCCTCGACGAAATGGATCACTCGATCTGTGCGCTGACGCCGGTTACCTACGCCGAGATGCCGCGAAATCTGGTCGAGCATATGTGCACCCACCGGCCTGCCATCTCGCGGGCTTTATGGATGGAGAGTCTCGTCGTTGCCGCGATCCAGCGCGAATGGACCGTCAGCCTGGGTCAGAGAACCGCACGCGAACGGATCGCGCATCTGTTCTCCGAACTATTCGAGCGGCTGGATTCGGTTCATCTGACCGAGGATGATCGCTGCGAAATGCCGCTCACCCAGATCGACCTGGCCGAAGCGACGGGCATGACCGCCGTCCATGTAAACCGGACGCTCCAGGAACTCAGGCGCGAAAATCTCATCGCCCTCAACAACCGCATCCTGACAATCCCGGACCTTCCGGCACTGCACCGCATCGCGATGTTCAACCCCTCCTATCTCCATCACCTCAATCCGAAGTGTGAGCCCGTGCCGTCTGCTGCTATGGGGTAGGACATGGTGTCCGCCACGCTCGACGACGTCTTGATCACCGACCAATTGGCGTCTCGATCGACGCGAGAGCCGGACTACCGGCTTGAGGCCGATGCGATGGCCGGCCTCTCCGCCGTTTTGGGACAAGTGGAATGCGACCCGCTGCAGGCTTTGGCCGATACAATTGTAAGAGCAGGAATCGCGGAGTCCGCGGGCGTCAGCCTAGGTATCACACAAGAAGATGGAGTGCGCTGCTTGTGGCGCGCCGTTTCAGGCAGATGGTCCGGCTATGTCGGGAAAACCGCCAAGCTTGACGAAACGCCCTGCGGCGTCGTCGTGGCGCGCAACACCGTGCTGCTGTTCGAAGATCCTGGCCGATATTTTGCCGAACCGAAAGTCGAACCGGGCATCTGCGAAATTCTGATGGTGCCGCTTCGCTGCGACGGAACCGCAGTCGGCGCGATATGGGCAGTCTCACACGATAAACAGCGCCGCTTTCAGCGCGAGGACGCGCGGTTGCTGCTTCGTCTCAGCACCCTGGCATCGGTTGCCTATCGGCTCGATGAAGAACTCGGCCGGTCCCAAGACGAGCGCGGCGCTGCACTTAATGACCTCGAGACGGCCAAAGACGCGCTCAGTCAATTGGTGGAAGGTGTTCCGCTCCTCCTCTGGCGCGCCCAGGAGGATGGAAACTGGACTTGGGCTAGTCCGCAATGGAGCGAGATCACCGGCCAGCCGCGTGATGCAAGCCTCGGGCAAGGGTGGCTTGAACGCGTTCACCCCGACGATCGGCTGCGCGCGCACCGAGCTTGGCGGTTGGCCAAAAGCGCGATAGCTTTCAGCGTTGAATATCGCGTGTACGATATGGCAGCTGACCGCTACCGCTGGTACCAGACACGCGCCTCGCCCGTGCGCAACCGCCAAGGCGCCATCATCGAATGGCTCGGGTCCTCGTCGGACGTGAACGATCTCCGGGCCCTCCGCGACCAGGAACGCTTGCTGGTCGCCGAGCTGCAGCACCGGGTACGCAATACCTTGGCGATGGTTCGGTCGATCGCGCGCCGGACACTCGAGCGCAGCGCCAGTGTTGCGGACTTTCAGATGAATTTTGAAGGGAGGCTCGATGCGTTTGCAAGATCGCAATCGCTGATGACCAGAAACCCACACGCCGGAGTCGACTTAGCCACGCTCGTCGCGGATGAACTGCTTGCCCATCATGCGCGTGAGAATGATCGGCTAGTCGTCGCCGGACCGACAGTGCGCCTTCCACCCAAGATCGCTGACACGCTTGGCCTCGCCATCCATGAGCTGGTGGTCAATGCCGTCAAATATGGCGGCCTAAGCAATGATCTCGGACGAGTCGATGTGAGCTGGCGGATCGAAGACGGGGCGGAATGCCCAGTACTCGCCTTCTCGTGGTTTGATGCCGGCCCGGACGGCGTCGCCGTCGCCGAAACCGAGCAGGTCCAGGGTTTCGGGCGGGACTTGATCGAACGCAGCCTGGTCTACGATCTCGATGCTGAGACAAGCCTGACGATCGGTCCTGACGGCGCTCGGTGCAAAATCCGTCTTCCGCTGCACAATTTCGGTCAGGGTATCTGAGCGCCGATGCCGACCGTAGCGCAGAAAAGCCCCGCCAAAACGTAATGGTACTGCACTGGGACGAGCAGTGCACTGTGCAGATCCTAGCTCGCGCCAGCAGGCGCGCTCAAACGAGCCGGCTGAGGCCTTGTCGCTGGCGCGAGGCGCGCAGTGTCGAAGCCAGAGCCACCGCGATGGCGATCGCACAAACCGCCTTCACTGGATGCAGCTCGATCGCGGTGTAGAGGCTTCGCTTCTGGGGCACCTCCTCGCCTGAGCGCTCACGCCCATCGCGGGCAGGCGCGACCAACGCATTGTCGGCCACCTTCGCTCGGTCCACATCGAAAAGCACCCGACGCATCAGCGGCGTCAGCTTGTCGACGAGCCAGGGAAAATACTGGCCTACAAGCACCTGAGCGCGCCCCTTGCCGCCGACGGTGATAGTCCGCCGCGGATGCTCGGCGGCATAAAGGATCGCGTCAGCGACCAGTTCGGGCGCATAAACGGGCGGCGGCACGAACGCGCGTCCAGGTCCGTGGTTGGCGGCATGCTGGGCGATCGGGGTATCGATGCCCGAGGGTTTTATCAGGGTCACCGAGATGGGCACATCATCGGCGTGAAGTTCCATTCGAAGCGCCTCGACATAAGCCTTGATCGCGTGTTTCGAGGCCGCATAGGCACCAAGCACCGGTGAAGGCAGGTCCGACGCGATCGAACCGATGGTGATCAGTGCGCCGCCCCGTTCCCGCAAGTGCCGGACTGCGACGCAGCAACCATGAACCATGCCGAAATAGTTCGTCTCGAAAAGCTTGCGATGCTCGTCGTCGGGCGTGTCGACGAGGCGACCGTAGATCGCGACGCCGGCATCGTTCACCCAGGTATCGATCCGACCGAAAGCCACGATCGCCTGCTCCGCCGCGGCAGCAAGTTGAGTGACATCGCCGACATCAGCTGCGACTGCGAGTGCTTTTCCTCCTTCCGCTTCGATCTCCGCCGCAATCTTTTGGAGCGCACCTTCGTTGCGCGCTACGAGAACGACGCGCGCGCCTTTGCGCGCCGCATGACGAGCCGTGACGAGTCCGATACCGGAGCTCGCGCCCGTTATGAGGATGACCTGCTCCGAGAGTGCCTTGAGCTTCATGCAATTCATCCGGCCCCTAGAGGAACGGCCTGCCGCCGGTCACCGGGATCGTCGCGCCGGTGATGTAGCTCGCCTCGTCGCTTGCCAGCAAAACATAAGGCGGCGCGAGTTCCTTCGGCTGGGCAGCACGGCCGAGGGGCGTATTTTTGCCGAAATCCTTGACCGCCTCGGGGGGCATCGTCGAGGGAATGAGCGGCGTCCAGACCGGTCCGGGCGCGACGCAATTGACCCGAATGCCGCGTTTGCCGAGCATTTGGGCAAGACCTGCGACAAAGTCGCGGACCGTGCCCTTGGTGGTGGCATAAGGCAGCAGATGCGGGCTCGGCTGATCGGAATTGATCGACGCCGTCGCGATAATTGACGCGCCGGCCGCGAGATGGGGCAACGCTGCCTTGGTCAGGTAGAACAAGGGGTCGACATTTGTAGCGAAGGTCAGCCGCCACTCCTCATCGGTAATATCCTCGAGCTTCTCGAAGCTGGCCTGGTGGGCTGCGTTGCTGACCAGAATGTCGATCGCGCCGAATGACTCGACCGCCTCGGCGATGACCGCGCGGCAATGCGCGGGTTCGCTGAGATCGCCGGAAACAAGCACGGCCTGTTGGCCAGCCTCTTCGACGAGCCGGGCGGTCTCGTGCGCGTCATCATCTTCGCACAGATAGGCAATGAGGACATCTGCGCCTTCTCGCGCAAATGCGATCGCGACCGCGCGGCCGATGCCGCTGTCGCCGCCGGTAATGACTGCCTTTTTGCCGCTCAGTCGGCCGTGACCGGTGTAACTCTGCTCGCCGTGGTCGGGTCGCGGAATCATCTTCTCGGTCTCGCCGGGCATCGACTGCTGCTGCTCGGGATGGGGCGGCGTCGGTTCGTCGCTCATTCATGCTCCTCGCCCCCGCAGTTATAGCCCGCGCCCGGCCTCGTGGTCGCAGGGGACAGCACGGGCCGCCCGCCCCCGGGCCGGAGACGCGCAATGGGCGCCGGACACGGCAGGCGGGGGGCGCACCACCGCATCCGACGTACTGCCAGAACGAAGACTGACGCGACCAAGTTTCCCCTAGCCGCGCTTTTATTTCAGCAACTTCGGTTATTGCCTAGGGTTGTGAGCAGTGAAGCAGGATCACCACAGAGCCCGCGAATCCAGCCACTTGCGGACGTCGATGAGACGAAAGCGCGGTCGCGGCATGTTGCCCCGTCCGATGTCAAATTCACTCGGGAATCCCGGCGGTCGCGCGCGCCGATAGCGATCGATCGTGCGCCGCGACACGCGCGCCAGATGAGCAAATTCGGTCACGGTGATGAAATGCGGCTCAACAAGCGCGCCCTTGTTCTCAATCATCGGTCCGGCCCAACTTTCCCGTGTAGCCCATGTCATTCTCCTCAACGGCTCGCATTGACGTGCACCGATGACCAGCGGCGACGGCGATCACGCTCGTCCGGCTCGTTCCTTTCGAAAGGCCGCGAAGGCGCGATCGGCGTCGAGCCAGGCACTGAGCATGTGGGGCACGAGATCGCTGATCTTTTCCTCGCGCCCATAAGCCTGGGCATAGAAGCGGGCATAGTCGACGAGCGCGTCGTGGAGCTCGGGCAGGAAGTTCAAAGTCAGTCTGACGGGAGTGCGGTCGGGCAGGCAGGAAAGCTTGATGTCGGGCATGTGACGTCTCCTATTGGCGCCAGGGGGCAAGCACGAGGTCGCGGTGCAACACGACCAGAACGCGCGCGCCGGGGCGGATGGTGAGGGTCGGCTTGATGTCGAGCGACTTGGAAACGAGCCGATTGCCGGCATTGGCGACATTCTGCCCGGCAGCCTGACGGAGCGCATCGACGAGTTTGCTGCCACCGTTGAAGCTGAGATCGCTGCCGACGCCGAGCAGCGTCGACAACACCGCGCCCTTGACCAGGGCGCCGCCGTGCGAATCGACACGATCGCTGAGCCCGGCAAAGCCGGACCGGTCGGTCGCCGGTTCGTCGTCGAGTTGCAGTGAGCGGCCATCGGGAAGGATCAGCCGGTCCCAGACAATCAGGGCACGCTGCTGGCCGAAGACGACGTCATGATCATAGCGTCCGATCAGGCGCGAACCCTGAGGGATCAACACCACCCGGCCGGTCGCGCTATCGAACACGCGCTGGGTCACCTGAGCGACGACCATACCCGGCAAGTCCGAATTGACCCCAGTGATCAGACTGGCAGCAATGATGCTGCCGGCGCTGAGCGTATAGGGAGAGACCGGCGCTGTCAGCCGCGCAGGATCGGTCGTCTCGTCCATTTTTTTCCGGGCAGGAATCGGCTGGCTTCCGCCAATACCAGGGCTGGTGGTCGATTGGTCTTGGGAGAGTCGCGGTGATGACGACATCGCCCGCCCTGCCCCAGGTTCCCCTCGCATCGGCGTCACAAGCAGTGCCGAACGACGAGCCGCTTCTAGCGCTTGTTGGCGCGCCTGGCGCGCGGTTGCAGCGGCGTTGGGCACGACCGGAGCCGTAGGAGCACCATCGTCGATTTGGCGCGCGCGATCGAGGATCGGCTCGCCCAGATCGCCCGGGAGCGGTGGTCCCAGACGCGGTACGTCACCGTAGCTCTTAGGGAGGCCGGCAAGCGCTTCGCTCGATCCTTTGGCTGGAATTTCCGCATCGACCTGGGGCACCGCGGTCGACGCATGGGGTGAGCGCAGCGCCATGCCAGCGACCAATGCGACAGCGAACGCCGCGGCGGCGGCGAGGAGGATGATTCGGCCGCGCTGAAAGCGGGTGATCGGCGCTGCAGGTGCGCGAAGTCGAAGCGCTTCGGGCGGGACCTTGTCTGCAATCGCCGGCGACGCTTCCTCGTCCCCCGCCGGCTCCATCGCGGCCGCGGTCATGCCCCGCCCTTTCCGCGCGTTGCGCGCGAAATTCGGACGACCTGCTGATGGCGCGTGCCGAGCCTTAACTCGGCAACGTCGAACAGCCGATCGACGACATAATAGCGTCGATCGACACGATAGTTGACGAGTTCAGCCTGCCCGTCGGTGATGACGAACAAGGGCGGTGCCTCGTCGGTAGCGAGCGCCGCTGGAAATTCGATATAGGTTCGCACGCCGTCGTCGAAGGCGCGTAGCGGTCGCCAGGTCGGATGGTCCCCGGAAATGACGTAATCGAACCGCAACGCCGCGACATCGAATCCGGTCGAGGCAGGCGTGGTTTTAGCGACGGTTTTTGGGGCTGTCTGCACTGCGATCAGCGCGTCGGCGGGGTAGCGCCATGCGATCGAAGTCGCCGCGTCGTGGGCATTGCTCGTCAGCAGGAGGTGATAGGTACGCCGATCGGTGGTGACGACGAGATTGGTCGATAGGCCGCTAGCGACCGGCTTGACCAGGACATGGCTTCGCTGGCCGGCGCCGGCGCCGCTGGTAGTGTCGCCGATGATCCAGCGCACGGTGTCGCCACTCGCGACCGAGCCGAGCGTCTCGCCGGGCTCGAGCGCGATATCGGTGACGCGCCCCGGCGCGGTGACGACATGGTAGATCGATCCTTCTGTATAGGAATAAACCTGTGTGGCATCGGACGCGTTGCGCTCAGGACCGAGCATCGCTGCGCGATCGGCCGCGGCGACGCGCGCCGCCGCCGACATGCCCTGACGTGCGTGCGAGCGCGCGTGCGGATGCGCGCAGCAGGGGACTGTCAGCAGAAGTGCGCTCGAAGCGCCGATGGCGCTGAGGACGAAATGGGTCATGACTGCGTCTCCGGATCGATATTGGGGCGGTCGGCGGGCTTCGGGTTCGACGTGGCTGCCCTCGACGACGGCGGCGCGATCGGCACGGGGTCGAGATCGCGGCTCCAGTCAATCGCGTCGACATAGACACCGAGCGGATTCTTGCGCAGCGTGTCGGCCGAGGTCGGCGGCTTGATCGCAACGGTGAAAATGCCGGTCCAGTGCGAGACGCCGGCGGGGGTGCCGCGTTCGAACGCGGTCTCAGTCCAATCGATCTGAAACGAGCGATCCGACGCGCGCAACACGCTGTCGACCTGGACCGACACGGTCTTTTCGCCGATATGGCCGAACGGATCGGCTGCGCGCGCATAGGCATCGAGGAAGCGCCGGCCGCGGTCGGTCACGAAGTCGTAAGCCGATAGCCAATTGCTGCGCATCAGAACCGGATCGAGCGAAAGCGAGCGAACATGCTCGACGAACCGGGCAAGGTGCCACGCGACCTGCGGATCGGTCGGCTGATAGGCCGCCTCCGCCGGGTTGACGGCCCTCGCCTCGCCCAATCGGTCGACCTCGACGACATAGGGGACGATCCGGCTTTGCAGCGATTGCCAGATCAGGCCGCCGGTCATCGCGCCCGATGCCGCGAGCAGGCCGAACGCGATCAGCCGCCAGTTGCGCGCCTGGACGCGCGCCGAGCCGATCCGCTCGTCCCATAATTGTCCGGCGCGCTGGAACGGCGTCGAGGGCTCGGGAGTGCGCCCGTAACGCTGGACGCTGCGCTTGAAAGGCATCGGATCAGTCCTCCTTCTGGTCGAGATCGGGGGTCGCAGCGGCGCCGCCGCGGTCGCCCTCCTTGAGGGTTTGCAAGGCGACATTGCGGTGGTGACGGGCATCCTGCTGGCGACGCAGCGATTGCGCCCAGGCCGGCGCGCCATCGCTGCCAACCTGGTCGGCGCCGGGCACGGCCGCCTTGTCGTGATTGAATCCCGACCATGCAGCGTCGCGTCCGGACTTTGCGGCGCCGGACAGGCCAAGCGCATTGCCAGCCTTGTTGCGCGCAGCGCCGACAGCGGCCTGTGCCATCCCGCCAAGCCCGGCGCCGAGGCTCGACGTGCCTGCAGCCGATTGGCCAAGTTGGTAAGAGGCCGAAGCAGCCGAGCCCATTGCCGTACCGGCACGTACCGCACCGAGCGCGGCGCCGCCCGCAATCCGTGCCGCGCCGACCGCCGCACCGCCACCCAGGGCAACCGCACCGCCCGCACCGATCGTCGTGCCGAGCGCGGCTCCGGCGCCTAACTGTGGGCCGCCGGAGACGAGCCCCGAGGCAATACCCGGACCGAAGATGCCAAGCCCGAACAAGGTGAGCGAGGCGAGCATCAGGCTCAACGCCTGACCAATATCGGGCTGCTGACCTTGCAGCGCGCTGCTGAACTGATCGAAAAAGCCCGAACCGATGCCGACGATCACCGCGAGTACCATCACCTTGATGCCCGAGCTGACGACATTGCCGAGCACGCGTTCGGCCAGAAAGCTGGTGCGGTTCCACAGCGCAAATGGCACCAGCATAAAGCCAGCGAGTGTCGTGAGCTTGAACTCGATGATGGTGACGAACAGCTGCACCGCGAGGACGAAGAAGGCGAGAATGACGACCACCCAGGCGAACAGCAGCACGGCGATCGTCAGGAAATTATCAAAGAAGCCGGCAAACCCCATCAGCTGCGAGGCCTGATGCAATAGCGGCCAGGCAGCCGAAAAGCCGGTACCGGCGAGGCGCCCCGGTTTGAGCAGGTCCTCAGCCGAGAGCGTGCCCCCGCCAGCGGTGATTCCGGCAGCGGCGAACGAGCGGAAGATGACGTCGGCGAGGGTCGAGAAACGGTTCAGGATGAAGGCGAAAGCGCCGACATAGAGAATTTTCTTGAGGAAGCGGCCGATGATGTCCTGCTCGCCACCCATCGCCCAGAACAGGCCGGCAAGCGTGATATCGATGCCGATCAGGGTCGTCGCCAGAAACGCGACGTCCCCGCCGAGCAACCCGAAGCCGCTGTCGATATAGCGGATAAAGATCGCCATGAACCGATCGATGACGTTGAGGTTACCCATCAACATTGTCCTTCAGGTCACTGAAAATGTGTCGCGGAGCCCCGCTGGCCTTGAAGGGGGCTGACCCATCGAGGCCCCGCGACGAGGCAGCGTCCGGCCGTAGGGAGGGCGGGACCGGCGCTGCCTCAACTCGCTCGATCAATCGGCAGTGTATGCGCTGCCTGTGCCGAGGAATTTGGTGGTGGTGGCGTGCGCGTCGGTCTTGGCCTGCAACCTCGTCGCCGCGGCGATCGCGTCGGCATGATATTGCGCCGCCATCATCTGCTGGAGCTGGAATTGCTGCTTGGCGACGAGGGCGAGCAATTGGTTGGTCGCCTGCCCGACCTGGACCGCACCTTCGGCGCCCTGGCTGCGTCCGACGATCCGGTCGAGCGTCTGGGCATCCTTGCCGACATTGCCGACGATCTGCGCTTGAACGGTCATCGTCCGCCCAAAGGCAGCGCGCGCGGCATCGAGCCGGGCGTTTGCCTCAATCACATGCGCGTTGGCGGTCTGCGCTTGATCGAAGCTCGTCGGGAAGAGCTGGCGGAACTCGGCGCCTGCCGAATCGACCCGGTAATTGATCGACTGCGCCTGCCTCATCAGCCGGTCGACCTGCTGGATCGTTTGGGTCAGCGCCTCGACTTCCGGAAAGTCGATCCGGCTGAGATTGCGCGCCTGATTGCCGAGCATGGTCGCTTGGTTCTGGAGCGACTGAATCTGATTGTTGATCTGCTGGAGCGAGCGCGCCGCGGTCAGCAAGTTCTGCGAATAATTGCCCGGATCGAACACGCTGATCTGCGCGTGCGCCGGGGTGACGGCCAGTGCCATCGCCAGCGCCCCGGTCGAGCCGAGCGCCAGCACCGAGGCGATCAGAAATTTGCGCAGCACGATCCGGCGAATGAGAAAGGCGACACGTTTCATGGCAGTCACTCCTTGTTGGGTGGCGAATGAGGAAAGTCGGCAAGCGCGGAAGCGGCCCAACCGAGGTCGGCGGCATCGAACCAGCGCGCAGCGAAGTCGCCGGTACCGTGTTCGGCGAACAGCGCATCGATCCGCGCCTGCGCGGCCGGGTCCGACGCCCCGCAAAGCGACAGCGCGAGGGGACCGAGACCGAGTTCGAACAAGCGATTGCCGCGCGCCGATTGAAGATAATAATGTCGCTTGGGGGTGGCCCTCGCGACCAGCTCGACCTGCCGATCATTGAGGCCGAAGCGCGCATAGGCTGCGCGAGATTGCGGCTCGATGGCACGATCATTGGGCAACAGGAGGCGTTGCGGGCAGCTTTCGATGATGGCGGGAGCGATCGCGCTGTCGGCGATGTCGGCGAGGCTCTGCGTCGCAAACAGCACCGCCACGTTCTTCTTGCGAAGCGTCTTGAGCCACTCGCGAATGCGTGCGGCGAACAAGGGATGGTCGAGGAAAATCCATGCTTCGTCGAGCACCAACAGCGTCGGGCGTCCATCGAAGCGCTCTTCGAGCCGATGGAATAGATAGGTGAGCACCGGTGCGACGACGCCTGCCTGCCCCATCAGCGCTTCGGTCTCGAAACACTGAATGTCAGAAAGCGCAAATGTCTGTTCGGCAGCATCGAGCAAGCGGCCGTGCGGCCCGTCGAGCGTGTAGGGGCTGAGCGCGCTGCGCAGCGCGTTGGACTGCAGGAGCAAGGAGAGACCGGTCATGGTTCGCTCGTCAGGCGGCGCCGACGCGAGGCTTGCCAGCGCAGACCAAAGTGACACCTTGATTTCGGGCGTGACCGGGACGTTCTCTGCGACAAGAAGAGCGGTCAGCCATTCGGCTGCCCAAGCGCGCTCAGCATCGTCGTCGATCGCGCGCAGCGGTTGAAAGGCAAGCGCCGCTGCCTCGCCTGCGTCGCCAAGCGCGTGATGCGCGCCGCCCATCGCCAGCACCGCGGCGCGCGCCGAATTCCCCTTGTCGAAGATGAAGATCTGCGCATTCGGATAGCGTCGGAACTGCAGCGCGATCAGCGCGAGCAGCACCGACTTGCCGGCGCCCGTCGGACCGACCAGCAGCATATGACCAACGTCGCCGACATGGGTCGACAGCCGGAACGGCGTCGATCCCGCGGTCTGGGCGTAAAGCAGGGGCGGACCTTCGAGATGGTCGTTTGCTACCGGCCCGGCCCAGACCGACGATAGCGGCATGAGGTGCGCGAGATTGAGTGTGTGGACGAGCGGCTGGCGGACATTCGCATAGGCGTGGCCGGGAAGTGACGATAGCCATGCTTCGACCGCATTGACGCCTTCGCGCACGCAGGTGAAGCCGAGGCCGTTGACGATCCGCTCGATGCTGCGGACCTTGTCCTCCGCGCGGGCACGATCGGCGTCGGCGACGGTGACTGTGGCGGTGAGATAGCCGAACGCGACATGGTCGCCGCCGAGTGCCTGCAGCGCGAGGTCGGCATCGATGACCTTATTGTCGGCATCGCTGTCGAGCAATTGCGCGGGCTGGTTGTACATCACCTCGCGCAGCAGCGCAGTGATCGACTTGCGCTTGTTGAACCACTGCCGCCGCAATTTGGTCAGCGTCCTGGTCGCCTCGGCCTTGTCGAGCGCAATGAAGCGGGTCACCCAGCGATAGCCGAAGTCGCACGCGTTGAGGGCATCGAGGATGCCGGGCCGGCTCATATTGGGGAAACCGAGCACGGTGAGCGTGCGCAGATGCTGATCGCCGAGCATCGGTGCGAGCCCGCCGGTGAGCGGCGTGTCGGCCAGCAAGGCGTCGAGATACATCGGCGTTTCGGGAACGGCGACCCGGTGGGGCCGGCGAGAGACGGTGCCGTGCAGGTAGGTCAGCAACTCGGCCGAGGCGAGCGCGCGCACTTCGGGCATGAAGCCGGCAAAGAGGTCGAGAACGCGCGCCGTCTCGGCGACGAAGCTGGCGAGGCTGGCGCGCCAGTCGCGGGCGCCGTCACTATCTGGATTTGCGACCAGCGATCGGCCGGCCTTGTCGCTACTGTCGGGGCCGGGCAGCCAGGTCAGCGTGAGATGGAAGCGGCTCTCGAAATGACGGCCTTCGGCCTCGAACCCGGCGCGGCGTTCGGCATCGACCAACCACGAGGCGGAGTCGGGGAAGGTCGAGACGGGATAGCCCGGCGCCTCGCGCCGCTCGGCTTCGAAGAACAACGCCCATCCCGACTCGAACCGCTTGAGCACATTGTTGGCCCGCGCGCAGGTGCCGACAAGCTCGGCCTCGGTCGCGCTTTCCAGATCGGGGCCGCGGAACGCGAGCACCGAGAGAAAGCTGCCATCCTTGTTGAGGACCACCCCCGGCGCGATTAACGCGGCCCAGGGAAGATGATCGGCGAGACGGTCGGCATGCCGGCGGTATTCGGCGAGGTTCAGCATCCGAGATGTCCCTTCTGGCGCAGGTGGCGCAGCAGGACGGGCGCGAAATCGGGATCGCGTCGCGCCGCGAACACCGCGAGACTATGGCCGAGCAGCCACAGCACGAGGCCGACCAGCCATTGCTGCAAACCGAGCCCGATTGCCGCCGCGAGCGTCCCGTTGAGGATGGCGAGCCCGCGCGGCGCGCCCGCGAGCAGGAGCGGCGAGCCGAGACTGGGATGGATCACCACCTCGAAACCTTCGATGGAGCGTCCATCGCTCATGCGACCAACGCCCCGCCACCGAAGCTGAAGAAGGTGAGAAAGAAGGATGAGGCCGCGAAAGCGATCGACAGGCCGAAGATGATCTGGATGAGCTTGCGAAAGCCGCCGGCGGTCTCGCCAAAGGCCAGCGCCAAGCCGGTCGAGATGATAATCAGCACCGCGACGATCTTGGCGACCGGGCCTTGCACCGACTCGAGGACTTGCTGGAGCGGTTGCTCCCACGGCATGCCGGTACCCGAGGCTTGAGCCGGGGCGGCGCACAACGCCGCTCCAAGCGCGAGGCTCGCCAGGACGGCGCGACGGCGAAATTGGGATGCGGGCATGATCAATCTCCTGACAAGTCGACTAGGGTTTCCGGGGTGATGTCGAAGACGGCGTAGCCACCGTCGGGATCGAGGCCGGTCACGCGCGCGATCGTCTCGATGCGGCGCGCGGTGCCCCGGCCGGTGATGAAGACGATCATGTCGATCGCCTCGGCGATCAGCCGCGCAGGCACGGTAACGACAGCTTCCTGGACGAGCTGCTCGATCCGGTAGAGCGCCGAGATCGCACTGTTGGCGTGGACGGTGGCGATCCCGCCGGGATGCCCGGTATTCCACGCCTTGAGCATGTCGAGCGCTTCGGGGCCGCGCACTTCGCCGACCACGATCCGGTCGGGGCGCAGGCGCAGCGTCGAGCGGACCAGGTCTGCCATGCTGACCGCTCCGGCGCGGGTACGAAGGGCGACGGTGTCGGCGGCTGGAGATTGCAGCTCGCGCGTGTCCTCGATCAGGATCACGCGCTCGTCTTGCGCGCCGATTTCGGCGAGGAGCGCGTTGGCGAGCGTCGTCTTGCCCGAACTGGTCCCACCGGCGACGAGGATATTGCGCCGCTCGACCACCGCCAGCGAAAGCAGGCGCGCGGAGTCGGCGGACATGATGCCGTCAGTCACATAATCCATCAGCGTGTAGGCGCGCGTTGCGGGCTTGCGGATCGAGAAGCACGGCGCAAGCGAGACAGGCGGGAGCAATCCCTCGAAGCGCTCCCCTGCCCCCTCCCCGTGTGGCGGCAGCTCCGCCGAGATGATTGGTCGTTCGTTATGAATCTCTGTGCGGGCATGGCTCGCGACGAGGCGGATAATGCGCTCGACTTGGTCAGGCGCGATCCTGATTCCGGTATCGACGCGCCCTTCGCCGAGACGGTCGAGGCGAAGTGCACCGTCCGGGTTGACCATGATCTCGATGACCTTGGCCTCGGCAAGGGCCAGCGAGATCTCCGAACCCAAAGCAGTTCGCAGCATTGTGCGTCGGCGGTCATGGGCGAGCGGACCGCTCATCGATCCTGCTCCGCGCCGATGCTGCGCCGGCCGGCAGCCATCTGCCTGCCGACCTGCATGACGAAAGCCTCGAACCGCTTCGCGGCGATTGCGCGGCCCGCGTGATCATTCTCGGCAAGCGGAACCTGGATCGACAACTCAAACCTGACGAACAGCGCCAAGGTTTCGAGAATCACATGACCATCACGCTCAAGCCGCGAGAGAGCGGACGAGATGCGATCAAGGCGATGTCCGAACCGTTGGTCGAGCTCACACGCGCCCCGGCTATTGAGCGATGCTGTCAGGGCGTCTGCAAGGAGTGCCGACTTCGACACGCCCGGCTTTGCTGCGAGCGCTTCCAGTCTGTCGCTAAGGGGCTTCGGCAGAAAAAGCTGATGGCGGACCTTCTCGACCATGGTCAGAGGTCCAACTGCAGATCGTCGGGGCGGCAGGACGCCGCATCGACGGCATAGAGCGTGCGCGGCGCTGCGAGCGCCCGCACCTGGTCCATCGCGCGCTGATCGGCAGCAGCGTCCCCATCATCGTCACCGAGACCGAGGATGTCGGCAGTCGGCAGATCGACAGGTGCTGCTTGAACGACTTCGAGGACCGGTTGGCGAACCTGTTCGGGATTACCGCCAAATTCTTCCACGTTTTGATCGACGGATTGTTCGAGGCGAGTATCGGGGCCGCGAACGAGATCTCGCCAATCATCGGGACGCGCCTTTGGCAGATCGAGATAGCGCTCGCGCCCGAGCGTCGGCGGGGAAAGAAGGCGCTCCTTGAAGGTGCGATCTTCGTAGTAGCGCAGCTTCTGGGCGCGAACCGGTGCATGGCCCGCCACCAGCACCAATTCGTCGACCGGTGGCAGCTGCATGACCTCGCCCGGCGTCAGCAATGCCCGCGCGGTCTCCTGCCGGCTGACCATGACATGGGCGAGCCACGGCGCGAGGCGGTGACCGGCATAATTGCGCATCGCGCGCTGCTCCGTGGCGGTACCGAGGGCGTCGGAGATGCGTTTGGCAGTGCGCTCGTCGTTCGTCGCAAAGGCGATGCGAACATGGCAATTGTCGAGAATGGCGTTGTACTCGCCATAGGCTTTCTCGATCTGATTGAGACTTTGCGCGATCAGGAAAGCGCGAACTCCGTAGCCTGCTAGAAAGGCCAGGCTCGTCTCGAAGAAATCGAGGCGGCCGAGCGCGGGGAATTCGTCGAGCATCAGGAGCAGCCGATGTCGGTCCGGCTGATTGTCGGCCTGGAGATGCTCGGTGAGACGACGCCCGATCTGGTTCAGTAGGAGGCGGATCAGCGGCTTGGTACGACTGATGTCAGAAGGCGGGACGACCAGATAGAGGGAGACCGGGTGTTCGCCTTCGACAAGATCGGCGATCCGCCAGTCGGATGCAGAGGTGACGGCAGCAACTGTCGGATCGCGATAAAGACCAAGGAACGACATTGCCGTCGACAAGACGCCGGACCGTTCGTTTTCGCTCTTATTGAGCAGTTCGCGAGCTGCCGAAGCCACGACAGGATGAACTGCTGGCGCCTCGGGAGTGCCTAGATGATTGGTGGTCATCATGGCGTCCAGCGTCGCTACAAAGGGACGCTTCGGATCAGATAGAAAGGTTGCGACGCGACTGAGCGTCTTCTCTGCATCGGCATACAGAATGTGAAGAATGGCACCGACCAGCAGCGAATGGCTGGTCTTCTCCCAGTGATTGCGCCGATCGAGCGCACCTTCCGGATCGACCAGGACGTCGGCGATATTCTGGACGTCACGCACTTCGTCGGTGCCGCGGCGCACTTCGAGCAAAGGGTTATAGCGTGCAGAACGTTCGTCGGTGGGGTTGAACAGCAGACAATGCGAGAATTGTGCGCGCCAGCCGGCGGTTAACTGCCAGTTTTCACCCTTGATGTCATGAACGACCGCCGACCCCGACCAACCGAGCAATGTCGGGACCACGAGACCAACACCCTTGCCCGAGCGCGTCGGCGCGAAGGCCATAACATGCTCGGGACCGTCGTGTCGGAGATAGCGTCCGCCGAGCCGGCCGACAAAGATGCCGGCGTCGCTGAACAGGCCAGCCGCCTTCGTTTCAAGAAAAGACGCCCAATGCGCCGAGCCATAAGTCGTTACCGTTCGGCGCTCTCGGGCGCGCCATAACGAACCGGCGATCGCCGCGCCACAGCCGGCAAAGCCGCTGGCAGCGGAAATCGCACCCGCGCGCCCGAATATACGCGGCGCATAAGCGTCGAACTTATACCACCAGGGAAAGATCTCCCACGGGCGATAAATTGGTATGCCGGCAACGGCGGACCAAGGCGCGCCAAGTTCCGGCTGGTAGCCGAGTTGAGCAGCAGCCCATTGTGTCGCAACCCAGATTCCCGCGAGCACGATCGCGAAAACGATCAGGATTTGACCAATAAGCAATTTTGTAGGGGTCATGAGCACCTCTGCCCCGCACATTCTTTGCGGGCTGGGCGCTAAGCTCCCACTTCCTCGATCGCTTGATCAGACCCTCTCTGGGGCACGCAGGTACCGATGTGGGGCCATTCAAAGCGCCGAAGGCGGTTCGAGCATATTCGAAGCGAACCGTGCCATGCTGATCAGCGCTCTTGAATGAGGCGAGTCGGTGACAATTAGATCGCGAGTCGAGGCATGCGTCTTTGTCCACGACGCCGTGAGGCCGCATTGTCTGCGAACGCTCGCCGAACGCCCCTGTTCGCGGCGGTGCCCCCTATCCCCGTTCGCCGGGAAATCCAACGATTCCCTTGGCAGCGACTATGTCGGCCAGTGTCGGTGAAAACATAATAACGGCGGCTTATCGCATGAGCGCATCGGACGAGAATATGCCGGCGAGGTGGCGAGCTACGGCCACGAAATAGTCGGTCCATCCCGGTGTCGACCGAACCGCCAGTTGACTCCATCCGATCGCATCAGACCGCTGACACTGCTGCCGATCCGCCGTTCGAGCACTGGCCGCCACGGGACAAGCGTGAAATCACGTGACCGTTCGACGAGCGCGAAGCGCCCGCTGGCAAGGTCGACGCGACGCGTGAGCCGACCTTCGACAGGAGCGCCCACCTGAGCCTCGACGAACGGCTTGCCGAGCTCTGCGGCAATTTGTTCCCCTGCGCCGATCAATTCGCGGCGCTGGAGAAGCAAGATCGCATTGGATTTCAGACGAAGCTTGGCGCCGTCCAGCTCGGCGAGATCCTGTTCGATCAACCATTGTCGCCGCGCGTCAAGTGCGGCGCGAACCTGGCGACCAAAGCCGACGTCGCGGATCGGCAAGGGTGTCGCGGAGACCAACTCACGATCCAGCCATGTCGCGGCGTCAAGCTTTTCGAGTCCAGCGAGTGGAAGCGCCGATACCATCTCGACCGTCACCGGCTGATCGCGCAGACTTCGCGCTTCGTGAACCGCCGCGCGGTCTAGATGGTCTGCTGCGATCGACCAAGTTCCGTCGGCGTCGCGTGCGACGCCGATTCCTGCGCGCCGCATCGCTTCCAGTCGGCGAATATGGGTCTCGGCAAAAGCCTGGCTTGCACGCGCATCGTAGCGCAGATGCGCCTCGACAGAATAGCGGCCACCATTGGCTGCGGCGACCTCCGCCACCGTCCTATCGGCCTCACGTACGCCGGCGCTTCTTGCCTGTACGCGGACAATCGATCCCTCGGGGGTGGCGTCGCCTTGATCACCGCGACCGATCTCGAGATAATGGACGCGTCCGTCGAGGCCATCGACGATTAAATAGTGGCGATCACGAAGCTCGTCCGAAAAGCCGCGATGGACGACACGTCCCACGATCGACTGATCGAGCCTGTCGTGTATTTGCCGGTCGACGCCGGCACGATCCAGGTTCCGAGCGGTCAACTCGCGCTGCATGATCCGGACGATGTCGCCGCGCTCTCCCATTCTCCGAAGCGTGTCATCGAGGCCTTCGGCGAGACGCCAGCGACCCTGTCCCAAATTCTCGGCCAGGCCCATATTGCCCAGCTTGCGCAACCGGCCAGCGGAGACCGATTGCTGTAGCGCATTCTCGCTTGCCACGGTGACGACACGTTCCGCGTTCATCCGCCCAAGCAGCCGACGGTCGATCGCAGTCAACCTTTCTTGGTCGACGTCGTGGCGCAACCTTGCTTCGATTTCACGGTCGGTCCGGGGGCCGAGATCGAGCGTTGCCAGTTCAGCGGCGCGCTCGCGAAAGCCATGCGCAATATATTCGCGGGCGATGATCAGATTATCGCCCCGATCGTCGACGCCGCGTAACATGATATGGGTGTGTGGCCGATCGGTGTTGAAATGATCAACCGCGACCCATTCGAGCTTGGTACCAAGATCCTGCTCAGCCTGGCCCATCAAGCGACGGACATAGGGTTTGAGATCGGCATATTCGGCACCGTCCTCTGCCGATACGATGAAGCGGAACTGATGGCGGTCGCCATCACAACGCTCAAGGAAAGCCTTGCCGTCCGCCCGGTCGACGCCAGGCCCATACAGCTGACCCGCTGCGCCTTCTCGCGTCACACCGTCGCGCTGGATGTAGCGCAGGTGAGCACGGGCACCGCGAAGGCCCTTCGCTCCCAATCGAACGAGGCGGGTTTTCACGATCGCGCGGCGGGTCCGCATGCCGGCAAAGCGATCGCCGCTCGACAGCAGTCTGCCGATACTCGCGCCGCGGCCGATTCGGCTGCCGTCGAATCGGCGGCCGACAATGCCGGTTTTTGCGCCAGCGAGACGCGCCGCAATGACGACGCGGCTGCCGTAGCGCAGGACCTTCTTGCCGTCCTTCCTCCTTGAGCGGCCCAGCTTCGGCGTGAATTCCTCATCATCCACCGCGAGTCTCGCGAAATTCGGTAAAATTGCCCGCTTTTGCGGGGTTCGCCGCCGAGGTAGCTCGTGCCGACAGCCTGGCGTCTCTCGAAGAAACGATGTGCAGACAATCACTTGGGCAGGGTCGCGAGACATTGCCTTTATCTTGTTTTCCCTTTCCCCCTTGTTTTCCCTTCCCCCCTTGCGCGCGCGCTCCTCGGTGCAGACAAAGGAAAAGGGCAGCACCGCGCCGGCGCCGCCCTTCCCCACCGAAGACCGACCCATCAATGGGCATCGGCCATCGCCCTGATTGCTGCTTTGCGGCCGCGACAGACCCGATTGGCGATCATCCCATGCGCCATGCCGTCGCCATCTACGAGCATCACGCTCGCGTACCAGCAGCCATCCAACCGACCGCAAATTGCGATCCGATCGAGATCGAAATCCTGGTCATCGGTGCTCTCATAAGAGCCGAGCCAGCGCTCCTCGATCCGCGCGTCCCAGTGGAAATCGGCATCTTCCGCTGCCAGAAATCGCTGCGCCAATGCCTCGCCAGCGCCGCGCCCGAACTCCATTTCGAGCCCGGCGACTAGCCGCGTCAGCACCCGATCCGACGCCGTTCCGATGGTTTGAAAATTGCCCATGACTGCCTCCAGCTTGCTGCGTCCTCATCATCGAGAACGGCGTTCCTGAAGACGGGCGGCGGCGCGGCTGTCAGGGCCGCGCAGCGTCAGCGAAGCGCCGCGCAGCGGACGTGGGGGGAACCGATTTGCGCAGCAAATTGGGGGGAACCCGCGGGCCTTGATAGCCGTGTCGCCGGTCGTCACGCTCGGACTATCGAGAAGAGCCTCCTTCCCCTCCTCGACCGGTGCACTCGCTTCAGGGAGCATCGTGCTTTATCGCAAACAGCGATGCAGACGCGCCGGCTGGGATCGATGACGGGCCTGGTTCGCCCCCGAGCGCAAACAGGATCGCAGCTGCGGGCGGTGGTTCGCCGACGCTCACTGGTGGTTGCGGCCCAACGACTTCAGCGAGATAGGCAAGGGTTTCGCGCGGCAATTCCCTGCCCGCATGAAGGTACGCCGCATAGCGCGCCGGACCGGCATTATAGGCGGCGAACAGACCGGGATAACCGAACTGATCGTAGAGCTGCCTGAGGTAGAAGGCGCCGGCGATGATATTGTCATGGGGATCGTCGGGGGCATTGCCGAGACCGAGCGAATGTCGGGCCGCGCGCCATGTACCGGGCATCAACTGCATGAGACCGATCGCACCCTTGGGGCTACGGATCGGCCGACCTCGGATCGTGACTTTACCATCGCTTTCGGCGCGCATGACGCGCTCTAACCACCGGGCCGGAAGGTCGAACCGCAGCGCCGCTTCGACGATAAAGGGCTGCCAGCGGGCCACGCTTTGGGCGTGGACTGGCGCGGCAATCACCAGCGCCGGGACGAACATGGTGAGCCTCAGCGCGCCCATAACAGCGTCGCCTTGCCGATGAGGTCGCTTCCTTCGGACACCCCGAAATAGCGACCATCGAACGAAGCCGGATCGGCGTTGAGGAGGAACAGCTGCGACGCGCGCAACCTTCGACAACCCGACCACAACGGCATCGCGCGGCCGCGGCCATCGAAGGTGCGACGGCGCGCGGCTGGCCCGCCGTTGATCGAGATCCGGCGGTCGCGCGCGCAAACCGTGTCGCCAGCAACTGCTGCGACGCGCTTCACCAGGGGAACGTCGCGGGGCACGTAACGGCGCATCGCCGCGAGACGTCGATAGCGCCTCGGCACGCGCGCGATCACCATGTCGCCGGTGACGATGTCGGCATGGGGCGCAACCAGATAAAGACCGACTGGCGCGCTTGGCGTCACGTTCCAGACGAGCCGCGGGGTTGGCGGCAGCACCGCCGAAACAAGCACGAACGAGAGGCCGACGCCGAGAATAGCGGCACGGCGACGCAGCGTGCGGCGGCGTGCCTTGGCAGCGCGTAGCGCATCGCCCCAGGCGAATAGCGGGCCGATCATCGCGCGATCCCGCGCGCGGCATGTTGATCGGACCAACGATCGAGATCGTCGATATGATATTGGACGAACCGGCTGTGGCGGCGGAACCTGGGGCCCTCCCCGCTCACCCTGAGCCGCTTGAGCAGCCGGCTAGAAATACTGAGATAGGCTGCCGCCTGATGGGTATTAAGGAAGGGCGAACCGCGCTTGGCGCGGTTGGCGCGGGCGATATCGTCGCTATCCATAGCCGGTCGGGGTCCCACTCTTGCGGCCGCGAAGAGGCGGTCTGGGACACCGGATGTGCCGGGCATGTCACTTGTCGGGGAGTGTCGAACCACGTGTCGGCGTTTTCGGCACCGCTCTTGCCGAGTGAAGCGGTGCCCCCGCGCCGATGAGGCGCGGGGGCGGGCCGGTCAGCGAGACCAGATGAGTTTGTGCTCGTCATCTTCGCTTTGGGTGAGAGTCGCGTAGATCGGTGCCGAAAAGCTCGGATCGTCGAGCTTGAGACTGAGATATTCGCTGCCGGTGTCGCGCGTCGCTTTGGTCCAGGCGGCGCCGAACTCGACCCCGCCGGCATTGACGCGGTGGTCGGGCGCCTTGTCGTTCTCGCGCTCGACCGGGCGGATGGTCGCCTTGACCTTGAGCGTCAGGGTCCGGATTTCGCCGGTGAAGACGCCGCCATCGCCGCGGGTGAAACTGCCGATCTGTGCCATGATAACCTCCATTCGTATCTCGACGCCGCCCCGTGCGGCCTCGATGCGGTTGTCAGGCCGCGGGCCGGAATGCCGCGCACCCGACAGGGCCGCAGCGCAGCGAAGGACGGCTGCTGCGGCGGCTTTCTTGCCTCGCGAGGAAGGGGCGAACGGGGCGCAGCCCCGCGAAGCGCCGGGGAAGAAAGCCGGTGCGGCCGTTGCGCGGCTAAGGACGGTTTGCGGCAGACCGCGATCGATCAAGGCCGCTTGGGCTCGCTCGAAGCGCATGAGAGTTGGGGCAAATGTCGGGGCGGGTTTTGCAGCGCTGAGTGGCTGCACGCCGAGCGGAACCGGAGCTGGCGCATAGCCCGTTGGCCTGGGCTGGCGGGCGCGTTAGATGGTGGGCGAGGGAGCACGGTCATGACGGTATTGGATCAAGTTCGCCGCCTGATCGAGCGGCTGTCACCCGAGCCGATCTGTGACGATTGCATTGCCGACAAGCTCGGCCTGTCGGTACGCCAGCACGCCAATCGCAAGTCCCGCGAGCTTGCCGGCACGCACGGGTTCGAACGCCGCAAGGATATCTGCGCGATCTGCGGGACGACCAAAATGGTCATCCGGCGCAACGACGCGCGCGGATGACCCGTCAACTGGTTCTAAATCTGATCTTAGAGCGGCTTGGGAGGCGGGCCGAAGCGGGTCGCCCCGCTCCCGCCCGCTCCCTTGCCGCTCAGGCCGCTTCGGCGAACGGGGGCGTTTCGCCGTCTGGGTCAAGCGCGTGCGATAGGTCGCGCGCGGCCTCGACCTTGGCGTGCGCGGCGACCGTGCCGACTCCGCCGCGCGGCGTATAGGCGGAGGCCGGAAACGTCAGCCATTTCGGCACCCAGCGCTCGACCCTGGTCCGGCCCTCGGCGCCGTCCAGATGGTCGCGGATGATACGCTTCAAGGTCTTGTTCTTCTCACCCGTATTGGCCGCGGCGACGCGCTCGCCCGCCACCTCCGAAACGAGTGCGTTCAGCACTTCCTTGTCGCGGATCAGCTCGAAAAAGACGTCGTCGGCCTCCCACCAATCGGCCATGTCGATACCAAGTTCGCTACCAAGCGCTGCAACCACGGCGCTGCCGCTGGCCAGCGTCTCGCCCATGACGATCGTGACGATTTCCATGATCAGGGCATCGGGCAGATCGAGCAGCCGCAGGAACAGCCCGGCGACCCCGTAATCGTCGCCATTGCCGCCGGTGACGTTGGGCGTGTCGGGCGCGAAGCCGAGCACACCGAGGACCGCGCGGCGACGCTCGTCGAACACGGTTTCGCCGCGACACGTCTCGACGCTTTCGCGCACCGCGTCGTTGCGCGTCGTCTGGGGCTCCGCCGTTACCCGCCACAAAGGCGACCCGCCGATCGCGTGGGCCACCATCAAGCGAAGCGCGGTGCCGGGATGGCCGAGCAACGCAGCGCGCGCTGCTGCGTGGCGATGCAGATCGAGATAGGTCTGCATCGTCGCGGTGACCTCGGGGCGCGGTGGTTTGGGCAAGTCGGGACTATGCCCTTGCGCGACGCGCTGCGCTTCCTTGCGGGTGAGATAGCCTTCGTGAAAGACGACCTCGCCGGTTGAGCGGACATCGACGTAGACGCGCCCGCCCTTGCGCTTTGCGGTCGCCTCATATTGCCATGGGTGAAAATGCTCGGTCGGCGGCACGACCACGACGTCGCTCCATCCCTCGGCAATATAAGCGGTCCGGCGCGTCTCGATCGCGGCATTCTGCGCTACCCAGAACGCATCGCTATCGGCGAAATAGCGATCCTCGCCGAACAGGTCGGCGACGATCGCGCCGTCGAACGTTTCGAGGTTGAACAGGGCGAAGCCCGCTGCGATTGACTGCCCGCCGAACAGCCACGCCTTTAGCTGGTGGCCGGTGGGGAGATAGGCATCGGGATCATCGACAAGCGCCAGCCAGGCCTTTTGCTGGCTCTTGCTGGCGAGGGTGAGGTGACGAACGGTGGTGCGATCGATCTTCTCGGCGCTGTAGAGGCTGCGGATGCGCGGCAACAAATTGCCGAGCGCCAGCACGCGGGTGACGGTGAGGTCGGGCAGCCCGAAGGTCGCGGCGATGTCGGCGATGGTGCGGCCTTCCTTGACGAGCCGCGTGAAGGTTACCCATTGGGTGACCTCGTCGGCATCGAGGCGGGCCATATTCTCGATCATCGAGGCTTCGATTGCGGCGGCATCATCGCTCTCGGCGAGAATGCGGCAGGGCAGCGGCTCGGCTTCGCCGGTTTCCTCGGCGACGATCTGCGCGGCGCGGTAGCGCCGCGCGCCAGCGACGATCTCGAACGCGCCGTCGGTGCTCGCGGGACGGACCAAAAGCGTCTGGATAATGCCGCGCTTGCGCACGGTGGGCAGCAAGTCGGTGACGTCGGGGGCGCGGCGGCGGTAGCGCATATTGGTCTTGCTGACCGAGAGCTTGTCTTGGTCGATAAAGGCGAGTGTCATGGTCGTGCTCCTTGGTGAAGCGCCGGGGCGGACTTGCCGCGGCGCGGCTCGAGACGCCGGTCCCACGCGATCTTGAGGACGTAGGCGGGAACGGCTCGGAATTGGCGGGAGACGCCCGCCTGCGTCATCCGCCGGGCGGCGGAAGCGGTGCGGGTGCGCGCGCGGCGCGATCCCTCAAGGCAAGTTCGGCCGAAATGATCGAACCATCGCGGCGCGCGGTCTCCGCCCAGACCGAAAGCGGCTGGTCGGTGGCGAAGGCGATGTCGCGTTCGATGCGAAGCCCAAGCGGCAAGCGAAGTGCGGCAAGTTCGGACAGGCTGAACGAGCCGAGCTCGGGGCAACCGAAACCGAGGTCGGCAAGCCCGAAGAGGATATCGCCATCGGTGTCGAGTTCGGTAGCGAGCCAGGTCGCCGAGCTGATCGGCGAGAAGAGCTTGACTACTGGCGGCGGGTCATAGGTGCCCTCGCCTTGCGCGCGGCGCAGGCAATCATTGGCGAAGAGCGCGCGGCGCTGCGTGTCGGTCAGGAGAATCATGCCGCGATCCTCGCGTCGATGGCCTCGCGGTGGCGCGCGAGCAGCCAGTCGGCGGCGCGCGAAGCGGCGCTTGCGGCGCGGAAGATGGCGCGATTGTCCTCGCGCAGGACCTCGAGCCACGCACCGATATAATCGGCATGGCGGACGGTGGGGGTAATGCCGAGCGCGGCGCACAGAAACGCCGAGCCCATTTCGGCAATCAATTCCTCGCGCGCGTAATCCTTGCTGCCGAAGGCGTTCTTGAGGTCGCGCGCGAGACGCTTGGGATGGCCGGTGGCGTGGGTCAGTTCGTGGAGGCACGTGCGGTAATAGTTGATCTGGTCGAAGAAGGCGGGTTGCGGGGGGACCTGCACGATATCGGGGTCCGGCGCGTAGAAGGCCTTGTCGCCACCGATGCGAAACGCCACGCCCGATGCGGCGATTACCTGTTCGGCGACGGGCACGATCTCGCGGTCGGGCAGCGGCTCGGGATCGGTGGCGAGGCCCGCCCGAAGCCCCTCGCACTGTGCGACGTTGAACACGGTGAAGCGCTTGAGAAACGGAACTGCCTTGGGCTCGGCGTCGGGTGCGAGCGCGGCGCTCGTCATGTCCTGACCGGCTCGCCGGGGGACGAAGCGATCGGCGTAGACGATGGTGACGCCGTGCTCGCCCTTGCGGACGCATCCCCCGGCGGCGAGCGCCTGACGAAAGGTCAGCCAGGATTGATGGGGCCAGCCTTGTTCGATGACCGCAGACCACAGGATGAGGATGTTAATGCCCGAATAGGGCCGCGCGGTGAGCGCGTTGCGCGGCAAGCCTGGGCCGATGCCGCCCACTGCCCGGGCGCTGTCCCATGGCTGCACCCATGGGAAGCGCCCGGCATCCAGCTCGGCGATAATCCGCGCTGTGACCTCGTCATAAAGACTGACGCGCGGCTCGGCTGCTGCATGGCGGCGCGCGGCGGGGTTCGTTGATCGGGACATGACCTCTCCCAGCCACCCCGAAAAAGGCACAAGGCCTCCCCGCGAAAGGCGGGGGTGGGCGGCAAAGAGCGACCAAGAGGCCCGGGTCGAGCGGCCGGCGGCACCGCAGGGGCGTAACGCAGTGGAGCACCCCGAGCGCGAGCGAGGGGTTGCCGTCGGCGGCGCCGGGCCTAGCCGGGAGCGCCGCCCGCACCCGCCGCACCGCCAGGAGGCACAAGGAGCGCCGCCGCGCGCAAAGCGCGGCGTCCGCCATCATGCGCCAGCGATCGGCGTCGCCTAGCCGAGACCCGCAAGCGGGGCTCGGCGATGACCGCCGGTCGGGCGGTGAAGTAGAGTGTGGCCGAGCCACCGTGCGGAGGCGCTACGCCAATCCGTGACACCCCGACGACGCAATCGACCCCAAAGCATCGACGAGGAAGCGAATGCTGTTATGACAAGGCGATACCGGCCCGATGCCATCACCAAGGTGTATCGCTCTTGATCCTGCTTGCCGTTGCTGCGTTCACCTGTGCTGACCCCCGCGTCATCGACGGCGACACGCTGCGCTGTGGGGAGCGGCGCGTGCGCTTGGCGCGGATCGATGCGCCCGAACTGGCGGGCCATTGCGCCAGGGGACGGCACTGCGCGCCGGGTAACGGCAAGGCGAGCAAGGCGGCGCTCGAACACCTGGTAGCGAACCGCTCGGTGACCTGTCAGCCGGTCCCGGCAAGTCCCAAAGGCGGCTCGGTCTTTGACCGCTGGGGCCGGATGGTGGCGCGTTGCCGCGTCGACGGGCGCGACGTCGGCGAGGCGATGATCGCCGGCGGCTGGGCGATCCGTTGGCCGCACCGGTGACGGAGGACGAGGAGCGCTGGGCAGAAGCGTTTGCGGTCGAGCGCCAGCATGGCGCGAAGGCAGTGCAATTCATCGCCGAGCGCATCGGCGCGCTGGCGATACAGGGCGACAAAGAGGGGATCGAGCGATGGAAGGCGATCGCGATAAGGCTGGACGAGTTACGGCGCTCAGCATCGAAGCCGCCGTGCTGAGTGCGATCATCCTGGCAGCGACGATTACCGCGCTCGGCTTGTTGCTCTAAGGCGGTTGCAAGGGCTGCGCACCATGAGCTCCTAAGACACGGCGATCCAGAAGGAGGCGGGCAGGATCTGCTTTGCTCCGACATGCCAAGGCAAGCGCGAAGGCGCCAAGCCAGCGTTTAACTGGCTCTAAACGATCACGTTTTATGGTGCCAGAAAGCTACAATCAGGAAGAGATCTTATCCGTCGCCCACTACGATCGCCTCCCGAGGACCGTCTTCGATCGGCCGGCCGGCCTGAGGCTCGATCATGCCGCCAAGCGGTCGAGAAGATCGAGCTTCGGCAGCAACATCACAACGACAGGGGCGAAACACCATTAAGGTCGCGCGCGACGGGTTGTTCAAACGGGGCGGACAGAGGATGCAATTATCCAGATTTCTGATCGGCGTGGCCTGCCTTGTCGCCGTCCCGATCCAGCTCGCGGCGCAGCAAGCCCAGCCCCGGCACCATGTCAGTGCTGAGGGGGTCGAAGACACCGGCTATTACACTAACAGCCGCGGCAATGTAGTCCATCGTCCGGCGCATGCCAGCCGGGTTCCGAGCGGCGCGACGGCGGTTTGTCGGGACAGCACGTACAGTTTTTCGCAAAGCCACCGCGGCACCTGCTCGCACCATGGCGGCGTCGCACGCTGGTTGTAAGAAGGCGATCGTCGCAACTAGGCCAATGGCTAGGCCGGGAAAGATCGCCGGCGCCCCCCTGTTCGGCGGCTGCCGGTGCATCCGGCGCTTGGCGGACCGATGGCAGCTCGGCGGCGGATGCTCGAGGTCCGGCAGCCTCTGACAGCCGACCCGCACATCAAGCACCCAACCCAGCGACCACGTCGCCGCTGCGTTGACAAGCTGCTGGAATGTCGTCCTAATGCGTGGATCGGCTCGGGGGAGCCGTGACAGGGGGAATAATATGAACAGGTTTGCAATCTGGGCGGCCGCGATCGCGGTCGGTGTTGCCGTGCCCGGCGCGGCTGTCGCCAAGGACAAGGTGCCGGAACTTTCAGCGTCGGAACTGGCCGCCGCGCAATCGCGCACCTATGCCTTGCCGGCCAATGAGGTCTTTGCCAGCGCGATCGCCGCGCTTCAGTCTCAAGGGTATCTCGACATTCAGGCGAGCAAGGACGCGGGGACGATATCGGGCCATACCGACGCCAAGGCGAAGTTGATGTTCAACATCATCTGGGGCTTGGGCAAAAAGAAGTACACGCAGACTGCGCAGTTCCTGGTCGAGCAGATGCAGCCTGGGCAAACGTCGCTGACGCTCAACCTCTTCCTCAACGAGTCGAAGACGCGGAGCATCGTGTTCGGCAAAAAAGCGACCGATGCCACGCTGATCCGGCAAGCCCAGCCTTATGCGGATCTGCTCGCCGTGGTCGATCAGCAAGTCGCGCGGCGCACGCCCGGTGGCGCGCCGGCGGTGCAACCCACGGTCGCGCCGACAGCGATGGTGCCGAGCGCGCCGGTCGCGGATTCCACCAAGCCTGTTGACGCAAGCTAGAGCAAGAGCCCGGCTTGAGGGCGATCAGGATATCGCCCTCAAGCCGGACAAAATTCTCCGCCGGCCAACGCGCCGATCACATCGATGATGAAGTCGGCGTCGACTAACCACGCCACTTTACGTCCGAGCGATCGGCGACGCCAGACCGATCGCAGTCAGGCTCAAGCCCGTCCCAAGAAGCCGATCGGGCAAAAGCGTTGCATTCAATTCCGAGGTGCGCTTCGCCGTCACTCGACGACGATGTCGAGATCTTCCAGGCCGGAGGCCTCGCGCGCAACGCGTTCAGCGTCGAACCATGCTCGCGCCATCTCGAACTCGCCGTCACTGAGTGTCTCCTCGCCTTCGAGCCGGAATGCAGCGGTTGCTGCCTCAATCGCTGAGCATCCCGCTTCAGCGAAGTGACGATCGAGCGCATCAAACGCTTTGGCGAGCTGGCCGGGAGTAGCGCCTTCGGCCGCGATGCGGACCAATTCTGACATTTGAGACCTCTCGTTCGAATCGGTTGACGATCACCGATGTTTCCTGTTTGTTCTCTACCATGGCACAGCTCGAAGAACAAGAAATCGCTGCCGCGTTGCGAGCAACCTCGGCCTCTACCGTCGCGGGATTGCTGGCGGCCGATCCGACGTCGCGTGAACGGGCAGCCGGACTGCTCGCGCACGATATCGTAGCGCGCATCACCTGCCCGCAGCCAGACCGTAATCAGCTGCGGCTGCCGCTATAGGCAGGGTGGACCGACTAGCGAGCTTGCTCGCTGCAAATCGAGAAATGCCGCACCCGATTGGGGCAGTAACTGAGCCAGCCAGTGCACCCATGAACCGCCAGGAGGTGGCCAACCCCTGCCCGTCGGATTTCGAGCGCGAAATAGGCAAAACCGCGGTTCAGTCGGATTATGCGCCAGGCTGTGAGCCGACAAAGGGGGTCATTTTCGGTGCTAGTGAAGCATCTAGGAAGCGGTCGCTTGTTCGGATCGCGCTACCGCAAGCCTCGCGTCAATTTCGTCTCCTTCTACTTCTAGTGCGTCGGAAATATAAACGGATCATTGTCCGGCGCGCACGGCTTAATGCGCACCATGACCGTTTCGAACAAGGGCGATGCAACATGGTGCGCCAGCCAGGCTTGCAGATGAGGGAGTGGCTGGGCATCAAACCATTCGCTATCGACCGCTGCGAATTGTCTCACGAACGGCATGATCGCGGCGTCCCCAAAACCACGATCGCGCCCGCAAAGCTGCCCTGCGTCAACGAGGCGAGCCTCCAGTTCATGCAAAAAAGCTAGGCCACTCGCCCGGTGGATTATCGGATCGGCGCCGTGGCGATCGGGATATTTGTAGCGATCGAGGTCGCGCTTGAAGGGGCCATCATTTAGCGCGACCAGCGTCGCATCGTCTCGCGTCAGCCAGCCTTCCGGATCGTTCGAGGTCAGTGCCCAGCGCATGATGTCGAGGCTCTCATCGATCACTTGGCCATCTGAGAGCACGATCACGGGAACAGTGCCTTTGGGAGAGGCAGCAAGCATCTCGTCGGGCTTTGCTGAAAGTTTGACCTCGCGCAATTCGCATCGCGTTGCGCTCACCGTCAGTGCCAGCCTCGCCCTCATGGCATAGGGGCAACGCCGAAAACTGTAGAGGATTGGGTCAGTCGCCACCGTCGTCCTTCGGCTCCACCGGCTGGGCGCCGACATGTGTATGGCCGCGTGCGGCTGCCAGCATTTCCTGGCGCTGTCGCTCGCGATACGATGCACGCTGATCTTCGGTCCGCTCGGAGTAGCAAGCGGGACAGCTCACGCCGGCTTCATGGAGCGGCGACGCGCGGTCTTCGGCCGTCAACGGGCGGCGGCAGGCGTAGCAAAGCGTGTGGCTGCCCTCCTCCAAGCTATGAGTGACCGCCACGCGCTGATCAAAAACGAAGCATTCGCCGTGCCACAGGCTGTGTTCCTGCGGGACGGTTTCCAGGTACTTGAGGATGCCGCCCTTGAGGTGAAAGACGTCCTCTAGCCCTTCTTGTTTAAGAAACGCCGTGGC
>JBQCHO010000108.1:0-32684 GCA_051954635.1 Sphingomonas sp. | reverse complement strand
GCTGCGCCTCGCGCGCGAAGCATTGGAGACGGGCGGGGCGGCTCCAGCCATCCTCAATGCCGCCAACGAAGTGGCCGTCGCGGCCTTTCTTGACGGGCGCGTCGGCTTCCTCGAAATTGCCGCAATCGTCGCCGATACGATGGCGCGTTATCAGCCCGAGGCGCCGGACACGCTCGATGCGGTGCTGGCGGTGGACGCAGAAGCCAGGGCGGTGGCGCGTCAGCGTGTAGAGGATTGCCTCGTTTGACCCAAAGTCCCGGTGTTCTGTTCAGCCTTCTGGCGTTCGTGCTGGTGATCGGCCCGCTGGTCTTCGTTCACGAGCTCGGCCACTATCTCGCCGGCCGCTGGTTCGGGGTGAAGGCCGAGGCGTTCTCGATCGGCTTCGGACGCGAAATTGCCGGGTGGACCGATAAGCGGGGGACGCGGTGGAAGCTCGGCTGGCTCCCGCTTGGCGGCTATGTTCGCTTCGCCGGCGACATGAATCCGGCGAGCCAGCCGACCGCCGAATGGCTCTCGCTGCCCGCCGCCGAGCGCGCGCAGACCTTCCAGGCCAAGCCGGTGTGGCAGCGCGCGATCATCGTCGCGGCGGGACCGGTGACCAATTTCGTCATCGCCAT
Source organism: Sphingomonas sp. (assembly GCA_051954635.1). GTDB lineage: Bacteria > Pseudomonadota > Alphaproteobacteria > Sphingomonadales > Sphingomonadaceae > Sphingomonas. Next base: position 32,067 of record JBQCHO010000108.1, on the reverse strand, counting down.
CGCAATCCTCTCGGCATTCGCTTTTGCTTACGGTGACCTGCGGACCCCGCCCGTCGTCGGCGGGGTGATGCCGGGTAGTCCGGCGCAGGTTGCCGGGTTACAAGCGGGGGACCGCATAACCGCGGTTGGCGGGCGCTCGTTCGATACCTTCGACAGCCTCGCCCGCTACGTCGTGCTGCGGCCCGGCGAGCAGACCGATATCGATTTCGTCCGTGACGGACAGGCGGTCGAGAAAACCGTCACCCTTGGCCGCGTCGAACAGCAGGACCGCTTCGGCAACCGCTTCGTCATCGGCCAACTCGGCGTGCAGGCGACCGATCCCGTTCTCACCCCGGTCGGCCTCGTCGATGCGCCGGTGGTTGGCGTGCGCCGTGCGGCCGAGCTGGTGCAAGTGACGATCGACGGCGTCGGCCAGATCGTTTCCGGGCGCCGTTCGGTCAAGGATTTGAACGGCCCCGTCGGCACCGCGCGGATCGCCGGCGAGCAGATGACGCTCGGGGTCGACGCCTTCGTCGCGCTGATCGCGGTGGTCTCGATTAATCTCGGATTCATCAACCTGTTGCCAGTTCCGATGCTCGATGGCGGCCATCTGCTCTTCTATGCGATCGAGGCGGTGCGGCGTCGCCCGCTCGGCTCGCAGGCGCAGGAATGGGCGTTCCGCGGCGGCTTGGCGGCCTTGGTCGCGCTCATTCTGGTGGTGACCGTCAACGATTTGGGCGCATTCGGGCTGTGGAAGAACCTCGCCGGGTTGATCGGGTGAGGCGGTTAGGGCAGGGCTGTGCGCGCCGTTTCCGGCGAAGCGATTCCGTTTAAGGTGGGACTGTGACAGTAAGCAACACTTCGAAGCTCGGCGCGCGAGCCGTGACCTGGCTGCTGGCTGGCACGATCCTGTCGGGATTGCCCGCCGTTGCCGCGGCGCAGACCGCACCGGCGACGACGCAGGCCGCCCCCGCGGCGCAGACTCAGGCGGCGCCAGCAACTGCGCCCGCAGCAGCAGCGCCCGCCCCCGTGCAACAGGTGGTGAAATCGCTGCGCGTCGACGGTTCGCAGCGCATCGAACCCGCGACGGTGCTGTCCTACACCAAGCTGCGCGTCGGTGAGGCCTACGACAACGCCGTGCTCGATCAGGCGATCCGCGATCTCTACGCGAGCGGCTTCTTCGCCGACGTCAGCATCGACGGCGTCGCGACCGGCGATATCGTCATCAAGATCAAGGAAAACCCGCTAATCAACCGGGTGATCCTCGAGGGCAACAAGCACCTCAAGAACGACAAGATCACCAAGGAGATCAAGCTCGCGCCGCGGCAGATCTTCACCCGCACCGCGGTCCGCCAGGACGTGTCGCGGATCCTCGAACTGTACCGCCGCGAAGGCCGCTTCGCCGCGAGCGTTCAGCCGGAAATGGTCGCGCTCGACCAGAACCGCGTCGACGTCGTGTTCGATATCTCCGAAGGCGACAAGTCCAAGGTCCGCCAGATCAACATCATCGGCAACCACGTCTTTTCCGACGGCAAGCTGCGCAAGCAGATGGCGACCAAGGAAGCGCGTCTGCTGACGCTTTTGTCGCCGAACACGACCTACGATCAGGATCGCATGGCGTACGATCAGCAGAAGCTGCGCCAGTTTTATCTGACCGAAGGCTATGCCGACTTCCGCGTTACCTCGGCCATCGCCGAGCTGACGCCGGACAAGAAAGACTTCATCATCACCTATGTCGTCGAGGAAGGCGATCGCTACAAATTCGGCGACGTCACCGTCGACAGCGATATTCGTGATTTCGACAACAAGCGTCTTGCCGCGACGCTGCCTTTCAAGAAGGGCGATTGGTACAACGCGAAGCAAGTCGAAGACGCGATCGACAGTCTGACCAATACCGCCGGCTTGTTCGGCTATGCCTTCGCCAACGTCGATCCGGAATATACGCCGGATCCGAAGACGCACACGATGGACCTCAACTTCCATATCGGCGAGGCGAAGCGGACCTATGTCGAGAAGATCGACATCACCGGCAACACGCAGACCCAGGACAAGGTAATCCGTCGCGAGATGCGGCTGTCCGAAGGGGACGCGTTCAACACCTTCCAGGTCAAGCGCTCGTCGGATCGCATCAACAGCCTGGGCTATTTCCAGGACAAGTTCGAGGTCAAGCAGACCCAGGGGTCGGCGCCCGATCGCGTCATTCTCAATGCCGACGTCCAGGAAAAGTCGACCGGCGAACTGTCGCTTTCGGCCGGCTATTCGGACCTTGAAGGGTTCATCATCCAGGGCGGCATCACCCAGAACAACTTCCGCGGGATGGGCCAGACGCTCAGCGCGAACGTGCAGTGGTCCTATTATTCCAAGTCGATCGACCTGGGCTTCCAGGAGCCGCATCTGTTCGACAAGGAAATCGCGGTCGGCGGCCACATCTTCCGCCAGGATTACAACGCGTTCAATTATATCGGCAACAGCCGCGAGACGACCTATAGCGACGTCTCAACGGGCGTGCAGATCAACGCCGGCGTACCGATCACCGAGTATTGGAGCCTGGGCGGCCGCTACAAACTGTCCTACGATCAGGTCGGCCTCGACAAGGGCACCTATTATACGGATGGCGTTTGCGACCCGTTAAAGGCCGGACGCTATCTCTGCGAATCGATCGGCAATCGCTGGACGTCGGCGGTAGGCTATTCGCTGATCTATTCGAACCTGAGCGGTGGCATTCATCCCACCGGCGGCACGCGCCTTTCATTCAGTCAGGATTTTGCCGGTCTCGGCGGCGATGTCAAATACCTAAAAACGCAAGGGAATTTCGCCCATTATTGGGGCTTGGGCGGCGGCTTCGTGGTGTCGACAAGCGCCGAAGGCGGCTGGATCGCGCCGCTGCAGAAGGATAATCGGCTCGGCGTCGATGCCGTGCGGCTCACGGATCGCTTCCTGCTCGGCGAGCCGCAGTTCCGCGGGTTCGACATTCGCGGCATCGGGCCGCGCGTGAAGCGCTTTTATTACACCACCGACGCCGACGGTAACCAGATCCTCAATACCGACAAGAATTCGGTGGCTGACGACGCGCTCGGCGGGAGGGCCTATTATCTTGGCCATATCGAGATGGAATTACCGCTCGGCGCCGGTGCACAGGAACTCGGCTTGCGGCCCTCGATTTACATGGACGTCGGCGCGCTGTTCGGGCTGAAGAAGCCGCAGGACACGGTTCCGGGTGGCTTCCCGTCGCACGTCGATGCCAATGGCAAGACGATCTACGATCCGCTGTTCATCGCGCAGAAAGACTCGAGCGGGAATCCTCTCTACCAATATGTCGGAGCGGATGGGCTGGGGATTCAAACGACGTGCGCCGCGGGCGTTCCCGACGGCAATGGCGGGTGTAATGGCGTTACCCCCAACACCGCGCTCGGCCAGAGCGTCCCGCCCTTCCAGGAAAAATTCCTCGGCAATTCGGCGGCCCCGCGCCTTTCGGTGGGCATCGGCGTGAACTGGAACTCGCCGTTCGGGCCGCTTCGTATCGACCTTGCTAAGGCCCTGCTGACGCAGCCGGGCGACGACAAGAAACTCATCACCTTCAATGTAGGGGCTTCTTACTGATGACCATGTTCTCCAAACTTCTGCTCGCGACCGCGATCGCCGTTCCCGGCGTGATCGCTGCCGCGGCTCCGGCCAGCGCGCAGTCGGTCGCGGTGCTCGATCCCGATGCGGCGATCGGCAACTCGAACGCCTGGAAGACTGCCGCGCAGTCGATCCAGACGACGTACAAGACGCAGATCGATCAGGTTCAGGCGCGTCAGAACGCGCTTGCTGCCCAGATTAAGGCTTCGGCGACCCCGATCGACACGAACAAGGATGGCCAAATCTCGCAGGCCGAGCTGCAGGCGGCGCAGAGCTCGAACCCCAATGCGGTGAAGGCACTCCAAACGCAGGAACAGTCGGCTCAGGCCGAGTTGCAACGCCTGTCGATGCCGTTCAACCGCGCCAAGGCCTATGCGATCGAACAGATCAGCAGCCACGAGGACGACGCCGTCTCGAACGTCGTCAAGCAGCGCCACATCACCGTGCTGCTGCGCCCCGAGGCGACCTTCGTCGCCGATCCGTCGGCTGACGTGACGAGCGCGGTTACCGCCGAGATCGATCGTCTGGTCACCGCGCCGGTCAGCGTTACCCCGCCGGCCAATTGGCAGCCCGGCCAGCAGCAAGGTGCTGCGCCGGCCGTCGCCGCTCCGGCCGCGACCAAGTCGGCCCCCGCCGGCCGGTGAGCGAGACCGAGACGGGCGAGCGCCGCACCGGGCCGATGGATATCGGCCGGGTGATGGCGGCGCTGCCGCACCGTTACCCGATGCTGCTGGTCGAGCGCGTCGAGGACATCGTCCTCGACCGGTCGATCACGGCCGTAAAGGCGGTGACGATCAACGAAAACTTCTTCCAGGGGCATTTCCCCGGCCGCCCGATCATGCCCGGCGTGCTGATCGTCGAGGCGCTGGCGCAAGCCGCCGGTGTGCTAGCGGTCGAAAGCCTCGGCCTCGCCGGATCCGGCAAGCTGGTCTATTTCATGGCGATCGACGGCGCGAAGTTCCGCAAGCCTGTCGAGCCCGGCGTCCTTCTCAAGCTCGAGGTCGAGTTCGTCCAGAAGCGCGCCAGCGTCTGCAAGTTCGCCGGCCGCGCGACGATCGACGGCCAGGTCGCGGCGGAAGCGAACTTCACCGCGATGATCGCTGATCCGCCGGCTATTTGATTAAGCGCGGCACCGGCCCGCTCCCCCACCCGGCCACCCAATGCGATTATCCTATGGGTGGCCGGGTGGGGAGCGGGCCGGCACCGTCTTGAACAACGAAACGAATTGAAACGCCACCGGAACTAATCCCACGGTCGCGCGTCCTTCCCTCCAGCCCCGGTCGAGCGGGGAGAACAACGGAGGGACGAGACCATGGTCGGTATCATCGTATGGCTCATCGTCGGCGGCGTCGTTGGCTGGCTCGCCAGCCTGGTGATGCGCACCGACGGGCAGCAAGGCATTCTGCTCAACATCGTCGTCGGCATCGTCGGCGCGTTCATCGCCGGCCTTATTTTCGGCGGCGGCATCAATCAGGCGATCACCGTCACGACGTTCATCACGTCGCTGATCGGCGCGATCATCCTGCTCGCGATCGTCAATCTGATCCGTCGCGGCAGCGTTCGCTAGTCCAAGACTTATCGGGTCGCAAAAGGAAGGGCCGTCCGCACCGCGCGGGCGGCCCTTCTTTTCATTTCAATAGGAAGCGCACCGACAGCGTCACCGTGACATCGGTCGTGCCGGGCTCGATCGCCGTATCCGCCTCGGGCGCGGCGGCGGCGCGGGCGAACATCATCGGGCGCGGCGGCGGCGCGCCGGCATTCTCGCCATTTTCGTCGATCGAGACGATCCGCGCCACGGTGAGCCCCGCCGCCGTGGCATAGAGTTCGGCGCGCGCTTTCGCCCGCGTCACCGCATCGGCGCGCGCCTCGTCGAGCGCGGCATCGGGATTGGCCAGCGACAGGTTGGGCCCGTCGATCTGGTTGGCGCCCTCCTTGACGAGCGCGTCGAGGATGCCGCCCGCCTTCTTGATGTCGTGGAACTTGACCGAGACAGTGTTGGTCGCCTGATAACCCGTAATTGCCGGCGGCTGATTGTCGGCATAGCGATATTGCGGGTTGAGCCGCACCGTCGATGTCGCGATGTCGCGGCTCTCGACGCCGGCCGATTTGAGCGCGGCGAGCACCCTGGCCATCCGCGCGCTGTTGTCGGACAGCGCCGCCGCAGCCGTCGCGCCCTGCGTCACCACCCCGGCGTCGATCGTCGCAAGATCGGGCGTCCGCGTCGTCTTGCCCGTCGCCGAGACGTCGAGGATCGTGCCGTCTGGCAGGATCGCCGGCATCGTCACGGTCTGCGCCGCCGCCGCGCTCGCCGCCATCGGAATCGCGGTCAGCGCCGCCAGTGCCATCCATCCTCGCATGATCGTCCCCTTCTCGAATTGGTCGCGTGATGATGCCGGGATCGCACGGCGCGGCGCAACCCTCGCTTAACGCCGCGCACAGCAGTTGTTCATGAGCGGTTTGCCGAGCGTCATGAAAAACTTTCGAAAAATCGCAGTCGTCGTAATCGATTCTGAACCGTAACGGCGATAGCCGCGCTTGTGGTCGGCGGTGAAAACGGGCAGTCTCCGCCGACCCGAAAGACCGCTTGAGATGAGTGACATATTTCTATAATACACCGTCGCACATAGGCGACGGCAAGAGCCGGGACGGGAAAGTGACAAAAATGAATTACGAGACGCGGCAGATCGGCGGGGGGGACCGTCTGGCATTGCCCGATTACGAGGAACGGCCGCGCCGCCGCCGCTGGGTGCTCGCCGCGCTCGTGCTCGTCGTGCTGGCCGCCGTCGCCTGGTACGTCATCGCCTCGCACAAGAAGCCCGCCGCCGCCGCGCCGACCGATCAGGTCCCCGCGGTCAGCGTGATGGCGCCGGGCCGGCAGAGCGTCGGCCATGTCATCACCGCAACCGGCTCGCTCGCCGCGCGCCGCGAAATGCCGGTCGGCGTCGCGGGGCAAGGCGGGATGATCCGCCAGGTCTTGGTCGATCCGGGCGACTGGGTGAAGGCCGGCCAGGTGCTCGCCACCGTCGATCGCTCGGTCCAGACGCAGACTGCCAACTCGCTCGCCGCGCAGGTTCGCGTCGCGCAGTCCGATGCACGCCTCGCACAGGCCAATCTCGATCGCGCCGAAAAGCTGGTCAGCGGCGGTTTCATCTCGAAGGCCGATATCGATCAGCTCACCGCGACGCGCGATGCCGCGGTCGCCAAGGTCCATGTCGCCGAAGCGCAACTCGGCGAAACGCGCGCGCAGAACGCGCAGCTCGATATCCGCGCGCCCGCCGCCGGCCTCGTCCTCACCCGCGGCGCCGAACCCGGCCAGATCGTCAGCCCGGGCAGCGGCGTGCTGTTCCGCATCGCCAAAGACGGCGAGATGGAACTGGACGCGCAGATGTCCGAGGCCGATCTTGCGCTCGTCTCGGTCGGCATCCCCGCCAAGGTGACGCCGGTCGGCACCAGCGAGGCCTATGAAGGCCATATCTGGGAAGTCGAGCCGGTGATCGACCCGCAATCGCGCCAGGGCGTCGCCAAGATCGCCGTGCCCTATCACGAAGATCTGCGCCCGGGCGGCTTCGCCACCGCGACCGTGGAGGCCGCGCAGCACGAGGCGCCGGTGCTGCCGCAATCGGCGGTGCTGAGCGACGACAAGGGCAATTATGTCTTCGTGCTCGGCAAGGACAACAAGGTCGAACGCCGCGACGTCACCACTGGGGTCGTCTCCGACAACGGCGTGGCGATCGCCAGCGGCCTGAACGGCACCGAAAAGGTCGTGACCACTGCGGGCGCGTTCCTCAACCCGGGTCAGAAGATCGATCCGATCCTGACGACCGGAAAGCCGGCGCAATGAGCTTCCGCAACATCTCGGCCTGGTCGATCCGCAACCCAGTCCCGCCGATCGTCCTGTTCGTCGCGCTGACGATCGCCGGGCTCGTCAGCTTCATGAAGATGGATGTCGACAACAATCCCGACATCGACTTCCCGATCGTCTGGATCGACATCAACCAGCCGGGCGCCGCCCCGGTCGAGATGGAAACGCAGATCACCCAGAAGGTCGAGGCTGCGGTGCGCAGCCTGCAGGGGATCGACCAGATCACCTCGACCGTGAAGGAAGGCGATTCGACCACCGTCGTCCAGCTCGCGATCGGCACGCCGATCGATCGCGCCGTGGAAGACGTGCGCAGCGCGATCCAGCAGATCCGCGGCAATTTGCCCGACGGTATCCTCGAACCGCAGATCGGCCGCGTCGACACCAGCAGCGACAACAATCTCGCCGGCTATTCGGCGGTCGGTACCGACATGACGCTCGAGCAATTGAGCTGGTATGTCGATAACGACGTGTCGAAGGCGCTGCTCGCGGTGCCCGGCATGTCCTCGGTCCAGCGCAACGGCGGCGTGACGCGCGAAATCCGCATCATCCTCGATCCCGCCAAGCTGCAATCGCAGGGCCTGACCGCCGATCAGGTCAATTCTGCACTACGCCAGATCAACTTGAACGCCGCCGGCGGCCAGGCCGATATCAACGGCTCGCAGCAAGCGGTCCGCGTGCTCGGCAACGCCGCCAGCCCCGAGGCGCTGACGCATACGCGCATCTCGGTCGGCGGCGGCCGCACGATTGAGCTCGGCGACATCGCGACGGTCAAGGATCTCTATGCCGAGCCGACCTCGGCCTCGGCGATCAACGGCAAGCCGGTGGTCAGTTTCGAATTCACCCGCGCCAAGAACTATTCGGACGTCACCGTCTATCACGGCGCCGTCGAGGCGCTCCAGAAGCTCGAAAAGCAGAATCCCAAGGTTCATTTCGAGCTGCTCGAAAACAACACCAAATATGCCGAGGAGCAGTACAAGTCGGCGATCGATGCGATGATCGAAGGCGCAGTGCTCGCGGTCGTCGTGGTGTTCGTGTTCCTGCGCGACTGGCGCGCGACAGTGATTTCCGCACTCGCGATCCCCTTGTCGGCGATCCCGACCTTCTGGTTTCTCGACCTGCTCGGCTTCTCGCTCAACAATATGACGCTGCTCGCCTTGAGCCTCGTCGCGGGCGTGCTGGTCGACGACGCGATCGTCGAAATCGAGAATATCGTGCGCCACATGCGGATGGGCAAATCGGCCTATCAGGCGGCGATCGACGCCGCCGACGAAATCGGGCTCGCGGTGCTGGCGACGACGATGTCGATCGTCGCGGTGTTCCTGCCCGTCGGGCTGATGCCGGGCATCACGGGGCAGTTCTTCAAATGCTTCGGCCTCACCGTCGTCGCCGCGGTGCTGATGAGCCTGGGCGTCGCGCGTATGATCACGCCGATGATCGCGGCCTATTTCCTCAAGTCGTTCGGCCATGCCAGCCACGGCGAAGGCTGGCTGATGGACCGCTATGTCGGCGCGTTGCGCTGGACGCTCCGGCACCGCTGGGTGCCGATCGTCGCCGCGGTCGGCGCGCTGGTGCTTACCGGCGTCGTCGCGATGACGATCCCGATGGTGTTCCAGCCCAACCAGGATCGCGACACCTCGACCGTCAACGTCACGATGGTGCCCGGCTCGACGCTCGAACAGACCCAGGTCGTCGTCAACAAGGTCGCCAAGATCCTGCAGGCACAGAAGCAGGTCAGCATGGTCTATCAGCGCTCGTTCGTCGGCAATGGCCGCGTCACCGCGACGCTGATCAAGGATCGCGGCGAATCGAGTACGGAATTCGAACGTTCGCTCGCGCCGACGCTCAACAAGATTCCCGACGCGCAGGTCTCTTTCAGCTCGCAGCAGGGTTGGGGATCGAGCGGCCGCGACCTGACGATCGTGCTCGGCGGCGAGGATCCTGAAAAGCTGCGCTCGACCGCAATCCAGCTCGTCGATCAGATGGCCAAGCTGCCACAGGTGGTTGCGCCGCGGATCAGCGGCGACCTGCAGCGGCCCGAAATCCAGATTCGCCCGCATGCCGATCTCGCCGCCAGTCTCGGAGTGACGACCGCGGCGCTGTCGAACGCGATCCGCGTCGCGACGATCGGCGACATCGAGCAGAACAGCGCGCGCTACTCGCTGTCCGACCGCCAGATTCCGATCATCGTCTCCTTCTCGGAGAATGCCCGCGAGAAGCTGTCGAACATCCAGAACCTGCCGGTCGCGACATCGACGGGCGGCAGCGTGCCGCTCGGCCTGATCGCCGATATCGGCTTCGGCGCCGGCCCGACCCAGATCGACCGCCTCAATCAGGAGCGCCAGCTCACCGTCGGCGCCGACCTCGCGCCCAATGTCGTGTCGGGCACCGCGATGACGGCGATCCACAATTTGCCGATCATGAAACACTTGCCCGCCGGGGTTTCCGAACAGAAGGTCGGATCGGCGCGCTGGCAGCAGGAGATGATCAACAACTTCGTCGTCGCGGTGATCTCGGGCGTGTTCCTGGTGTTCGCGGTGCTGGTGCTGCTCTATCGCCGCTTCCTGCCGCCGTTCGTCAACATGGGCTCGCTGATGCTGGCGCCGCTGGGGGCGATCCTCGCCCTCAAGATCACCGGCAATCCGCTGTCGCTCCCCGTGTTCATCGGCTTGCTGATGCTGATCGGCATCGTCGCCAAGAATTCGATCCTGCTGATCGACTTCGCCCTGGAGGAGATGAACAAGGGCGTCGACACGGTCACGGCGATCGTCGATGCGGGGCACAAGCGCGCGCAGCCGATCGTCATGACGACGGTGGCGATGGTCGCGGGCATGATCCCGTCGACGATCGCGCTGACCGGCGACGCCTCGTTCCGCGGTCCGATGGGGATCACCGTGATCGGCGGCCTGATCGTGTCGACGCTGCTGACGCTGTTGATCGTGCCCGCGGCATTCAGCCTCGCGGTCGGCGCCGAGCGCTGGATCGGCCCGCGGCTCGGCCGTCGCCTGCTGACCTATCAGCCCGGCGACGAGGGTGTGCCTGCGATCGACCAAGCGAAGGGTCCGCGGCCGATCGGCTATCATGGCGACGAGGACGCGCCCCAACCTGCCGAATGACATCGCGCGTGAACAATCCCCGCTTTCGGGGATTGTTTCGGCGATGAATCCGTTCGCCCCGTCCCCGCGCTCCGAACCGCCGCCGCCGGGACTGGTGCGGATGCGCCTCGTCGCCGGCGGATTGCTGGTGCTGATGGCGGCGCTGTTCCTCGTCGCGCGCGCGCTCGACGGGCGGCATCCCGGGTTCGGCTATCTCCAGGCGTTCGCCGAGGCGGCGATGGTCGGCGGCCTTGCCGATTGGTTCGCGGTCACCGCCTTGTTCCGCCATCCGCTCGGCCTGCCGATCCCGCACACCGCGATCGTGCCGCGCAACAAGGATCGCATCGGCGACACGCTCGCCGCGTTTCTGCGCGCCAATTTCCTCACCCCGCAGGTCGTCGCCCGGCGGATGCGCCGCGTGGACGTCGCCGGCGCGGTCGGCCGCTTCATGGCCGCGCCGCCCGGAGGCGGGCGACTGTGGAAAGGCGGGTCGCGGCTGATCGCCGACATACTCGAATCGCTCGATCAGAAGCGGCTCGGCGGCATGGTCAAATCGGCGCTGGCCGGGCAATTGCGCGAGATGGACGTCGCGCCGTTGCTCGGCCAGGCGCTGCGCGCCGCGATGGCCGAGCGTCGCCATGTGCCGTTGATTAACACCGTGATCCGCTGGGCGCACCGCGCGCTCGCCGCCAACGAGCAGATGATCCGCGACATGGTCCACGAACGCGCCGGCACCGTGATGCGCTGGACCGGGCTCGACGAGACGCTCGCCAACAAGATCATCGACGGGCTCGACAAGCTCGCCCGCGATCTCGCCCGCGATCCCGATCACCCGATCCGCCAGCGCGCCGAGGAGGCGCTCGAGCTGCTCGCCTACGACCTCCAGCACGATCCGAAGATGCGCGAGCGCGTGATGCGGATCAAAGCCGAGCTGCTCGACAATCCCGCAGTCGAGAATTGGTGGCTGAGCGTGTGGGAACAGGCGCGCGGCGGCTTGCTCAAGATGGTCCGCCGCCCCGATGCGGCGATGGCCGGCCAGTTCGGCGAGGCGATCCGGCAATTGGGCGAGACGCTGCAGAACGAGCCGCGGCTGCGCCACACGATCAACCGCTTCGTCCGCCGCGCCGCGGTCGGCCTTGCCGCCGATTATGGCGACGGCATCGTCCGGCTGGTTTCGGAAACGGTGCGCAGTTGGGACACGAGCACGGTCACGCGCCGGCTGGAAAACGCGGTCGGCCGCGACCTGCAATATATCCGCGTCAACGGCACGCTGGTCGGCGGGCTCGTCGGGCTCGTCATCCACACCATCGACGTGCTGATGTGACCTCCCCTGACGTCACCCCAGCGAAGGCTGGGGTCCATGTCTGCCGCGATCGGGAATATCATTGCTTCTGATCGCCACAGACGTGAATGCCAACCTTCGCTGGCATGACGAAGGATAGTCGCTACTTTTCCCAGTCGACGATCGTCCAGCCGCGCTTCTTGGCCAGCGCCTTGAGCGGCCCGTGCGCGTTGACCGCGAACGCCTCGTCGGCCCAGGCCAACGCCGGCGCGTCCGAGACATGGTCCGAATAGAAGCGCACATGCGCCTTCTTGCGGTCGATCTTCTCGGCCGCGAACCACGCCTCGATCGCGCGCAGCTTGGCCGGGCCGTATACATTGTCACCCATCATCTTGGCGCCCAGCCAGCCGGCCTCGTCGAATTCCGATTCGGTGGCGATGACGTCGTCGAAGCCAAGCCGCTCGGCGATCGATTCGGCGTAGAAGCGGTACGACGCGGTCGCCATCACCAGCCGGTAGCCCGCGGCGCGATCGGCCTCGATTTGCGCGCGCGCGCCGGCGAACACACCCGACGCCACGACGCGATCGGCGAACGCGGTCGCGGCGCGATCGACCGCCTGCGGAGCCAGCTTGCCGCCGAGCAGCAGCCGCTGCATCGCCTGCTTCAGCCCGGCGCGATCGACCAGCCGCGCGGTATAGCCGAGCATTGCGAACGCCACCGCGGGCGCGAGCAGCAGCCGCCACGGCGCGTGACGCCTGGCGGTCGAAAGCAGGAACGGCGTCCAGGTCGGCGCATGGGTGATCGAGCGATCCATGTCGTAAATGGCGAGCTTGGTCATCGCGCTGCCTTAGAACGCTATCCGCTTGCCGATCCAGCAACTTTGCACCATGGATGGCGGCGATGAGCGCAATGGCCGATTTCAGCGACGAAAACGGGGGTGCGTTGCGCTTCTCGGGCAGCCTGACGCTCGCGCGGCTGGGCGATCTGCCCGAACGGCTGCGCGCCTATGACGGCGACGCCCGGACGATCGATCTGTCGGGCATCGACCATATCGACACCGTCGGCGCCTGGGTGATCCACCGTTTCGCCGACGAAAAGGGCGCCGCGGTCGAGGGTCTCGACGCCGATGGCGAGCATTTGCTCGACCAGGTGTCCAAGGCCGACCAGCCCGTCGCGGTCCGCCCGACCTATGACAGCTCGTTCACCCGCGTGCTCGGCGAGATCGGCGATGCCGTCTCGGAAACCGGCCGCACGCTCTACGGCCTGCTCGGCTTTCTCGGTGCGACCACCCTCGCCTTCATCAACGTCGCCCGCCATCCCAAGCGCTTCCGCTTCAACGCGACGGTCCACCGTTTCGAGGTGGTCGGCGTCTCCGCGCTCGCCATCATCGGGCTGATGAGCTTTCTGATCGGCATCGTCATCGCGCAGCAAGGCGCGGTGCAGCTCCGCCAGTTCGGTGCCGAGGCGTTCACGATCAACCTCGTCGGCCGCATCACGCTGCGGGAGCTCGGCGTGCTGATGACCGCGATCATGGTTGCCGGCCGCTCGGGCTCGGCGTTCGCCGCGCAATTGGGCACGATGAAGCTCACCGAAGAGATCGACGCGATGCGCACGATCGGCGTCTCGCCGATGGAGGCGCTGGTGCTGCCACGCACGCTGGCGGCGGTGATCATGATGCCGCTCCTCGGCTTCTACGCATCGGTGATCGCGATCATCGGCGGCGGCCTGCTGTGCTGGGTGTCGCTCGGCATCCCGCCGGTCACCTTCATCGAGCGTATCCGCGAGGTCGTGCCGATCACCGACCTCTATGTCGGGCTGGTCAAGGCGCCGGTGTTCGGCGCGATCATCGGCATCGCCGGCTGCTTCCAGGGCATGCTCGTCGAAAGCGATGCCGAGCAAGTCGGCGCGCGCACCACCGCCGCGGTGGTGCAGGCGATCTTTCTGGTCATCGTGCTCGACGCGTTCTTCGCGGTGTTCTTCACCTGGATCGGGTGGATCTGATGGCGCGCCAGGGTGACGACATCATCATCCGCGTCCGCGGGCTCAAGACCAGCTTCGGCGATCAGGTCATCCATGACGGGCTCGACCTCGACGTCCGGCGTGGCGAGATCCTCGGCGTGGTCGGCGGATCGGGCACCGGCAAGTCGGTGCTGATGCGCTCGATCGTCGGGCTGCAGCCGGTCGATGCCGGCGAGATCACCGTGTTCGGCGAACCGACGCTCGACCGCGAGGAGACTGAGGCGGTCGAAATCCGCAAGCGCTGGGGCGTGCTGTTCCAGGGCGGCGCCCTGTTCTCGACGCTGACCGTTGCCGAGAACGTCCAGGTGCCGATCCGCGAATTCTATCCGCAGATCGACCAGGGGCTGCTCGACCAGATCGCCGCCTACAAGGTGGTGATGACCGGCCTGCCCGCCGACGCCGGCCCGAAATTCCCGTCCGAACTGTCGGGCGGCATGAAGAAGCGCGCCGGCCTCGCCCGCGCGCTCGCGCTCGATCCCGAATTGCTGTTCCTCGACGAGCCGACCGCGGGGCTCGATCCGATCGGCGCCGCTGCGTTCGACGAGCTCACGGCCTCGCTGCAAAAGACGCTTGGCCTCACCGTGTTCCTGATCACCCACGACCTCGACACGCTCTACGCGATCTGCGACCGCGTCGCGGTGCTCGCCGACAAGAAGGTCATCGGAGTCGGTACGATCGACGAATTGCTCGCGATGGACCATCCGTGGATCCAGGAATATTTCAACGGCCCGCGCGGCCGCGCCGCGACCGCATCGGTCGAGCGCGAAAAGCAAAAGGCAGGGGCGAAAGACTGATGGAAACCCGTTCGAACCATGTCCTGGTCGGCGCCGTGGTGCTGATCCTGTTGCTTGTCCTGGCGCTGTTCACCGTCTGGCTGGCGCAGCTCGGCACCGCCGACAACAAGCAATATGACATCTTCTTCAAGCAATCGGTCGACGGCTTGGCGAAGGGCTCGCAGGTCGCCTATTCGGGCGTGCCGTCGGGCAAGGTCAAGGACATCCAATTGTGGAAGCCCGATCCGCAATATGTCCGCGTGCGCGTCGAGATCAACGGCGACACCCCTATCCTGCAGGGCACCACCGCGGTGATCCAGTCGAGCTTCACCGGCACCTCGACCGTGGCGCTCGACGGCGGCGTCAAGAATGCACCTCCGATCGGCTGCCCCGAGCAGAATCCCGAGCGCGAATGCCCCTACGGCGTGCCGGTGATCCCGACCAAGCAGGGCGGGCTCGGCGCGATCCTGAGCTCGGCGCCGCAATTGCTCGAACGGCTGTCGTCGCTGACCGAGCGGCTGACGATCCTGCTCGGCGACAAGAACCAGGCGTCGATCGCCGGCATCCTCGCCAACACCAACCGCCTGACCGACGCGCTCGCCGACCGCGGGCCCGAGATCGCCTCGACGCTCGCCCAGACGCGGGTCGCGATCCAGCAGGCCGGCGACGCCGCCGAGAAGATCGGCGACCTCGCGGCGACGACCAACGGCGTGCTCGCCGACGACGTAAAGCCGACGCTGGCGAACCTCAACGATGCGATCGTCTCGGCCAAGCAGAGCACCGAAACGCTCAATTCGGCTATCCAGGACGCGCGGCCGGGGCTGCAGGACTTCTCGAAGCAGACCATTCCCAACGTCAACGAGCTGGTCCGCAACCTGCGCGAGATGTCGAAGTCGCTCTCGCAGGTTTCGGAAAAGATCAACCAGGGCGGCGCGAGCTCGATCCTCGGCCCGCAGAAGCTGCCCGACTATAAGGGCAAGAAATGAGGCGCACCGCGATGAACAAGCCGCTCCTGCTCGCCGCTCTGGCGCCTGCCGCGTTGCTGTCGGGCTGCATCAGCTTCGGCGCCAAGCCGCCGCCCTCGTTGCTGACGCTCGACGCCGCCAGCCCCGCCCCGGTCGGCCAGACCGAGACCGCGACGCCCGAGCACACGATGACGGTCAACGTCCCCGCCGTGCCGCAGGAGCTCGCGGTGCAGCGTGTGCCGGTGCAGTCGAGCGACACCTCGGTCGCCTATGTCAAGGACGCGCAGTGGGTCGAAGAGCCCGCCAAGCTGTTCGCGCGGCTGCTCGCCGAGACGATCACCGCCAAGACCGACTGGGTGGTGCTCGGCAGCGAGCAGACGCGGGTCGATCCCGGCACGCAGCTGACCGGCGAACTCCGCCGCTTCGGCGTCGATGCCGGCACCAGCGAGGCGGTCGTCACCTATGACGCCGCGCTGCTGCGCTCGGGCGCGACATCGGTCGAGAAGCGCCGCTTCGAAGCGCGCGTGCCGGTGAGCGCAATCGCCGCTGGCCCGGTCGGCGTGTCGCTCAACCAGGCCGCCAATCAGGTCGCCGCCGAAGTCGCCGAGTGGGTGGGCAAGTAACCGCGCGACGACCTAATTACTGACCTGTCCGTCACCCCGGCCTCCGAGCCGGGGTCGAGCTTCTTCGCCTCCGTCGCAAGGCAGCCCGACCCCGGGTCAAGCCCGGGGTGACGGGTAGGTGATCAGCCGCCCGGCGCCTTGCGCGTCGCCAGCGGCACGTCGCACACATCGATCCCGCCCAGCGAGACCATCGGCGGCTTCGGGTTCTCCTTGGCGGCGACCATCGCGGCGAAGCGCGGATTGTCGGCGGCGCGATACTCATAATGCGGCCGCGTCGCCGCGGGCATGTCGCTCGCCAGCCGCACCGAGACGATCGGCGTCGCCTCGTCGGCGCTCGCATACATCCCCATCTCCGCCCGGCTGCGCTTCATCGCCGACAGGTAATCCATCCCGTCGATCACCCGACCGACGATCGTATAGTTGCGATCGAGCCGCCGCGCCGATCCGCCCAGAGCTGCGAACAATTCGCTCCCCGATCCCGTATCGGGCGACACGTCGCGCGCGACGCCGACCGTCCCGTAGCAATGCGTCAGCCAGGCATGCGTCCCATCGGTCGCGACCGGCCAGCCGTCGGCAGTGATCCCCGAGGCGGTCGAATAGGCGTCGTGCCTGGTCAGCTTCACCGCCGGCGCGAACGCGGCAATGTCATATTCCGCCGCCGGCCGCGCCGCGACTCCCTCGGGCAGCTTCTTCTTCTCGGTGACGTCGCCCCACTGCGCGACCCAATTGTCCTGCACGCGGTACACGCTCGTCGCGTCCCACCAATGCTCGAGCGCCAGCTTGCGGACGTTGGCGACATGCTCGGGCGCGTAATCGGGCGCGAGCCGGACGACGACCGCGCGCCCATCGGCGAGCGTCATCACCATCAGCTGATCGTCGGGGATCGCCTTCCAGTCGCTGGCGATCGGATCGGACGGAGCCGGGGCGGCAGACGCCTGCCCGGCGGCGAGCGCGAGAAGCGCGAAGGAAAGCATCGGCATGGCGCGAGCTTGGCAGGCGAAACGCCGCCACGCAATCGTCCCGCTTGCCGATCGCGCGCGCACCGGCTAGTCGGCGCGGTTCCAGCGTATGCGGAGCGGTGGCCGAGTGGTCGAAGGCGCTCGCCTGGAAAGTGAGTATACGGCAAAACCGTATCGAGGGTTCGAATCCCTCCCGCTCCGCCACTTCCCCCCGCGCGCCTCAGCGCCGCCGATAGCGGAAGTACCACACCTCGTGCCCGTGCCGCCGCGCCTTGCGCTCGTAGCGCGTCTCGGGCCAGTCGGCGGGGCGCTCGAGAAAGTCCCGCGGCGTCTCCGCCAGCCACTCGAAGTCGGCGCGGCTGTTCATCACCATCATCGACCAGCGGCAATAGGTCGGATCGTCGGTGCCGAGGCGGAATTCGGCCCCGGGCTTGAGCTTCGCCGCGATCAGGTCGAGCGGCCCATTATTGACCATCCGCCGCTTGGCATGGCGCGCCTTGGGCCACGGATCGGGGTGGAGCAGATAGACGCGCGCCAGGCTGGCATCGGGCAACCGTTCGAGTACGGTGAGCGCATCGCCCATATGCAACCGGACATTGCCGAGCCCGCGGTCGCGGACATGGCCGAGCGCGCCGACCACGCCGTTCAGGAACGGCTCGCACCCGATGAACCCGACCTCCGGTCGCGCCTCGGCCTGTGCAGCGAGGTGCTCGCCCGAGCCGAAGCCGATCTCGACCTCGATCGGGCGAGCGTCGCCGAACAGCATCGCGGCATCGAGCGGCCCCGCTTCAGGCACGCTCAGCTTGGGCAGCCACTCCTCGACCAGCGCCGCCTGCCCGGCGCGCAACTTGTGCCCCTGGCGGCGGCCATAGAGGCGGCGGATCGTGGTCGGGTCGTTCATGATGGCGCGCGGCTATCGCGCCGCCGCGCGCCATGCAAGCTCACTTGTCGGTCGAGATCGTGATCGTCTTGCCCGCGGCCGCGGAGGTCGGCTTCTCATGCTTGATCATGTCGAACACTTGCGCCGGTTCGGCCAGCGCGTCGTAGGAGGGATAGATCAGGGTCTTGTCGAGATCATGGAAGCTCACCGAGAACCCGGTCTTCTTGTTGATCTGCGCCTCGAGCGAGGGCCAGACGCTGATCGTCCGGCCGGCATCGCCGAGCGCCATTGTGTAGCCGGCCGTGCCGTCATCCTGCCGATAGACCGCATAGTCGTTGCCGTGGACGCTGTCGCGGCACCAGACCGGCGGCGGCGACACAGTGCCGCCCACTTTCTTTACGTCGTCGTCAGTGATGGTTGCGAACGTCGCGCCGAGGATCGTGTCCATCATGTCGGGCTTCTGCAACTTGGCATGCTTGAACGCCGGATGGGTCGCGCACGCCACCACCGGCACGGCTGCCGGTCTCGCGGCGACCGGCGTCGCGAACCGCAGGCCAGCGATGAACCGGTTCAGCAGATCGTCGAGCGCAGCGGGCGCGAGCGTCTTGCCGCTGATCCGGATCGATACCAGCCACTCGCCGACCGGGATCACCGCCAGCGCGGTCGCCTTGAAATCGGATTTGGCGGGCACGAAGGTTTGCCGCAGCGAATCGGCGACACTGCCGCCGGGACGGGCGAATGCCTGTGGCGCGCCGACGGCAGTCACGCCGCCATAGATGTCATGATTGCTGAGCGTGGTGACGGCGCGATCGAACCACACCGGCACGCTGTCGAGCGCGGGGCGAAACAGGTACAGCGTCGCCTCGGTATCGCGGCTCGGATCATCGAACTGCGCGATGATATCGAGCTCGCTGTCGCCGAAATCCTGCAATTCGGTGCGATGCAGCCCGGCGATGTCGGACATCAGGATCAGCCCGGTCTGGGCGTGCTGCCACCCCTGCGCGTCGCCCACCGGCAGCTTGCGCGTCGCCAGCGCCGGCGTCGTGCCGAGCAGCGCCAACACGATGATTGCGACCATCCCGAACCGCATCGCCAGCCTCCCCTGTTCCGGGGAAGGCTAGCGATCAACGGCGCAAATGCAAATGCTTAGGCGACGGCGGCCTTGAGGTCGTCGACCAGGTCGGTGCGCTCCCAGGTGAACAGATCGCCGTCGGCGGCGCGACCGAAATGGCCGTAGGCGGCGGTCGGCTGGTAGATCGGGGCGTTGAGCTTGAGGTGCTCGCGGATGCCCTTGGGGGTCAGCCGCACCAGTTTGGGCAGCACTTCCTCCAGCTTCGCCTCGTCGACCGTGCCGGTGCCGTGCGTGTCGACATAGACCGACAGCGGCTCCGAAATCCCGATCGCGTAGGAAAGCTGGATCGTGCACTTCTTGGCCAGCCCCGCGGCGACGACGTTCTTGGCGAGATAGCGCGCGACATAAGCCGCCGAGCGATCGACCTTGGTCGGGTCCTTGCCCGAGAACGCGCCGCCGCCGTGCGGGGCGGCGCCGCCATAGGTGTCGACGATGATCTTGCGCCCGGTGATGCCGGCATCGCCGTCGGGGCCGCCGATCTCGAACAGCCCGGTCGGGTTGACGTAGATCGCCTTGTCGTCGGGCATCCAGCCGTCGGGCAGCGTCTCGGCCATCACCTGCTTGACGTAATCGCGCAGCTTCTTCTGGCCCTCGTCGTTCGACAAGGCCGCCGAATGCTGGGTCGAGACGACGAGCGCGGTCGCCTTGACCGGCTTGCCATTCTCATACTGCAGCGTCACCTGGCTCTTGGCGTCGGGCTCGAGGAAATCGACCTTCCTGCCGTGACGATCGGCCGCCATCCGCTCGAGGATGCGGTGCGAATAATAGAGCGTGGCGGGGAGCAGATCGGGCGTCTCGTCGGTCGCGAAGCCGAACATGATGCCCTGATCGCCCGCGCCCTCGTCCTTGTTGCCCGACGCATCGACGCCCTGCGCGATGTGCTTCGACTGCGCGTGCAGGTTGTTCTGGAACTCGGCGGTCTCCCAGTGAAAGCCGTCCTGCTCGTAGCCGATCTTCTTGACGACGTCGCGCGCGGCAGCCTCGATCTTGGCCTTGCCGATGTCGGTCAGGTTGCCGTCCTCGTCGATCAGGTCGCGGTCCGACGAGCGGATTTCGCCCGACAGGATGATCTTCTGCGTCGTCACCATCGTCTCGCAGGCGACGCGCGCCTCGGGGTCGGTCGCGAGCAGCAGATCGACGACCGCGTCGGAAATCTGGTCGGCGACCTTGTCGGGATGGCCTTCGGAAACCGACTCGGACGTAAAGATGTACGAAGAGCGCATGAAATTCCCTTGAAACTGTAAGGGTTGAGCGGCTCATGCCGCATATAAAGCTTTTGTTATATGCGCATCTAACGTGCGCGACGGCGGATTACAACGGCTCCCACGCACAGCAGCGCCGCGACGATCGCCGCCCACCAATTGCCGAGCCTGGCGAACAGCGTCGGCGGCAGCGCGCCCGGCATCGGCAGATCGATCGCGCCGGCGCGGTGCAGCGACATCGTGCCCAATAGGCGGCCATCGGCGGCAATCACCGCGGAAATGCCGGTCGGGGTCGAGCGCAGGATTGGCAGCCCCTCCTCGATTGCGCGCATCCGCGCCTGCGCCAGGTGCTGCGGCGGCCCCCACGCGCCGAACCAGGCGTCGTTCGATGGGTTGAAGATCAGTGCCGGGCGATGCGCCTCGTCGACCACCTCCCCCGAAAAGACGATTTCGTAGCAGACCTGCCCGCCGATCAGGCCGAACCCCGGCAGCGTGAAATCGCGCGGGCCGGGGCCGGGCTTGAAGTCGATATCGCCCGGCACCAGCCGCGACAGCCCGAGCGGCTGGAGCAGCCAGCGCATCGGCAGATATTCGCCGTACGGGACGAGATGCGCCTTGTCGTAGCGGCCAAGGATGCGCCCGCGGGCATCGAGTGCGAAGATCGAATTGGTGCCGTAGGTCAGCCGCCCGCGCGCGTTGAACAGCAACCCGTCGCCGCCGGTCAGCACTATGTCGTTCGGGCCGAGCCGCGCCGCGATCCGCGCCCGCGTGAAGGCGGGCGAGCCCTCGTAATAATATTGGATCGGATAGCCGTCCTCGAGCATGTAGCGCACCGCGCCCTCGGGCCACACGATCAGCCGCGGCGCCGCGCCCGGCTCGCCCGACAGGTCGAGCAGCCGCTCGAAGCTCGTCTCGGTATAATCGGGCGCGTCCTGGTCCTCGAGCCCGAGATTGGGCTGGACGACATGCACGCGCGGCCCGCTCGCTGCCGGCGGCGCAGTCTCGTTCCAATTGACCGCGGTCGTCACCGCCACCGCCGCGACCATCACCGCCGCGAGCGTCCAGCGGCGAGCGAACAGCAGCATCAGCGCCCCCGCCGCGACGATCGTCAGCCCCGACAGCGCATAGGTGCCGATCCACGCTGCGCTGCGCGCGACCGGCAGCACCGCGACCCAGATAACCCCGATCGGATCCCAGGCGTACCCGGTGAACAGCTCGGCGCGCAGCCATTCGGTGACGATCCAGCTCGCCCCTGCCACAAGCGCGAACGGCGCGCCCGGCGGCGTCACCGTATCGCCCGTCGCCCGCGGGCTCGCCAATCGCCAGGCCAGCCCGGCGGCCGCCGCCGGAAACACCGCGAGATACAAGGCCAGCAGCACGACCGCGAGATAGCCGAGCGCGTGCGGCATCTTGTCCTGATAGGTGAAGGCGTGCTGGATCCAGTTGTTGTTGATCGTGAAATGGCCGACCCCGAACAGCCATCCGCGCCACAGCGCCGCCTTCACGCTCCGCGCGTCGTGCACCAGCCACAGGAACCCCGCGAGCGCCGGCAGCGCCAGCCACCATGCTTCGAGCGGCGCGAACCCGCACGCGGCAACCGCGCCGAGCAGGATCAGGCTGAGGGGAATGGCGAAGCGCCGCATCGTTCGGGCCTATTGCCTGATTTGGATCGCTCGGCAAGCAGCGTCCGCCACCTCGGACTTGCCTGCCCTCGTGCAAGCAGCGCTCCCGGGCCCGCTGCGCCGCGAGCCTTTGAGTCAATAGCTCATGCCTGCTCGGACCGGGCTATTGCGATCGCCGCCACCGGTCTGCATAAGAACCTCTGTCCGTTGCTGTTCTAATGGGACCGCCTGGGGGGTGGACGAGGGGAACAACCACCGCTCTTTCCATTCTGCGTGCGATCTGCCGAATCCTCTCCTTCGGAAAGCCTCTCTATGCGTCTGCTTGCCTGCTGCCTCTCGATTTCCCTGATCGCCGGCACGGCGGCTGCGCAACAGCGGCCGGCAGTGACAGCCGACGATTATACGCGCGCCATGCACCAGCTCGGTCCGTGGACCGCGCCGCTGGTCGACCATTCGGTGCGGTCGGCGCATTGGATCGACGCGCAGCACTTCTGGTATGCGGATACCAGCCAGGGCGTGTCGACGATCATGCTGGGCGACGCGACCAAGGGCACGAAGGCGCCGGCTTTCGAGACGGCGGCGGTCCTGAAATCGCTGAACGCGGCCGGGTTGAAGCAAAGCGATGCGACGAAGCTCTATTTCGAGGGCTTCGAGCCGGATTTCGCCAACAACAGCGCGATCCTGACCGTTGGCGGCGAGCGCTATGACTGCAAGCTGGCGCAGCCTTATGATTGCAAGCAGGCGGCCGCGCTGAACGCCGGGCATATCGCCGGCTATCTGGCGCAGCATGGCGGCCCGGCGGCGGCGGTGCTCTCCCCCGACGGCAAGCGCGCGGTCTTCATCCGCGACTGGAATCTGTGGGTCCGCGACGAGAGCACGGGCAAGGAGCGGCAGCTGACCACCGATGGCGTCAAGGATTTCGGCTACGCGACGGATAATGCGGGCTGGAAGCATTCGGACCAGGCGATCGTGATCTGGTCGCCCGACTCCAAAAAGGTGGCGACCTTCCAGCAGGATCAGCGCGCGGTGGCCGACTACACCACGACGACGACGCAGGTCGGCCACGGCCAGGCGGATACGTGGAAATATCCGTTCGTCGGCGACAAGGACATCTTCCACATCCAGCGCGTCATCGTCGACGTCGACGATGGCCAGGTGACCCGTCTGAAGATGCAGCCCGATCTGCACCGGTCGTCGCTGTGCGACGACGTGGTGTGCGGCGACGGCCCGCAGGACATGCAGTGGGCGAAGGACAGCAAGACGCTCGCTTTCGTGTCCACCTCGCGCGATCACAAGATCGAGACGATGCGGATCGCCGATGCCGCCACGGGTGCGGTGCGCGACGTGTTCACCGAGACCGTGCCGACCTGGTTCGACAGCGGCTACAATGACGAAGGAATCAACTGGCGCTACCTGTCGGAGCGTGGCCAGATCCTGTGGTGGTCGCAGCGCTCCGATTGGGGCCATTATTATCTGTACAGCACCAGCACCGGCAAGCTCGTGCGGCAGGTTACGCATGGGCACTGGAACGTCGATCACCCGGTCTATATCGACGAACGCACCGGCAAGATGCTGATCGCCGGCGTCGGGCGCGAGGCTGGCGATGACCCTTATTACCGCAGCATCTACGCGCTCGACTTGAACGGCGGCGAGCCCAAGCTGCTCACCCCCGAGAAGCAGGACCATATCGCGATCCCGTCGAGCGACGGCCGCTACTTCGTCGACATCTACTCGACGCCCCAGCAGCCGCAGACCGCGGTGCTGCGGCGCGCCGACGGGTCGGTGGTCGAGCAGCTCGCCAAGGCCGACGTGACGCGCCTGCGCGCGACCGGCTGGCAGCCGCCCGAGAGCATTGCCGTCAAGTGCAGCGACGGCAAGACGTTGTGCTACGGCCTGCTGTTCAAGCCCGCGGGGCTCGATCCGCAGCATAAATACCCGGTCATCGACTATATCTATCCGGGGCCGTTCATGGGCACGATCGCCACCCGGCAGTTCGCGCCGTCGCATGGCGACGCCGATGCGCTGGCGCAGCTCGGCTTCGCCGTCGTCGAGATCGACGGCATGGGAACGCCGCGCCGATCGAAGGCCTTTCAGGACTTCTACTATCGCGACATGGGCAAGCAGGCGATCCCCGATCAGGTCACCGGGATCAAGGATCTGGCCACACGCAATCCCTGGCTGGATACCGATCGCGTCGGCATCTGGGGCCATTCGGGCGGCGGCAATGCGACCGCGGCCGCGATGTTCCGCTATCCCGACTTCTTCAAGGTCGGCATCGCCGAGAGCGGCAACCACGACAACCGCAATTACGAGGACGATTATTACGAAAAATACCTCGGGTTGCTGAAGACCGACGGGAAGACGTCGAATTACGACCTGCAGGCCAACGAGGATCTGGCCAGGAACCTGAAGGGCAAGCTATTGCTGGCGCACGGGCTGCTCGACGACAACGTGCCCGTGTCCTCGACCTTCCTGGTCGTCGACGCGCTGGAAAAGGCGAACAAGGATTTCGATCTCATCCTCTTCCCGCGCGCGCATCACGGCTATGGCGACATGTCCGATTACATGATGCGGCGCCGGTGGGACTATTTTGTCGAGAATCTGATGGGCGCGACGCCGCCGAAAGAGTTCAAGATCGTCTATCCGGGCGCCGGCAAGTGAGGACGCGCGAAGCGCGGTAATGCTGCTGGTTCGGACCGCGGCAAATGCCGATGTGTCACGGGTCGTGACGCAATGGGCGGCTGCGGCGCCGACCACCTGATCGACTGCGCATCACCCATTCATTGGCGGTCGCGGTCGAGAACGTAGTTCGCCAAACGCAACCGGTCGGCCACCGCCCTAGTTATCGCCATTCATCATCATTGGCGGCACGTCGTAAAACTGCCGCGTCAAGCCGCTCAACCAATCTCGTTCCAACATATTCGTTTCGTCGTTCGACACGGCCCTGATCGTTGAGCCATCGCGCCCGATAATAAACGTTCCAATAGCTCGTGACCCGTCGTTTGACGGTGCTCCAGTAAGCTGGGTTTGCTGCAAGGAACGAGCCGATCTGACGCTCAAATTCGGGCGTCATCCCGACGAAAATGTCGTCCAAGATTTCTACGACGTACTCCCCGATTAGCGCGACGATGAACGGAGCGAATGATGGCTTTGGAAATCCGAGCAGATCGCGCACAGCGCGTTGACGCTCATATCCGTCGTTGCTTCGGGACTGGAGCGCTCTGATAAATGGCCAGCATTCGACATCCTTTGCCGACATCGCATGTTCTTCCGAAAAGTATAGCCGTGCCGGCATCAAGACCGTTTCGCCTTCCACCAGCAATGCAAAGCGCTCCGTCCACTGACGCGGGGCGAGTCGCCGAGCAACAATCTTACCGGCTGCCATAGCCGCCTCGCGGTGCTCGCTGGTGAACGCCTCTGCAAGCATCGCTCCCGGGATAGCAGTGAGCATTTCGTGGTCGCGCATGAAGTGAATTTAACTTGTGGCTCGTCGTCCGCAATTTGATTGTTGCGCTCTAGAACAACCGACCGTTTCCCACTCAAAAGCCGGTCCTCGGGCTCATGCGTCCGCCGCCCGACGAAGCCATCACGCTCAGCCCTCTTTGCAATGTTGGATTTGTTCTGATCTATCCTCGACGATGGAACAGAACCGCAGTCCCGAACCGCCCGTCCCACTGCTCCGTGCGCACTGGACGCCGGCGAAGCAGCGTATCTTCCTCGCAGCGCTTCTCGAATGCGGCAGCGTTGCGCGCGCGGCGCGGGCCGCGGGCATGTCGCGGTCGAGCGCGCATCGCCTGCGCGTGCGACTTGCCGGCACGCCGTTCGACCAGGCCTGGGGTCAGGCGCTCGCGCTCCACGCCGGCCAGCTCGCCGACCCCTTCGCGCGCGCCGCCTCGCCGACGCGGCGCTGATGCGCGGTGGGCGCTTCGCCGGTGCGGTGCGGGCGCATACCCGGCGCGAGCCGTCGCCGCTTGGGCGCGCGGGTGTCGCGTTGCAGGCGCGCCGCCGTCGCGCCTGTGTCGCGCGCCTTGTGCGGCAAGGGCGCTTCGCGTCGTTATCCCGCCGCGTTGCTGGCGCAAGACTCGGCAAAACCTCGCGACGCTCTCCACTTTGTCCACTTCACCGGCGAAAAGCTCGTCGCTGGACGCCCCTCGATCGCTCGCTTATGCCACCGCCAACCAATCCATCGGGGGACTTCACCATGAGCCGCATCCTTAGCGCCGCCAGCCTGATCGCGCTGGCCGCCTCCGCACCCGCTTTCGGCCAGGCACGGGATCCGGGGCCGAACGCGCCGGTCAGCTACGACGTCAGCTTTCCCAATGCGGTGCATCACGAAGCGCGGATCAGCGTCACCTATCGCAACCTCGCCCCCGGGACGGTCGAATTCCGCATGGCGCGCTCGTCACCCGGCCGCTACGCGATGCACGAATTCGCCAAGAACGTCTATTCGGTCTCCGCGGTCGACGGCGCCGGCCACACGCTTACGATCGACCGCCGCGATCCGTATAGCTGGCGCGTGCCGACGACAGGCGGCACGGTGACGCTTTCCTACACGCTCTATGGCGATCACGGCGACGGCACCTATGCCCAGATCGACCCGACCCACGCGCATCTCAACATGCCCGCGACCTTCATGTGGGCGACGGGCCATGACAGCGATCCGATCCGCGTCACCTTCCACCCGATCGACAAAAGCTGGAAGATCGCGACCCAATTGCCCCCCGCAAGCGGGACGACGGACACTTTCTGGGCGCCCAATCTGCAATATTTCATGGACAGCCCGACCGAGCTTTCGGATTTCCAGATGCGGACCTGGAAAGTGCAGGGCAATGGCAAGACCTACACCTTCCGCCTCGCCGTCCACAGTCAGGACAATGCAGCGGATGTCGATTATTTCGCCGCGATGGTCGAAAAGCTGATCCAGCAGCACATCAAGCTGTTCGACTCGCCCCCCGATTTCGATTTCGGCACCTATACCTTCATCGCCGATTACATGCCGCAGATCAGCGGCGACGGCATGGAGCATCGCAACTCGACGATGATCAGCGAGCCCGAGTCGCTCCACGACGGCAAGTTCGGCCAGATCGACACCGTTGCGCACGAATTCACCCATGCCTGGAACGTCGAGCGACTGCGCCCCGATGGCATCGAGCCGTTCGATTTCACGCGAGCCAATGCGACGCGCTCGCTGTGGTTCGCCGAGGGCTTCACCCAATATATCGGCCCGCTGATGGTCCGCCGGGCGCAGGAAAGCTCGGTCGACGATTGGGCGAAGCAAATGGGCGCCGAGGTCAATTACGTCGTCGAGGGGTCCGGCCGTAACTACGGCTCGCCCCAGGAAATGAGTCTGCGCGCGCCGTTCGTCGACGCGGCGACCGCGATCGATCCGGTCAACGGCAACATCTTCACCTCTTACTATCCCTATGGCGCGGTGATCGCGCTGGCACTCGATCTAGAGCTGCGCGAGCGCTACAAGCTCACGCTCGACGATTACATGAAGCACATGTGGCAAAGGAACGGCGTCGAGCAGACCGATTACGCCCCCGCCAAGCCCTATACGCCCGACGACCTCCAGGCCGGGCTCGCCGAGCTGACCCACGATCCGGCCTTCGCCAAGACGTTCTTCGACAGCTCGATCCGCGGGAGCGCCCTCCCCGATTTCGCGCCGTTGCTGGCGCCCGCCGGGCTCGTCCTGCGTGCCGCGCATCCCGACAAGGGCTGGCTCGGCGCGAGCCGGGTCAAGGTTGCCGATGGCACGCTGGCGCTCGACCAGATCCCGCTGCCGTCGAGCCCGCTCTACAAGGCCGGCATCGATCGCGGCGACACGATCCTGACGCTCGGCAACGCGAAGATCGCGACCGCCGACGACTGGACCGCGGCGCTCGGTGCGGTGAAGCCCGGCCAGCACGTCGCGATCACCTGGCGCAACCGCGGCGGCGAGCATCACGCGACGCTCACCGCCGCAGCCGATCCGACGATCGAGATCGTCCGCACCGAAACCGCGGGCGGCACGCTGTCGCCGGCGCAACAGGCGTTCCGCGACGCCTGGCTCGGCGCGGCGAGCTGATCGCGCGAGGGGGTGTGTTTGCCGACTAAGACGCCTATATGCGTGCGATGACTGCCGCGATCCGCCCCTTCCACCTCGCCTTCCCGGTGCGCGACCTCGCCGAGGCGCGCGCCTTCTATGGCGGCACACTCGGTTGCTCGGAAGGCCGTCATTCGGATCACTGGATCGATTTCGATCTCTACGGCCATCAGATCGTCGCGCATCTCGACCCGAAAGCTGGCGAAGCGCAGCACGCCAACCCGGTCGACGGCAAGGCGGTGCCGGTGCCGCATTTCGGCGTCGTGCTGACGATGCCCGCTTGGCAGGCGCTCGCCGATCGCCTGACCACAGCCGGCACCGATTTTGTCATCGAACCGCATATTCGCTTCAAGGGCGAAGTCGGCGAGCAGGCGACGATGTTCTTCCGCGATCCCAGCGGCAACGCGCTCGAGTTCAAGGCGTTCGGCGACGACGCGATGATCTTCGCCCGCGACGAGGAGAAAAGTAATGGGTGAACCCGTCGAAATGGATATCCCGCACAAGCTCGGCAAAGCCGGCGTGCACGATCGGCTCGACAAGGGCATCGGCAAGATCGCGACGATGATCCCCGGCGGCGCGGTAGTCGATCACCGCTGGCAGGGCGATACGATGCACTTCACCGTCCAGGCGATGGGTCAGACGATCGCCAGCCGGCTCGAGACCTTCGAGGACAAGGTCCACGCCGTGATCGATCTGCCACCGATGATGGCGCTGTTCGCCAATCAGGTGAAGGCGGTGCTCCAGAAGGAAGCGCCCAAACTCCTCGAATAGCCTAGCGCGCGACCAGCGCCTGGTCCTGCAGCCCGCGCCAGACCGCGAGCGCCTGCAACGTCTCGGGCACGTCGTGAACACGCAGCAACTGCGCCCCGAGCGACGCACCTTTGACCGCCAGCGCCACCGAACCGCCGAGCCTTTGATCGACCGGCGCCGCGTTGCCCAGCGCCCCGATCATCCGCTTGCGGCTCGCCCCGAGCATCACCGGACAGCCGATCCCGTGGAACAGCGCGAGACCGTTGATGAGCGCAAGATTGTCCTGCAGCGACTTGCCGAACCCGATACCCGGATCGACCACGATCCGCTCCCGCGAAACGCCGGCGGCGACCACCGCGGCAACCCGCGCTTCGAGCCAATCGAACACTTGCGTGAGCACATTGCCGTACCGCGCCTCGCCATGCGGGCCCTTTTTCGGGTCGGGCGAGTGCATCAGCACGACCGGGCAGCCCGCCGTCGCCACCACCTCCAGTGCGCGATCGTCCCACAGCAATGCCGAAACATCGTTGACCAGATGCGCGCCGGCCGCGAGCGCGGCCTCCATCACCGGCGCCTTGCGCGTGTCGATCGAGAGCGGCGCGCCTGAGGCGCGCAACCGCTCGACGACCGGCACGACGCGCTTGGCTTCGTCGCCTTCCCACACCAGCGGCGCGCCCGGCCGCGTCGATTCGCCGCCGAGGTCGATCAGCGCCGCGCCGGCCTCGATCATCGCCAAAGCGGCTTCGGCGGCGGCGGCGGGATCATCGTGGCGCGCGCCATCTTCCGAGAAGCTGTCCGGCGTGACGTTGACGATCCCGGCGACGAGCGGCTGCTCGAAGCGCAGCGTCCGGCTCCCCAGCGTCAGCGGCGCGCGCGGCGCGGTGATGCGCGCATGCAGCTCGGCGGCGCGCGGATCGTCGCGCAGCCGGTGGGCGAGATCGATAAGCGGCACCGTCCGCCGCGCGCTGTCCTCGATCAGCTCGTAAGCCGCGAACCACAGCATCCCGCCGGCCAGCCGCGCCACCGCGCCGTCCTCATACCCCACCGGCGAATCGACGAACTGGACGGGTCGCAGGTGCAGGCTCGGCATTGCTCGTTCCCCCGGGGTTTGCAGCCGCGCCAGCCCTGCCCCATATGCGCCCCATGAGCAACGACATGACGTGGCACGGCACGACGATCGTCTCCGTGCGCAAGAACGGCAAGGTAGTGATCGCCGGCGACGGCCAGGTCTCGATGGGCCAGACGGTGATGAAGCCGAGCGCGCGCAAGGTCCGCACGCTGAACGACGGCAAGGTGCTCGCCGGGTTCGCCGGCGCGACCGCCGACGCCTTCACCCTGCTCGAACGGCTGGAGCGCAAGCTGGAGCAGCATCACGGCCAGTTGCTGCGCGCCGCGGTCGAGCTCGCCAAGGACTGGCGGACCGACAAATATCTGCGCCAGTTGGAAGCGATGATGATCGTCGCCGACAAGGACGTGACGCTGATCCTGACCGGCAACGGCGACGTGCTCGATCCCGAGGGCGGGATCGCGGCGATCGGTTCGGGCGGTAATTTCGCGCTCGCCGCGGCGCGCGCGCTGGCGGAATACGAGCCTGATGCCGAAACGCTGGCTCGGCGGGCAATGAAGATCGCCGCGGAGATCTGCGTCTACACCAACGACAATCTGACGGTGGAGACGCTGGAGAGCGCTTCGTGATGCCACCGCTCCCCGGCGAAGGCCGGGGCCCAGGTGGGATGGCTCCCGTTGTAGAGCGCTGCGCTTCATTACATCCGCTTTCCCAACTGGGCCCCGGCCTGCGCCGGGGTGCTGGTGGGATTGTGTCGCGACGCTCGGTCCTCGCCGGTGCCGGCGCCCTCGCTCTCCCCGGGTGCGCGGCGGGCGTGCGACCCGCAACCGCGCACGCCGCGTGCCTCCCCCGCGTCAACGTCGCCGCCGATCGCGTGATCCGCACGCTGGTGGGCTTACGTCCCTATCGCCCCTCGGGCTTCGTCGTCCGCGCCGAGAGCTTCGGCGACAAGACGCTGGTCCATAATTACGGCCATGGCGGCTCGGGGATAACCCTTTCCTGGGGCACGTCGCGCCTTGCGACCAATCTCGGGCTGCCCGGCCATCAAGGCCCGGTCGCGGTGCTCGGCGCCGGCGTCGTCGGGCTGACGACTGCACGGCTGATCCAGGAAGCAGGCTATCCCGTCACGATCTACGCCAAGGCGCTGCCGCCCGAGACGACATCGAACATCGCCGGCGGGCAATGGTACCCTTCGATCCTCTACGATTCGGACGAGCTGACCCCGCAATTCGAGCAGCAGCTCGTCGCCGCGGCGAGCTACGCCTATCAGCGCTATCAGATCATGATCGGCGACGAGTACGGCGTCCGCTGGATGACCAACTATCTCGTGTCGGACCGCGCGCCCGGCGACAGCGACACCGATCGACTCTTGCGATCGATGCTGCCCGAGGCGCGCGATCTCGGCACCGGCGCGCACGGCTTCGGCTACCAATATGTCGGCCAGTTCGACGACATGCTGATCGAGCCGCCGCGCTTCCTCCGCGCGATGCTGCGCGACGTCCACATCGCCGGCGGCCGCGTCGAGGTGCGCGATTTCCACGCGCCCGCCGAGGTTGCAGCACTTCCCGAAAGCCTCGTCTTCAACTGCACCGGGCTCGGCGCCGGGCAATTGTTCGGCGATGCCGAGATCACCCCGATGCGCGGTCAGCTCGCGGTGCTGCTGCCGCAGCCCGAGGTCGATTACGCGCTCGAGACCGGTGACGGGATGTATATGTTTTCGCGAACCGACGGCGTGATCCTCGGCGGCACCGCGGATCGCGGCAATTGGTCGACCGAGGTCGATCCCGCCACGACCGACGCGCTCATCCGCCGCCATACCGCGATCGCCAAGCGGCTGACCTGCGCTTGATCGCTCGGCCCCAGCTTCCCAATTGAGAGACCCATGAACGACACTCTGACTCCCAAGGCGATCGTCGCCGCGCTCGACCAGCACATCATCGGCCAAAAGGACGCCAAGCGCGCCGTCGCGGTGGCCTTGCGCAACCGCTGGCGCCGTCAGCAGCTCGCTCCCGATCTGCGCGACGAGGTGACGCCGAAGAACATCCTGATGATCGGCCCGACCGGCTGCGGCAAGACCGAGATTTCCCGGCGGCTGGCCAAGCTCGCCGACGCTCCGTTCGTCAAGGTCGAGGCGACCAAGTTCACCGAGGTCGGC
>JBQCHO010000107.1:0-11410 GCA_051954635.1 Sphingomonas sp. | reverse complement strand
GGATCGAGAAATTGCTGGTGGTCGACGATGCCTATCGCTGCGTCGGGCTGATTACCGTCAAGGATATCGAGAAGGCGGTGACCTATCCCGATGCGACCAAGGACGAAGCGGGGCGGCTGCGCGTCGCGGCGGCGACGACGGTCGGCGACAAGGGATTCGAGCGGACCGCGGCCTTGGTCGACGCCGAGCTCGACCTCGTCGTGATCGACACCGCGCACGGCCACAATCGCGACGTCGCGCGCGCGGTCGAGCGGGTGAAGAAGCTGTCCAATTCGGTGCAGGTGATCGCCGGCAACGTCGCCACCGCCGAGGCGACCCGCGCCTTGATCGATGCCGGCGCGGACGGGATCAAGGTCGGGATCGGGCCGGGCTCGATCTGTACCACGCGCGTCGTGGCAGGGGTCGGCGTGCCGCAGCTGACCGCGGTGATGGATTGCGCCGAAGAGGCCGCCAGGTCGAACGTGCCGGTGATCGCCGATGGGGGCTTACGCACCTCGGGCGACCTCGCCAAGGCGCTCGCCGCGGGGGCGTCGACCTGCATGGTCGGCTCGCTGCTCGCCGGGACCGAGGAAGCGCCGGGAGAGACGTTCCTGTATCAGGGGCGTTCGTACAAGAGCTATCGCGGGATGGGATCGGTCGGCGCGATGGGGCGCGGCTCGGCGGACCGCTATTTCCAGGGCGACATCAAGGATCAGCTCAAGCTGGTCCCCGAGGGGATCGAGGGGCAGGTGCCGTTCAAGGGCCCGGCCAAGGACGTCATCCACCAGCTCGTCGGCGGGGTGAAGGCGGCGATGGGCTATACCGGCGCTGCGACGATTCCCGATCTGCAACAACGCGCGCGCTTCGTCCGCATCACCGGCGCGGGGCTGCGTGAGAGCCATGTTCACGACGTGACGATCACGCGGGAAGCGCCGAATTATCCGACGCGCTGACGCCATCGGCCGGCTACTGCTTTTCCGTCGCCCCGGGCTTGACCCGGGGCAAGGCTTCTTTTGCGACCGTCGAAAGGCAGCCCGACCCCGGGTCAAGCCCGGGGTGACGATAGTATCCGAGGCGAGCGAATGACCCCCGGCGGACGCGCGCAGGCGGCGATCGAACTGCTCGACGCGATCATCGCGGCGGCGCGGGATCAGGGGCCGGCGGCGGATACGCTGATCGCGCGCTATTTCGCCGAGCGACGCTATGCCGGGAGCAAGGACCGGAGGGCGGTGCGCGAGCTGATCTACGCCGCAATCCGGCGCGCGGGCGAGCGGCCCGAGAGCGGGCGTGCGGCGCTGGTCGGTCTGGCCGACGACGATGCTGCAATTGCATCGGCTTTTACTGGCGAAGGCCACGCCCCCGCGCCGATCGCGACCGACGAGCAGCGGGCTTCCGCAGGAGCCGCGCCGGCGTGGCTCGACGAGAAGCTGCGCGCCGCGGGGCTCGACAGTGCTGAACTTGCCGCCCTGAGCGATCGCGCGCCGCTCGACGTGAGGGTCAATCGGCTCAAGGGTGAGCGCGACGACGTTGTCGCCAGTATCGCCGATGCGGCAGTGTCGACCCACACACTCGATGGGCTGAGATTGCCGGCCGGGACCGCGGTGGAGCAACTCGACGCGTTTCGCGCGGGGCTGATCGAGGTGCAGGACGAGGGCAGCCAGATCGTCGCGATGGCGGCACGGGCGGCGCCGGGGATGGCCGTGGTCGATCTATGCGCGGGGGCGGGCGGCAAGAGCCTGGCTCTGGCGGCGGCGATGGAAGATCGTGGGGCGCTGCTTGCCTGCGATATCGATCGCGGCCGGCTGTCGCGATTGCCGCCACGCGCCGAGCGGGCCGGCGCTTCGATCATCGAGACACGGTTGATGAACCCCAATCGCGAAGCCGAGGCGCTGGCCGATTGGCGCGAGCGCGCCGATGTCGTGCTGATCGACGCGCCGTGTTCGGGCACGGGGACATGGCGGCGTAATCCGGAAGCCCGGTGGCGGCTGACGCCCGAGCGGCTCGATCGACTGGTGGCGACGCAGCAGCGGCTGCTGGGCATTGCGGCCGAGTTGGTCAAGCCGGGCGGCGCGCTTGTCCACATCGTCTGCTCGCTGCTCGACGAGGAAGGATCGGGACAGGTCGACCGCTTCCTGGCCGAGCATCCCGATTGGCGAGCCGAACCGCTCGATCTGCCGGCCGGCCGGCCGCGTGGCCACGGGGTGCGATTGACTCCGGCGCATGACGGCACCGACGGTTTTTTCGTCGCGCGGCTGGTCCGGGCGTGCTAATTCAGCGATCAAGAGCCATGGAGAAATTGATGCGTATCTCGCTCGTCGCCACCGCCGCCGCGCTGACGCTGGCCTCGGTGTCGACCGCCCTGCACAGCCAAAAGCCCGATGACCAGATCGACGCCAAGTCGCTCGACTGGCTGGCCAAGGGCAAGGCGGCGACGGCTGCGGGCAAGCTCGACGAGGCGACCGACGATCTGGAAACCGCGCTGGCGGTCGATCCGCGAAATCGTTCGGCGTTCGTTGCGCTCGGTGAGGTTGCGCACAAGCAGGGGCTGAACGGCAAGGCGATCCGTCATTATCGCGACGCGCTGCTGCTCGATCCCAACGACACGGCTGCGATCGGCGGCGAGGGGCAGGCGCTGCTCGCCAAGGGCGCGGTGAAACAGGCGCAGGCCGATCTCGCCAAGCTGCAGAAGACCTGCAAGGGCGCGTGCCCCGAGGCGCAGCAACTCGCCGCGGCGATCGCCAAGGGCCCGCCGACGACTGCACTGGCGCAGCAGACCACTGCGAGCGACAAGCCCGGCGAGTGATCAGGCGGGGCTGAGCGCTCGCGCCAAGGCAACGAATTCGGCGACACTGACGGTTTCGGCGCGGCGCGTTTCGTCGATGCCGAGCGAGGCCAGCGCGTCGAGCGCGTCGGGGACCGACTTGAGGCTCTGGCGAAGCATCTTGCGGCGCTGCCCGAAGGCGGCGGCGGTGAGGCGTTCGAGCATCGCGAACGCGACGCCGTCGGGCGCTTCGGCAGGCTCGATATGGACTACCGCGGACATCACCTTGGGCGGCGGAGTGAAAGCCGAGCGGTGAACGGTCATCGCGATCCGCGCAGTCGAGCGCCACTGCGAGAGGACGGCCAGGCGACCATAGGCACTGCCGCCGGGCGCGGCGACGATGCGTTCGGCGACTTCCTTCTGGAACATCAGCGTCAGGCTCTGCCACCAAGGCTGCCAGTCGGCCGAGAGCCATCGCACGAGCAGCGCAGTCCCGACATTGTAGGGCAGGTTGGCGACGATGTGCGGACGGCCCTCGAACAAGGTGGGCGGATCGATTTCGAGCGCGTCGCCTTCGATGATCCGCAAGCGCGCGGGATAGGCGTCGCCGAGCTCGGCCAGCGCGGGAATGCAGCGACGGTCGCGCTCGACCGCGGTGACGCGCGCGCCGGCGGCAAGGAGAGCGCGGGTAAGGCCGCCGGGGCCGGGGCCGACTTCGAATACCTCCGCGTCAGTAAGGTCGCCGGGGATTGCGGCGATGCGCGCGAGCAACTGGCTATCGAACAGGAAATTCTGGCCGAGGGCCTTGCTGGCGGAGAGGCCGTGCTTCGCGATCACCTCGCGAAGCGGCGGCAGCGCGGTCACGAGCGCTCGGCGGCGCGGCGCTGGGCGGCCTCGTGCGCCATGCGGATCGCGGCGATCATCGCGCCGGGTTCGGCCTGGTCCTGTCCGGCGATCGCGAAGGCAGTGCCATGATCGGGTGAAGTGCGGACGATGGGAAGGCCGAGCGTGATGTTGACACCTTCGTCGAAGTGCAGCGTCTTGATCGGGATCAGCGCCTGATCGTGGTAGCAGCACAAGGCGGCGTCATAGTGCTTGCGCGCGCGATCGTTGAACATCGCGTCGGAGGCGAACGGCCCGACTGCGTCAATGCCTTCGCTTTTCAACTGTTCGATCGCAGGGATGAGGATGTCGATCTCCTCGCGGCCGATCGCGCCCTGCTCGCCGGCATGGGGGTTGAAGCCGGCAAAGGCGAGACGGGGGTTGGCGATGCCGAAATTGCGTTGAAGCCCGCGCGCGGTCGCGCGCGCCTTGGCGGTGACGAGGTCGATATTGAGCAGGCCGGAAACGTCGGCGAGCGCGACATGCGTGGTGATCGGCACGACGCGCAACGATGGGCCGGCAAGCATCATCACCGCATTTTCGCCGGCAACGCCGACGCGTTCGGCGACGAATTCGGTCTGCCCGGGATGAGTGAAACCGATATTGTAGAGCTGCGCCTTGGAGACGGGGCCGGTCACCAGCGCACCGGCGGCGCCGTTACGCGCCAGGCCCGTCGCAAGCTCGAGGGCGTGGAGTGCGCAGCGCGCGCCGTCGGCGTCGGGCGAACCCGGATCGATCGCACCGGCATCTTCGATGCTGAGCACGGGCAATGCCTTGGCAAACGCTGCTGTCGCGGCATCGGGCGCGTCGATCGTCGCGATGGGGCCGGTCCAGACGCGGCCGATAGCGCGCGCATCGCCGACGGCGAAGA
Organism: Sphingomonas sp.; assembly: GCA_051954635.1. GTDB lineage: Bacteria > Pseudomonadota > Alphaproteobacteria > Sphingomonadales > Sphingomonadaceae > Sphingomonas. Next base: position 6,917 of record JBQCHO010000107.1, on the reverse strand, counting down.
ACGGCGCGAGCTTGGCCTTGCGCCGGACAGCCCATGCCTTGGCGATGATCTCGGGCCCGATCCCGGCGGGATCGCCCATCGATACGGCGAGCGGCGCGGTCATCGCCGGCTCCTTCATGCCTGTTCCTCAGCGATATTCGATGATCGCGTCGCGGCGAAGATCGCGCAGCACCTGTTCGGCGCGCAGGCTGACGCGCTGCTGCTCGATCTGGTTCTGGACCTGGCCCGCGCCCGGCAGCGTGCTGCCCTGCGGATCGTCGCGACCGCACAAGACCAGCGTGCGAATCCCTTCGCTCGCCGAGCCGAACGGCGGGGTCGCCTGGCCGACCTGCATCTTGAGCAGGATGTCCTGCAACTGCGGCGGCAATTGGCGGGCGACAATCTGGTCGTTGTCGACCACCTCGGCGCCGATCTTCTGCGCAACGGTGGTCGCGTCGCCGCAGCCGTGGATCGTCTCGATCGCCTTGCTGAAATCGGCGGCGCGCGCCTGCGCTTGCGCCTGGGTGGTGCCCTTGGGGAAATTGAGCGTCAGCTGGCGCAGGCTGAGCTTGGCGTCACGCGGATCGGCCTTGCCGACCTCTCGCTTGTCGACGAGATACAGGATCGAGAAGCCGCCCGGCGTCGCGATCGGACCGGCGATCTGGCCGACCTGCATCTGCTGCGCAGCTTGGGCAAGCGGCGCGGGGAGGGTATCGAGCCGCACCCACGACAGGTCGCCGCCGACCGCGCGGGTCGAGGCCTCGGAGAATTGCGCATAATAATCGAACGGCTGACCGCCCGATTGAATCTGCTGCATCATCTTCTGCATGTTGGCCTGGACCTCCTGCTGGCGGTCCGGCGTCGCCGACATGTAGATTTCGCGCAGGTGATATTCCTCGGTGCCCTGATCCGCCTTCAGGCGCGAGAGGATCGCGTTGACCTCCTGATCGCCGACGTTGACGAAGGGTTCGACCTCCTTGCTGAGGTAACGGCTCCAGGCGATTTCGGCTTCGATCTGGTGGTTGAGCGAGCGCACCGACGAACCGATCTTGGCAAGATATTCGTTCAACTGCTGCGGCGTCATGTTGAAGCGCTGCGCGACGTGGTTGAAGCCGCTCGTCATCTCCTCCGGCGTGACCGAGATGTCGTTCGACTTGGCTTCCTGGATCTGCAGCGTCTCGTCGATCAGGTTGCGCAGCACCTGCAGCTTGAGACGGTTGAGCTCCTCGCCCTGCAGCGACAGGTTGTTCGCCGCCTCGATCAATGCGACGCGCTGGTCGACGTCGGTGCCGGTGAGCACCGAGCCGTTGACGATCGCGGTCGGCTTGCGGACGTTGGGATCGAGATGACCGAACAGCTGGACGTCGCTCGGGATGTTGAGCCCGGTATTGTCGGTCTGTGCTGACGGCGCGGCATCATCCTGATCGCTCGCCGCCTGCGCAAAAACCGAGGTGCCGAGCGCCAGCGCCGCGACGAACCCGATCGTGCGGGTTGCCCGCGCCGCCTTCGATATCGACATGATCACCTAGTATCTTTTCCCATCCAGCCGAGCACGTTTGAACGCCCCGACGATATCATTTCGAACTGAACCTGAGCTTAGCGGCCCAGATTCTTGAATGCCAGCGTCAACAGGAAGCTGTTGCCGCGCCGGGCGTCGCCGGTCTGCTGATAGTCGCGTTTCCACGTCACGCCAAGCTTGAGGCAATCGTCCTCATAAGCAACGCCGAGGCGGTGGCGGACCGGATCGAAGCCGTCGGCGAGAGCAAGCGGGTCTTCGGCCTTGTCGGTGAGGTCGATGATCGTCGAGCCGAACGCCGACCAGAACCGCCCGATCTGGACGCGGCCGCCAAGACGGATTTCCTCGCTGTCGCGTAAATCTTCGAGCGACGGATCGATGTTGCGATTGAGGCGGATATAACCGGCAAGGACGTAGGTCGCGCGCGAGCCGATCGTCGCGTCGATCTCGTTGCGGCGTACCGCAAAACCGTCCTTGTCGAGCCGGTAGCGGTGCACGACCGAGACGAAGTCGCGATAGCGCAGCTCGGTGCGGCCGACGATGTCGGAGGTGCGATTCGTCAGGCCCGTGCCGTCGGGAAGCAGCGTCGGCTCCGAGCTCAGGCGGTAGCTTTGCCCCACGGTCGCATCGAGCGCGAAGTTGGGCAGATCGACCTGCCAGTCGAGCCCGTAGGTGAAGCGTGTCGAATCCTCCCAGCGGTCGTAGCCGGGGAATCGATTGAGCGCGAACAGGTTCGAATCCTCGAGATCGACCGCGCGGGCGTCCTCGTTGGGAATATCGAGATTGGGGGTATGCGGCGAGGCGACGACCTGGATGCGCGGCGTGAGCCGCTGCGTGCCGCCCAGGAAGCTGCCGATGAACGGCCATTTCACGTCGACCGCGGCGGCGGCGATGAAGCGATCGTGGAAACCGTCCTCGCCACGATAGATCGGCACCGTCGTCGCGAGCGAATCGTTGGTGTGATAGATGTCGCCACGCCCGTATGCGGTGAACGTGACCTGCTGGCCCCAGGGCGTCAGCTTGTTGAGTTCCCACGTCGCACTGGCGAAGGCGCGCTGGGTATCCTGGCCCTCGGAGCGATCGAGCGCGAGGCTGTTTGCCTGAAGCGTGATCGTGCCGCCGAGCCACGGATCGGCGATCCGGCGGCGGTAATCGATCTCGGGCAGCGCGAGCGGCTGCAACTTTTGCTGCTCGTCGAGGCGCAGCGTCTGGACCGCCCAGCCGGCGATCGACAGATAGCTGTCCTGATCGATCCGTTCGACCTGGATCGTGTCGCGCAGGCGATCGTCGCGCGAGATATCGTAGCGGCGCAGAAAGGTCTTGTCGGTCGCAAGCCGCAGCGAGCCGCTGACGCTCCAATTAGGGTCGAGCTGGAAGCGCCCGGCGGCGTCGAGATAGCCGCGGAACTGGTTGGTGCTGGAGGCGGTAGGATTGATGCCGATCAGATCGTCGCTCTGCCGGCTGTACGTGCCGTAGCCGGTGACGCGGAATGCGCCGATGCTGGTGACCTGGCGATAATCCGCCTTGAGCATCGGCAGCGTGTTGGTGAAAACATAGGGCTCGACCGTCAGCCCGCGATTGGGGGCGAGCCGGAAATAGTAAGGCAGGCCGACCTGCAGGCCGTTAGTGTGATCGATCTGGATGTCGGGCGTCAGGAAGCCGCTCTGCGCGTCGCCGCCGACAGGATTGGAGAAAGACGGCAGTGGCACCGCCAGCCCGAACAGGTGGAATTGTGCGCCCTTGTAGTAGATGCGTTGCTTGTCGGGCCGATACGTTACCTTGACCGCCGTGATTTTCCAGGTCGGTTCCTTGGGGCAATTGTTCGACGCGGTGACGTCGCACGGCGTGTAGGCCGCGTAATCGAGATCGACGGTGCCGTCGTCATGCCGCGTGCCCTGCCTGGCGGCGAGGCGGCCGCCCTGTTCGAGCACGACCAGCATGTTCTGGACGACGCCGTCCTTGAGGCTGTCGGTGAGATCGATCGAATCGCCGTAAGCGACGTCGCCTTGCGGGTTGGTCACGGCGACGTTGCCGGTGGCGGTGACCTTGCCGGACTTGCGATTCCACACGACCTTGTCGGCGCGCAGGCGATTGCCCTGGCGGAACATCTGCACGGTGCCCGACACCGTGACGATGTCGGCGTTGCTGTCATATTCGAGCGTGTCGGCGCTGAACTGGACCTGATCGGGATCGCTCGGCAGCGGGGTCGAGGAGGGCGGCGGCGGCCCTTCGGGGCGGTCGTTCAGATTCTGCGCGCGCGCAGCGGTGGCGACCAGTGTCAGCGGCAACGTGCAGCACAGCAGAAGGTCGCGACGTCGCACTGGTTCGAACACTCCACTTGCGGCCGACGCGTCCGGCAGCGAAAGCGCCCTATCGCATCGTCGCCCGCCAACCGCAATCGTATCCGCGGGCTTTGCCAGCGGCGTCCGGAATCCCTAGATGCCGAGTCATCCCAATTCGTGAATCATTCGAGGTATTGATGCAAATCCAGTTCGCCCCCCGCGCCGCAGACACGCGCGTCCTCGTCCTTCCGGTCGAGAAAGACGGCCTCGGCCGCGTCGCGTTCGGCGATATCGACGATGCGACGCAGAAGACGTTGCTCGGCGCGGCGCGTGCGGCGCGCTTCGACGGCGACGCGGGCGCGATGATCGAGACCTTCGTGACCAGCGGCGACGATGTGCAGCGGCTGATCCTGCTCGGCCTCGGCGCCGGTGGCGAAGAGGATTATGAGCGCGCCGGCGGGGCGCTGGTGGCGAAGCTGCTGGCTTCGGGCGTGACCGCGGTGACGGTCGATTTCGCCGCGCTGCCGGGCAAGCCGGCGGCCAAGTCGGTCGCGCGGTTTGCTGCCGGGGCGGCGCAGCGCAGTTGGCGGTTCGACGTCTACCGCACGAAGCTGCCCGAGAAGCAGAAGCCGACCCTCGAGACGGTGACGATCGCCGGCGCGCCCGAAGGTGCCGACGCGGCATGGGCCGATTTCGACGCGGTGACGCAGGGCATGGCGCTGACCCGCGAGCTGGTCGTCGAGCCGGCGAACATCATTTATCCCGAGAGCTTCGTCGAGCGGGTGCAGAAGTCGGTCGAGGGGCTCGGGCTCGAGATTACGGTGCTCGGCGAGGACGAGATGCGGGCGCTTGGCATGGGCGCGCTGCTCGGCGTCAACCAGGGCTCGCGGCGCGAGCCGCGGCTGCTTGCGCTCAAGTGGAACGGCGCGGGCGGCGGCGATCCCGAGGTCGCTTTCGTCGGCAAGGGCGTGACCTTCGATACCGGCGGCATCTCGATCAAGCCCGCCGCGGGCATGGAAGACATGAAATGGGACATGGGCGGCGCGGCCGCGGTGGTCGGCGCGATGAAGGCGCTCGCCATGCGCAAGGCCAAGGCGAACGTGATCGGTGTGTGCGGACTCGTCGAGAACATGCCCGACGGTAATGCGCAGCGCCCGGGCGACGTCGTGACGTCGATGTCGGGGCAGACGATCGAGGTGATCAACACCGATGCCGAAGGGCGGCTGGTGCTGTGCGACGCGCTGTGCTGGGTGCAGCGGACGCACACGCCGAAGACGATCATCGACCTCGCGACGCTGACGGGGGCGATGATCATCGCGCTCGGGCACGATCATGCCGGGTTGTTCTCGAACGACGACGGGCTGGCGAGCGAGCTGACGGCGGCGGGGCTCGCCTCGGGCGACAAGCTCTGGCGGATGCCGGTCAACGCGACCTACGACAAGCTGATCGACAGTCCGATCGCGGATATGAAGAACGTAGGTCCGCGCGCGGCGGGATCGATCACCGCGGCGCAGTTCCTCCAGCGCTTCATCGACGACGGGGTGCGCTGGGCGCATCTCGACATCGCCGGGATGGCTTGGGCGGACAAGCCGGGCGCGAATTACGAGAAGGGCGCGACCGGCTTCGGCGTGCGCGTGCTCGACCGGTTCGTGCGGGATAACGTCGAAAGGTAAGCGTGAGGCGGCGGCGGTGCAGGTCGATTTCTATCATCTCACCGCTGCGCCGATCGAGCGGGTGTTGCCGCGGGTCGCCGAGCGAGTGCTCGCCGATGGAGGACGGCTGCTGATCGTCGCCGAGGCGGCGCGGCTGGCGGCGCTCGACAAGCTGCTCTGGACATGGCGACCGGACAGTTTCCTGCCGCACGGTTGCGCGGGCGGTGAGCGCGATGCGGGGCAGCCGATCCTGCTTTCAGCCGAGGTCAGCGCGCCCAACGACGCCCGCAACGTCGCGATCGCGGATGGGCAATGGCGTGAGGAGGCGCTCGGTTTCGAACGCGCGTTCCACTTTTTCGACGAGGAGCGCATCGTCGAGGCCCGGCAGGCGTGGAAGGCGCTCGCCGAGCGCGAGGGCGTCGAGCGGCGTTACTGGAAGCAATCCGAGGGCGGCGGCTGGGAGCAGCTTGCATAAGCCCGCGCCCGCGACTAGGGCGACGCCATCCAATCACAATCCAATAGCAGGAGCCGCACGGCCATGGCCGCGAACCGGACGTTTTCGATCATCAAGCCCGATGCCACCCGCCGCAATCTGACCGGCGCCGTCACCAAGATGCTCGAGGAGGCCGGCCTGCGCGTCGTCGCTTCGAAGCGCATCCAGATGACCAAGGAGCAGGCCGAGGGCTTCTACGCCGTCCATAAGGAGCGCCCGTTCTTCAACGATCTGGTGTCGTTCATGATCTCGGGCCCGGTCGTCGTGCAGGTGCTCGAGGGCGAGAATGCGGTGCAGCGCAACCGTGACATCATGGGCGCGACCAATCCCGAGAGCGCCGATGCCGGCACGATCCGGAAGGAACTCGCCGAATCGATCGAGGCGAACTCGGTCCACGGTTCGGACTCGGACGAGAATGCGGCGATCGAAATCGCCTATTTCTTCAAGCCCGAAGAAATTGTCGGCTGATCTGAAGCCGGTATTGCGACGCGCGGGCGGCGAGGACGCCCCCGCGCTGTCGCTGGTCGCTGGAGCCACCTTGCTCGATGCCTTTGCCGGCATTTTGAGCGGCCGCGATATCGTCGCGCATTGCCAGCGCAACAACACCCCCGACAAGTTCGCCGCGTGGATCGACGATCCCGCCAGCGTCGTTACGCTCGCCGAGACGGCGAACGGTGGCGCGCCGCTTGGCTATAGCGTGCTGACCGCGCCCGATCTGCCGATCGAGGTGGGGGCGGACGATATCGAGCTGCGGCGCATCTACATGCTGTCGCGGCTGCACGGATCGGGGCTCGGCGCCGAGTTGATGGAACGGGCGCTGGGCGATGCGCGGGCGATGGGGAAGCGCCGGGTGTTGCTCGGCGTCTATGGCGGCAACGCGCGAGCGCGGGCGTTTTACGAGCGGCAGGGGTTCGCTGTGGCGGGGGACCGGCGGTTTCTCGTCGGCGAGACCTGGCACGATGATGCACTCTACGCGCGGGTAATTTGACGTCATT
>JBQCHO010000106.1:0-4360 GCA_051954635.1 Sphingomonas sp. | reverse complement strand
GATCGGCGACAAGGGCGCGATCAGCGTGACCTATACCGATGCCGCCGGCAAATCGGCGATCACCGTGACCAGCGACCTCGGCCCGATGACCTACAAGGTGCTGTCGGATCCGACCGGGAGCGGCGGCTATGTCGAGGCCGGTACCTTCACCGCGCGCGGCAACGGCACCGCGACCACCGAGACGTTCAACCACGATCTCGGCGCGATCACCGTCGGCGAGTTCACGCCGGCGGGCTGAGATCGGGGCGTGCGGCCGTCCTGAGCTGTTCGGCACGCATGAAAAAAGGGGCGCCCGGACTCGCCGGACGCCCCCGTTTTTTTCGAGCTTCGGCCGCTTAGAGTCGTTTTCACTTAGGTTGAAGCGTATCCGGAGTTTCTGAAGTAGTTGGCGCATTCGTGGGGTGGGAAGGCGTCGAGCAGAGTGCCGATGCGGCGCCAGGTTGCATCGACAGATCGCTCGGCTGCCTTTCGAAGCAGCAGCTTGAGCTTGGCGAAGACCTGCTCGATCGGGTTCAGATCGGGCGAGTATGGCGGCAGGAACAGCAGCTTTGCCCGGGCCGAGCGGATCGCCTTGCGGACGGCGTGGCCCTTGTGGCTGCCGAGGTTGTCCATGATGACGACATCGCCGGGTTTGAGCGTGGGCACGAGGAACTGCTCGACCCAGGCCGTGAAGCTGAGGCCATTGATCGGTCCGTCGAGGACGCAGGGCGCATCGATCCGGTCGTGCCGCAACGCTGCAAGGAAGGTCAGCGTGCGCCATTTGCCGAACGGCGCGCGAGCGACCAGCTTTGTCCCTCGTGGCGCCCAGCCGCGGATCGGCGTCATGTTGGTCTTGGCCCAGGTCTCGTCGATGAAGACCAGGCGCCGGGGATCAAGCCGGCCCTGATACTTCTTCCACTGTTCTCGCCTGCGCGCGACCTTCGGCCGCAGCTGCTCGATGGCGAACAGCGTTTTTTTTGAAGCGCAGCCCTTCCGAGCGCACCAGCCGCCACACCGATACCGTGCTGGTCACGATGCCCTGCTCCGCCAGCTCGGCCACCAACGCCTTGAGCGTGATGTCCGGAACCGCCCTCACACGTTCGATCACCAGCGCCCGGTGCGGCTCCAGGAGACGCTTGCGGTGACCACCCATCTGGCGCGACGCCGCACTGCCCGTCGCTCGCTGGCGCTGCGACCACTTCACCACGCTCGCCACGCTCACCCCGAACAACGATGCCACCTCCCGGCAGCTGCGGCCCGACGCCACCGCCGACGCCGCTCGCTCCCGGAGATCATTCGAATAGGGTCTCGCCATGATCGCTGGCCTCCATCCCCAGCCACCAGGTTGAATCAGATCTCAACCCGCTTGGGAATCCCCATTCGATTCAATCAATCAGAAAACGAGTCTAGGCGCCCGCCCTCAAAGAGCGGACTCCATCGTGGAGAGACGAGTTCGCGTTAGTCTGACAGCACCGCCACACCCCTTTACGTTCTGGCCGACACCGGCAAGCTTCGGTGCCGGACCGGCGCCTCTGCCTCGTCACCAATAGCGAGTTTCTCTGGCGCCTTGCTGCGGCGCAGCATATGGTCGGGCGATGCGGATCGCGATCATCGACACCAGCACGACGCGCGCCGCGATCATCTCGGACGGATTGCGCGAAGCCGGGCTCGACGATCTCGTCCTGATCGACAATGCGCATGCACTGGTTGCACAGATCGAGGCGGCCAACCCCGAAGTCGTGCTGATCAACCTCGAAAATCCCAGCCGCGACGTGCTGGAGGAATATTTCGCGGTGTCGCGCGCACTCGCCCGCCCGATCGCGATGTTCGTCGATCAGAGCGATCCGGAGGCCACGGCCGCGGCGATCGATGCCGGTGTGTCGGCCTATATCATCGACGGCCTGTCGAAGCAGCGGATCATGCCGATCGTCGACTTAGCGGTCCGGCGATTCAACGCCTTCTCGCGGCTCCAGGCCGAATTGCACGAAGCGCGCAATGCGCTCGCCGACCGCAAGGCCGTCGATCAGGCCAAGGCGATCCTGATGCGCCGGCGCGGGATCGACGAGCCGGCCGCCTACGCCTTGCTGCGCAGCCACGCGATGCAGTCGAACCGCCGTATCGCCGAGGTGGCGGAAGCAATCATCACCAGCGCAGCCTTGATGGGGGACGACCAGTGACGCTCGACCGTATCCGGATCGGCTTCCTGCCGCTGGTCGACGCCGCGCTGCCGATCCTGGCACGCGAGCGCGGTTTTGCGGCAGCCCACGGAATCGAAATCGAGCTGGTGCGCGATCTCAGCTGGGCGACGGTGCGCGACCGCCTGCTATACGGCCATACAGATGCCGCGCACATGATCGCGCCGCTGGCGATCGCCACCGCGCTCGGCCGCGGGCGCCCGGCCGCCGAGATCGCCGTGCCGTTCGTGCTCGGGCTCAACGGCAACGCGATCACTTTCTCGATCCCGCTCGCGCAAGAGACGCTCGAAGGGGAACGACTCGGCGACCCACGCGCAGTCGGCGAACGGCTCCGCCAAGTCGCGATCGCGCGCGCGGCTGCGGGCAAGCCGCTGCGCTTTGGCGTGGTCCATCGCTATTCGAGCCACAATTACATGCTGCGCTACTGGCTGGCGGCGGTCGGAGTCCGGCCCGATCACGACGTCGAGATCGTCACGATCAGCCCGCCCTTCGCGGCCGACGCGCTCGCCGCCGGCGAGATCGACGGCATCTGCGTCGGCGAGCCGTGGAACAGCGTCGCGGTCGATCGCGGCGTCGGCCGGATCGCCTTGGTCACCGCGCAGATCTGGCGGCGTGGCGTCGAGAAGGTGCTGGCGATGCGCGGCGACACCGCGCGACAGTCGCCGGAACTGGTGCGGCGTCTGATCCGCGCCCTGCACGAGGCCGCCGCGCATTTCGTCGAGCCGGAGGCGGCGGAAGAGAATGCCCGCATCCTGGCACAGCCCGCTTATCTCGGCGCGCCCGAGGACGCGATCCTGCGTGCGATCACCGACCGCGTGCGGCTGATGGAAGATACCCCGCCGCTCCACGTCTCCGACTTCATGTTCCAGTTCCGCGAGGCGGCCAATTTCCCGTGGCGCAGCCAGGCGGCGTGGCTCTATTCGCAGATGACTCGCTGGGACGGCACGGCCTTTTCCGCCGACGAAGCCGCTCGCGCGGAAGCGGTGTTCCGGCCCGATCTCTATCGCGCGGCACTGGCCGGATCGGCCGCCGTGCTGCCCGGCGCGAGCTCGAAGCTCGAAGGCGCGATCGCCGATTCGATCGGCGCCGGATCGGTCCAGGGACGATTGATGCTCGGCGCAGACCGCTTCTTCGACGGGCGTGCGTTCGACCCCGACCGTATCGAGGACTATCTCGCCTCCTTGCCCTGAAATTTGCTGCACATGCGAAATAGACTTGCGCACCTGCAGCGAATCACGCATCTTCGCTGGCGCAGGGCAATGGCGCCCAGCACGAAATAACCGCGATCCTCTCCAGCGAGGGGGATGAGCGCGGGGCGGATTTCACGATCCGCCAAGGCAACGAAGCCGCCCCGACGCGCCTGAAACGGCCGCCGTCCGGGCGGCTTTTTTCTTGTCCATCGCACGCGAAGGGGACCGCATGGCGACCGCATTCTGGAACGGAGAAAACGGCAAGGGCGAAGACGGATTCTGGGCCAGCGGGCACGTCCCGACCCTGATCGCGGCGTTCCTGTATTTCGATCTCGCCTTCATGGTCTGGGTGCTGCTGGGGCCGCTCGCTCCCGAGATCGCCAAGACGCTGGCGCTGACCCCGGCAGAAAAGGGCCTGATGGTCGCGACCCCGACGCTCGCCGGGGCGGTGCTGCGCGTGGTCAACGGCCTGCTGGTCGACCGGATCGGGCCCAAGCGCTCGGGCACGATCAGCCAGATCATCGTGATCGCCGGCTTGCTTACCGCCTGGCTGGCGGGCGTCACCACGTTCATCGGCACGCTCGCGCTCGGCGTCATCCTCGGATTCGCGGGGGCGAGCTTCGCGATCGCCCTCCCCCTCGCCAGCCGCTGGTACCCGCCGCAGCATCAGGGCAAGGCGATGGGGATCGCCGGCATGGGCAATTCGGGCACCGTGCTCGCGGCCTTTTTCGCGCCGCTGCTGGCGAAGATGTTCGGCTGGAACGCGGTGCTCGGGCTCGCCTGCATCCCGCTCACGCTCGTGCTGATCACCTATGAGTTGCTGGCGCGCGACGCGCCCAACCGCCCGGCGCCCAAGTCGTTCACCGAGTATCTCCAGCCACTGAAATCGGCCGACGCCTGGTGGCTGATGGGCTTCTACGCGGTGACGTTCGGCGGGTTCGTCGGCCTCGCTGCGTCGCTGCCGATCTATTTCACCGACCGCTTCGGCCTGACCCC
>JBQCHO010000105.1:0-27181 GCA_051954635.1 Sphingomonas sp. | reverse complement strand
TCGAACGGCATCGGCGGCGGCGGGACGATCGGCTGTTCGATCACGTCGGGCTGCATGATCGAGCGCGGCGACGGCGTCGCGGTGGGGCTCGCGCTCGGCTTAGGGGTCGGGGCGGGCGCGCCGAATACCGTCTTGCTGGCGTTTCCCGCCGAGGCATCGTCAGCTGCGCCGTGCGGCTGTTGGCACGCCGAGAGCGCCGCGAGGCCGGCGAGCGCGCTGCCGGCGATGATGTGACGGTGGGTCATCTTTCCTCTCATTCGGCCGCCTTCAAGGATTTGCGGATGGTCTTGCGGACGCGCCGCGCCGTCGCCTTGGCGGCGTCGGGCGGCGCATAGGACAGCACGATGTCACCGACGACAGGCGTCGGGCGCGAGGCATGGGTGAAAAACCGCACGACGCCCGAAGGCTGGACCAACAGCAACAGATCGGCATCGGCGGGAAGCTGCGCCTTCAGCGCCTCGAAATCGAACTTCTCGCTGATCTTGCTGCGGCGGAAGCCCCATCCTTCTGCCTCGCGCTCGGACAACTCATCGAGGTCGAGCGCCGAATCGAACAGCGAATTGCCGCGTAGCGTGGTCGGCAGGGCATGCGGGTCGTCATGCTCGGCGCCGCCGAGCTGATAGACCGCGTCGCGGCCGAGCTCGGGACCGAATTCGTTGCAGACCAGCGCGTTGTATGCCTCGTTGTCCGAGGTCGCGACGAGCGCCTGGACGCGGCCGAAGTCGATATGATCGTCGGTCGTCTCGGCGAGGATTTCGCCGTGGAAGATCGGGATGCCGGTCTGGCGCGCCGGGGTCAGGCGGTGCCAGCTGGTGTCGACCATCGTCACCGGCACGCCCAGATCGCGGAGTTGCTCGGCAAGCGAGCGGCTCCAGCCGGTCGCGCCGACGACCAGCACGTCGCGCTTGTCGCCCGACAGGCCGAGCCGCCGCGCCAGCCGCCCCGCGGTGAAGCCGTGCGCGATGATCGTGCCGGCGGCGATGGCGAAACTGATCGCGACCAGCGTGCCGCCGTCCGAATAGCCGAGCGCGCCGAGGCGCAGCGCGAACACGCCGGAAATCGCCACCGCGACGATGCCGCGCGGCGCGATCCACGCGACGAACAGCCGCTCGCGCCACGGGATCGGCGAGAAAGCGAGACTGAGCAGCACGCTCGCCGGGCGGACGAGGAAGATCAGCGCGGCGACGAGGCCGAGGAAGCGCCACTCGAACTGGCGCAGCACCTCGAGGTTGAGCGAGGCCGACAGGATGACGAACACGCCCGAGACGAGCAGGACCGAGATGTTCTCCTTGAACGGCTGGATGTCACGCAGGCTGGCGAGGCGCATATTGGCAAGCGCGACCCCCATCACGGTGACCGCGAGCAGCCCGGTCTCGCGTTCGATCACGTTCGACAGCTCGAACGTGCCGATCACGGTGACGAGCAGCACCGGCGCCTTGAGATATTCGGGGATCAGCCCGCGCGGGAACAGCCAGCCGAGCGCGAAGGCGATCGCGACGCCGACCAAGGCTGCGACCAGCGCCGCCCCGGCGACCGCGAACAGCGCGGTCGCGATCGGCGCGCCCTGCTCGGCATGGCGCAGATATTCGTAGGTGACGACCGCGCACAGCACGCCGATCGGATCGTTGACGATGCCTTCCCATTTGAGGATCGCGCGCGGCCGCGGCGCGAGCGCGATCTGACGCAGCAGCGGCAACACGACGGTTGGGCCCGTCACCACCAGGATGCCGCCGAACAGGATCGCGACCGGCCAGACCAAACCGGCGATGTAATAGCAGGCGATCGTCGTCAGCGCCCACGCGATCGGCACACCGAGGCCGACGAGCCGGAACAGCGCCCCCTCGGTGCGGCGCAACTCGCGGAAATTGAGGTTGAGCCCGCCGTCGAACAGGATCAGCGCGACCGCGACCGAGATCATGGGCTCGAGCAGCGCACCGAAATCCTGCTCGGGGACGATAAGGCCGAGCACCGGGCCGACCAGAATGCCCGCCACCAACATCAGCGCGATCGCCGGCAGCCCGGTGCGCCAGGCGATCCACTGCGCGCCGATGCCGACGATGCCGATCAGGGCGAAGACCAGGGCGAGGTTGCTCATATCGCCCCTTGTGGCGGCTCGCCGGCGCGGGGGGAACCCCCTAGTCCACCTGCTCTCGCGCCGACGCTCGCCTGGTAATACGTAAGTCGATGTGCACAAAAACGATCGCTCAAGCGAGACCTGCTCGCCAAGGACGATCGCCATTTCAGTAAAGGTTGCATTCCGCCTCGACAAGGCGCTGGTCGGCAAGTGGCTGCTCGCACGGCCGGTGGGCGATGCGGGCAGCAAGCCCGAGACAGCCGAGCCGCTGCCAGTTCCGGTCTGCTGAGCTACATCTCAGCGAAGAGCAGCAAAACGGACGTGGATTTCCGGCCCGATATCTAGGACGCGACGCGAGGATGCGATAAAATCGCAAGCTGCTCCAATTCGGACAGGAAACCAGGCGCCCTTCGCAAAGGAGCGACAGTCGGAGACAAGCATCCGGTTCGGAGTCATCAAGCCGCGCACGCCATTGACCACGCTCTAACCTGCTATCGTCCGATCTTCGGGCGCAAACAGGAGAGTAACCATGAAGAAGCTTCTATTCGCATTACCGGCTGCGGCGGCGTTTCTCACCGGCAGTATGGTGATCCCCACCCAGCCAGCGAAGGCAGTTCCGGATTGCGCGACACAGATTCGCATCCGCTGCATGGGCTATTCATTCAACGGCAAGCCGCCGATCACTGGCTATGACAGCGTCGAGGAATGCGTTGCCGCCGAAGTGCCCATGCAATGCCCGCCGAGCTTCGCCGCGAATGATCCGGTGGGTAAGCTTGCCGCGAAGTTCGAACACCACACGGTTGCGCCGCGCGCGATCGGCTGACGGCCGGTCTGAATCGAGCGGGACGGGGCATCGACCTCGTTCCGCTCTTCTCACATCGTCGCAGCGCATCCTTCGAGGGCCTATCGACGACGTTCTCGATCGGAGGTGTCCGACCGCCGAGCGTCGAGCACCGGCGGAATGACAACCTAAGAGGAATTGTATCGCTTCGGCGGGTGGTGGACAGGGCTGGATTCGAACCAGCGTACGGGAAACCCGGGCAGATTTACAGTCTGCTGCCTTTAACCACTCGGCCACCTGTCCATACAGGCCCGCCGAAGCGAGGCGTGCCAATGCCGAGCGCGGACGCGGCTGTCAACCGCCGAGGCGGCTTGCGCCGGGCGGCCCGCCCGCATAACCGTGCAGGCAATCCGAAAAGATTGCTCAAGGGGGTTCATCATGCGTCATCTGCTCGCCGCCGTCGCGGTGGTCGCGCTCGCCACGCCGGCGCTTTCGCAGTCGAGCGATTCGTCGGCGGTCACCCGCATCATCGACGAAGGCAGCAACCATTCGCAGGTGATGCCGACGGCCGAATATCTGGCCGACGTGATCGGCCCGCGCCTCACCAACTCGCCGGGCATGCGCAAGGCGGAAGATTGGACGCAATCCAAGTTCCGCGAATGGGGTCTGACCAACGTCCACAAGGAAGGATGGCAGTTCGGCCGCGGCTGGTCGATCGTGCATTCGAGCGTACAGATGGTCTCGCCGCGTCCGATCCAGCTGACCGCCATCCCGATCGCCTGGACGCCCGGGACGAACGGCACGCTTCAAGCGCCGATCATCGTCGCGCCGATGAAGGATACCGACGATTTCGCCAAATGGCGCGGCAAGCTCTCCGGCAAGATCGTGCTGGTGACGCGCCCCGACGACGGTTCCGAGCCCGACGAGGCGGCGTTCAAGCGCTACAGCGACGCTGACATCGCCAAGATGGATCATTACGATCCGGCCAAAAACGACCCCGACGCGACCGCCAAGCTGATGAAGCGGATCGCCTTCATCCAGCAGCTCGACGGGTTCCTGAAGTCCGAAGGCGCGGTCGCCTATGCGACCGAATCGCGCACCGACGGCAAGCTCGTCCATGGTGAGGGCTATCGCTACGAGGCAGGCAACACCGCGGCGCTGCCCGCGGTCGAGATCGCGGCGGAGGATTATCGCCGCCTCGCACGGCTGTCGAAGATCGGGCAGAATCCGGTCGTCGCGATCAACACCGAAGTCGCCTTCGACGACAGCGATCCGCAAGGCTACAACATCATCGCCGAAATCCCCGGCAGCGATCCAAAGGCCGGCTATGTGATGGCCGGCGCGCATCTCGATAGCTGGGTCGCGGGCGACGGCGCCGCGGATAACGGCGCGGGATCGGCGATGGTGATGGAGGCGGCGCGAATTCTCGCGGCGACCGGCGTGCATCCCAAGCGGACGATCCGCTTCGCGCTGTGGGCCGGCGAGGAGCAGGGCCTGCTCGGCAGCCAGGCTTATGTCGAACAGCATCTGGCGACACGCGGCAGCCCCAACGACCCGCCGCTAACCGGCCTCGCCCGCTATTTCGGCTGGCAGCACCGTTACCCGATCCACCCCAAGCCCGAATGGGGCCAGCTATCGGCCTATTTCAACATCGACAACGGCTCGGGCAAGCTGCGCGGGCTCTATGCCGAGAACAATCCTGGTGCGGCGGCGGCGTTCCGCGAATGGCTCAGCCCCTTCGCGGCGATGGACGCAAACCATGTCGTGATGAGCCGCACCGGATCGACCGACCATGTGTTCTTCCAATCGGTCGGCGTGCCGGGGTTCCAGTTCATCCAGGATCCGCTCGACTATGAGAGCCGCGTCCACCATTCCAATGTCGACACGTTCGACCATTTGAAGGGTGATGATATGCGCGAGGGATCGACGGTGCTCGCCGCGGTGCTGCTTGACGCCGCCAATGCCGAGCACGCACTGCCGCGGATGCCGATGCCGACCGAGCCGGTCGTCACCGATCCGTTCGCATGGCCGAAGGACGATTGATGGCGCGCCGCGGTCATCGCCCGAGCCAGGCATCCGCCAACCGGCCCCGTTTCTGGGGCCGGCACGCGGTGCTGGCGGCGCTCGCCAATCCCGATCGCGTGGTCCGCAAGCTGTGGGGCACGCGCGAGGCGCTGTCGGCGCTCGACCTGCCGCCGGTTCTCCCGATCACTTATGCCGATGTCGCCGATCTCGGCCGGCTCGTCCCCGCCGACGCGCCGCACCAGGGGTTGGTCGCCGAGGTCGAGCCGCTCGAGGAAATCTGGCTGGGCGACCTGCTCGACCGGAAGACCGACGCCAAGCGGCCGCTGCTGGTGCTCGATCAGGTGACCGACCCGCACAATGTCGGCGCGCTCCTGCGTTCGGCGGCAGCCTTCGACGCGCTCGGCATCGTGACGCAAGACCGCCACGCGCCGCCCGAATCGGGCACCGTGGCGCGCGCCGCATCGGGGGCGCTCGAAATCGTGCCCTGGGTCCGCGTGGTCAATCTCGCCCGCGCGCTCGAGGAGATCGCGGAAGCCGGGTTCTGGCGCGTCGGCCTGACCGGCAATACGCAGACGACGCTGGCGGAGGCGCTGGGCAGCCCGCATGTCGCGCTCGTCCTCGGCGCCGAGGGCGAAGGCATGCGGCAAAATACCGAGGCACATTGCGATGTGCTCGCTCGACTGCCGATTTCGCCGCGGATCGAGAGCCTTAACGTCTCCAACGCCGCAGCGATTGCGCTCTACGCCGCGACGCAGGGCTGAGACCGGCGGTAGAGGCGGATCGTTTCGGCCTGATGCCAAAATGCCGCAGGTTCCGGTAAAATTGCCGATTGGCCGTTGTCTACGGATCGCATCGGCACGTACAGGAATTGTTCCATCGCCCCTTTGAGCGGGGCGATCGGGCCAAGAAATCGCCCGGCTCCAACTCCCCCGATGTTAGCGATCTCGCATTGCTGACCAAGAGCGCGCGCCGGCGAAAAATATCATCACCCGGCGTCAGCCGGTGGGAGGAATGACATGACGACACGCAAATTCACCGCTCGGCGCTTGCCGTTTGCCGCGGCATTGCTGATCGGTAGCGCTGCCGGCGCGCTGGTCGCGACGCCGGCCGTCGCGCAGCAATCGAGCGCGGCGCTGCGCGGCGTCATCACTGACAATGGTCAGCCGGCGGGCACGTCGGTTGCCGCCGTCAACGTCGATAGTGGCTTCCGCCAGATCTCGCCGATCCGGAACGGCGCGTACAATTTCGCAGCGCTGCAAGCGGGCCGCTATCGCCTGGAGGTGACGACCGCGAACGGGATGCGGCAGACCGATGTGTTCAGCCTGTCGGTCGGCCAGAACGCACAGTTGAGCTTCGACCTGTCCGAAGGCGCGGGTGGCGCGACCGGCGCCGCAGCTCAGCCGAACCCCAACGCCCCCGCCGAGACGACGGGCACCGAAGTCGCCGCGGGCGGTGCGTCGCCCCCGGGCGGGGATATCGTCGTCACCGGCAACAAGATTCAGACGCTCGACGCGGGTCAGGTGGGCGTAACGATCAGCCAGCATCAGATCGAAGCACTGCCGCAGAACAACCGGAACTTCCTGGCATTCGCCGATCTTGCGCCGGGCGTGCAGTTTCTGACGGGGTCCAACGGCAACCAGTCGCTACAAGGCGGCGCGCAGCGCAGCGACGCGATCAACGTATTTATCGATGGCGTCAGTCAGAAAGACAATATCCTGAAAGGCGGCATCACCGGCCAGGATTCGAGCCAGGGCAACCCTTTCCCACAGCTCGGCATCGCTGAATACAAGGTCATCTCGCAGAACTACAAAGCAGAGTTCGACCAGGTCTCGTCAGCGGCTATCACTGCGGTGACCAAATCGGGCACCAATGCCTTCCACGGCGAAGCATTCTTTGATTTTTCCAATCAGGATTTGCGCGCGAAGACACCGCAGGAAAAGCATGACAACGTCGATAAGGTAAAGACGCGCGACGAACAGTTCGGCGCCTCGCTGGGCGGCCCGATCATCAAGGACGTCATGCACTTTTTCGTGACGTACGAAGGCAAGCGCCTGATCGAACCGGTGACGATCAACCCGCCTTCCGGCGTGACGATCGATTCCATTCCGGCGGAATACCGGGATTCGTTCGGCGCCTTCAACAAGGATTTCAACGAAGACCTGTATTTCGGAAAGATAGACTTGGAGCCGACCGATTCCGATCTGTTCGAATTATCCGCCAAGGTCCGCCGCGAAACCAGCCTCGACATCGGCGATGGCCAGAATGCGCTTTCGACCGCGACCGATTTGAAGAACAACGAAACGCGTATTCTTGGCCACTATCAGCATACGGCGGCTAATTGGGTCAACGACCTGAAAGTCGAGTGGCAGAAGTCGGCATACAATCCGCGCCCGCACGAAGACGGGATCCAGTATAAGTTCTTCACCGGCCCTGCGGTTGGAGATCGTCCAGCGACCGCGTTGATCCTTGGCTATGGCGGCGGCGTCAACTATCAAAATAAAGGTCAGCGAGGGTGGACCGTCCAGGACGATTTCACCTATACCGGGCTTCCAGGAAATACCTTCAAATTCGGCGTGAAGGCGCAGTGGCTGAAATTGCGCACGCAGCAGCAATCGCCGCACAATCCCATCTATTCATACAATGTCGATTACCCCGATGACGGGGATGGCTTCAACGACACGACGCCTTATCAACTGCAGTTCGGGGTGCCTGTCGCCGGCTTGAGCGGCGGCGTCGTCCGGTCGAACGACTTCCAGCTTGGGCTTTACGCCCAGGATGATTGGGATCTGAGCGATCGTTTCACCGCCAATATCGGCATCCGGTGGGATTACGAGCGCGATCCGGATTACCTCGATTATCAGACCCCGTCGGGCGTCGTGTCGGCCCTGCGGAACTGGTCGAATCTCGACAATGCCG
Organism: Sphingomonas sp.; assembly: GCA_051954635.1. Lineage (GTDB taxonomy): Bacteria > Pseudomonadota > Alphaproteobacteria > Sphingomonadales > Sphingomonadaceae > Sphingomonas. The sequence goes on along the minus strand of JBQCHO010000105.1, from coordinate 19,385 downwards.
CCTATAATATCAACGACTTCATCTCGACCGGAAAAGAACGTCATGCCCACACGGGCGAATTCCAGCCGCGGCTGGGTTTCACCTGGGACATGACGCCAGACGGGCGTTTCCAGCTGTTCGGCGGTTATGGACGATCCTACAATCGCAATCAGTTCGATTTCATCTCGCTCGAAAATCTTCAAGCGAGCTTCAAGACAGTCACGTTCAATTTCGACAACAACGATCCGTCGCATCCCTGCGGCGCCGGCAGCAGCTGCATCGCATGGGATCCGGCGTATCTGACCCAAGCCGGCCGCGACAGCCTTGCAACCAGCGCGAACGACGGCGGGCGTGAAATAGATCTGCTCAGCAATGACCTGAAGGTGCCGTATTCGGATCAGTTCAGCATCGGCGTGCGCGGCCGCTTCGGCCAATTCCACGCCGAGACAGGCTTCACGCATGTCGTCAGCCGCGACGGATTTGCCTTCATCCTCGGAAATCGCCAACCCGATGGAACATTCTTCGTGCCGGGCGGCAATCCTCCTGGGAGCGATCCCACGGTAAGCGCGACCCCGCCCTACAATTTCCAGGTTCCAGGCTATGGCAGCCTGATCCTCGGCGTAAATGGGGTTAACACGAACCTGGACCAGCCATATCTGACGCTGAGCAAGGATTACACCAAGGCCTCGCCCTGGAGCCTGAACGCCACCTATACCTTCTCGCTCGCCGAGGAGAATCGCAAGTTCGGGGAGCATTACTCGCTCGATTTCCCGAGCCTGTATTACTACCCTTATCTGCGTTCGACCGGGGTACCCAAGCATCGCCTGATCGTGACCGGAAGCACCGACCTGCCGCTCGGGTTGATGCTGTCCGGCAAATTTCTGCTGGAATCGCCGCCCTACATTTACGGCACCCGTCTCGCCGACGTCGCCGATCCGCAATATTATCCAGCCGTGCCCGTTACGACCGAGGGCCGAGGCAAGTGGATCAATCAGCTCGATCTCGCGCTTACCAAATATATCGGGCTGGGCTTCCTCCACGAAGGATCGCAACTGCGTCTGCGCGCGGACGTGTTCAACGTGTTCAATACCGCGAATTTCGTCGACTATATCGGCGCAGCGGATTCGCCGAATTTCGGCAAGCACGATCCGAACAGCTACAATATCGGTGGCTATCCGCCGCGAACGTTCAAATTCACGGTCGGCGTAAGCTTCTAACCCAGCAACCGTTGTACCGAGGGGCGGTCGAGCGATCGGCCGCCCCATTTTCATCTCGAGCAAATTGATTAAACGATTTGCATTATTCGAGGTCGCGTGCTTGCCTCAACTCCGGAATAAAAATGCGGAGGGGATGATGGGGCATTCTGCAAGGACGGTTTTCATTGCCGCGGCGGGAACCGCTGCGCTGGCAGGATTGCTGTTCGGGTTCGACACGGCCGTCATCTCCGGCGTCACGCAGGCGGTCGCGGCGCATTTTCAGCTCGATCAGGTGGCGCTCGGCACCACGGTTTCGGCGGCCTTGTGGGGTACGCTGCTCGGCGCGATGACCGCAGGCGTGCCGGGGGACCGGTTCGGCGCACGGGCGGTGTTGCGGGTGCTTGCCGCCTTTTATGTGCTGTCGGGGCTTGGCTCGGCGATCGCGTGGGATTGGGGATCGCTGCTCGTGTTTCGCTTCATCGGCGGGTTGGCGATCGGCGGGTCGTCGGTGCTCGCACCCGTCTATATCGCCGAGATCGCGCCGGCGGCGCGGCGCGGGCTGCTGGTCGGGATGTTCCAGCTCGCGATCGTGGTCGGTATCCTTGCCGCCTATGTCAGCAATGCCGCGGTCGGCGTGCTGGCCGATGGCGATGCGGTGTGGCGGTGGAAGCTGGGCGTCGCGGCGGTGCCGGCGCTGATCTTCTTCGTATTGCTGTTCCGCATCCCGCACAGCCCACGCTGGCTCGCCGCCAAGGGACGCGACGACGAGGCGCTGGCGGTCCTCGGCGCGATCGGCGACGCGGCGCCGGCGCAATCGCTCGCCAGCTATCACGCCGCCGCGATCGAGGAGACCGCGCGCGACGGACAGCATTTGCGCTGGTCGGTGCACAAGCTGCCGATCCTGCTCGCGGTACTGGTCGCGGCGTTCAACCAGTTTTCGGGGATCAACGCGATCCTCTATTATCTCAACCAGATCTTCGCCGATGCCGGGTTCGGCTCGACAGACCTGCAGGCGATCATGATCGGCGTCGCCAACCTGGTGTTCACGCTGATCGGGATGGCGTTGATCGACCGGCTCGGGCGGAAGACGCTGTTGCTGATAGGCGGCGTGGGCACCGCGGTCTGCCTCGGCCTCGCCGCGCTCGCACTTGGCGGCGCGTTGCCGCGCAGCGTGCTGCTGCCCGCCTTGATCGGCTTTATCGCCTTCTTCGCACCGAGCCAAGGCGCGGTGATCTGGGTCTATATCAGCGAGGTGTTCCCCTCCGGCGTGCGCGCGCGCGGCGCGGCGATCGGCGCGGGGACGCATTGGCTGCTCAACGCCGTGATCGCGCTGGTCTTCCCGATCGCCGTTGCGAAATTGTCGCCGGCGACGCCGTTCGGCTTCTTCGCGGCGATGATGGTGCTGCAGGTCGTCGTGGTTGCCTTGTTCTTCCCCGAAACCAAAGGGGTATCGCTGGAGGAAATGCAGCGGCGCATGGAACGCTGACGGATCGCGGCCTATATCGCGGGCTTACGATCGAAGGAGACCCGCGTGAAAGCCGTCCTCCCCGCCCTCGCCCGCCCGCTGCTCGAAGCCGGCCTGCCCGACGAGCTCGAGGTCGGCTGGTTCACCACGCCCGAGGAAGCAGCGGCGATGGTGGTCGATGCCGACATCGCCTGGGTCGATCAGCAACGCGCGCGCACCGCAGGCGAGATCGCGGCGAAAGGCAAGCGGCTGAAATGGCTGTCGACGCTTTATGCCGGGCTCGACGCCTTCCCGCTCGATGTGCTGCGAACGCGCGGCGTGACGGTGACCAACGGCGCCGGGATCAACGCCGTCGCGGTCGCCGAATATGCGGTGATGGGAATGCTGGTCGCCGCCAAGCGCTTCGACGAGGTGGTGCGGATCGCCGATCGCCACGAATGGACCGTCGATGCGCCGGGCCGCGTCGAGCTCGACGGCACGAGCGCGCTGATCGTCGGATATGGCACGATCGGGCGGATGATCGGCGAGCGGCTCGAGGCGTTCGGTGTAAGCGTCAGCGGCGTGACGCGATCGGGGCGCGACGGCACGCTGACGCCCGATGCGTGGCGCGATCGGCTGGGCGAGGTCGACTGGCTGGTGCTCGCCGCCCCGTCGACCGACGATACCAAGGCGATGATCGGCGCCGACGAACTCGCGGCGATGAAGCGATCGGCGTGGCTGATCAACATCGCGCGCGGCGACATGGTCGACAAGGCGGCGCTGATCCATGCCCTGCAGGCGCGGCGCATCGCGGGGGCGTTCCTCGACACGGTCGATCCCGAGCCGCTGCCGAGCGACGATCCGCTGTGGAGCGCACCCAACACGATCCATTCGATGCATCTCGCCGGGCGCAGCCAGACGCGGATGTTCCAACGTGAGGGCGCGCTGTTCCTCGAAAACCTCGCGGCGTTCCGCGCCGGCAAACCGATGCGCAACGTCGTCGATCTCGACGCCGGTTATTGATCAAGGCGCAGTTCAGCGCGTTTCGGGTAGGATGCGCGCAATGGCCAGGCTTCGCCCCTCCCCGCGCGACCGCGTGCGCGGTGCGTCGATTACCGCGCTGGTCGCGGCGGCGATCGGCTACGCCTTGATCATGGGCCTGAGCGTGCCGATCGCGGAGACCTCGCAAGCCGTGCTCGCCGCGTTCGACATCACGCCGCCGCCGAGCAAGCCGCCGCCGCCGCCCGCCGCGGAAAAGCCGGCTCATGCGCCGCGCCGCGCGGGTGCCGCCTCGCCGCCCAACCTCAAGTCGCGCGCGACCGATCTGGTCGCGCCCAAACCCGTCGTCCCGATCGTGACGCCGCCGCCACTCGTCACCGCACCGCAGGCATCGACCGGCATCCAGACGAGCAGCGGCAACGCCGCGGTCGTCGGCCCCGGGACGGGGAGCGGCGGGATCGGCAACGGCACCGGTAGCGGCGGTGCCGGAGACGGCCCGGGCGGCGGCGGTGGCGGCACCCCGCCCCGCCAGATCGGCGGCAAGATCAACGGGCACCGCGACTATCCGCCGGCACTCTGGCAGGCCGGGGTTCAGGGCCGCGTCGGCGTGCTCTACGTCGTGTCCGCCGACGGGCGCGTGACCGATTGCGAGATCGAGCATTCGAGCGGCAACGATCAGCTCGACAATCTGACCTGCGACCTGATCATCAAGCGCTTCCGCTTCCGCCCCTCGCTCGACGCCGCCGGGCACCCGGTCGAATCGATGGTTGCGGAGAATCACACCTGGGTGATCGAATAGCATTCCTGTCCGTCATTGCGAACGAAACGTAAGCGTTCCAGGGCGGCATGCGCAACCGGTAGTCAGCTCCCGAACTGGACGTCGTCGATCGCCCCGTGGCGGATCGAGCAATAGAAGGCGCGGCCGTCGGCAATCGCGCCGCTGACCATCCACTCGCCGTTGATGCCGTCGACCCGCGAGGCCCCAGCCCCGCCGCCGATGCGACTGCGAACCGCGGCGAGGCACGAACTCACCGCCTGGTTGCGATTGTCGATCCCGGTGGAGACGGTGACGCCGGGATTGGGATCGGGCTGGTTGAAGCTGTTGATCGTGCCGGGGGCTTGTTCGGGATTGGCGTCAAGCGACGAGCCATCGTCCGAATCGGGTTGCGCGAGCGAACCGGCATCGGTCGAATCGGGCTGTACGGGAGGCGGTGCGTCAGCCGCGGGCAGGCCGGCATTCGGATCCTCCGACCGGATCGGGGCCGACGTGCTGCGCCAGGTGCCCCAGCCATGCGCTTCGTCGCGCGGTGCTGGGGCGGCATTGTCGAGCGCGGGCGGCGTCGCGTCTCGGCTGTCGAAGCCGCCGCTCGGGCTAGACTGGCCGCTGTCGTCGACTTGGGCCTGATCGTTGTAGTTATCCTGACCGTATGGCGATGGCGGCGAATAATCGTCGGTCCCGCTCGTTGCACCCTGGTCCTGATCGTAAGGGGCCGCGTCGTACCCCTGCTGATCGTCCTGGTTCGATTGATAGGCGCTATCGTCGCTCTGTTGCGATGGGGCCCAGTTCTGTTGCGCCAGTGCCGGCATCGCCGTCACCGACACCAGCGCCGCGGCGATCGCCGCGCGTGAGACCGACCAACCCGTCATCGCAACCACTCCGTTACCCCACCGCGCGACAACGCGCGGACGAGCCATCATGCTCCCGCGGGCGTGACGTCAGCATGAACGGTCAGCCAAGCTGCATCCCCGTCCACTCGGCAGCGAAGGCCCACATGTCGGCAGCCTCGGCGATCGACTTGTCGGTCGGCTTGCCTGAGCCGTGGCCCGCGCGGGTCTCGATACGGATCAGATGCGGTTTGTCACCCGCCTTCGCGTGCTGGAGGGCGGCGATGTATTTGAAGCTGTGGCCGGGCACGACGCGATCGTCGGTATCGGCGGTGACGACGAGCACCGCGGGGTAGCCTTCGCCGGCCCTGATGTTGTGATAGGGCGAATAGCCGTGCAGCGTGCGGAACGCCGCTTCGTCGGCGGGCGACCCGTAATCATCGACCCAGTAGCGGCCGGCGGTGAACTGATCGAAGCGCAGCATGTCCATCACGCCGACGATCGGGATCGCCGCGGCGAACAGATCGGGCCGCTGGTTGACGACGGCGCCGACCAGCAGGCCGCCGTTCGAGCCGCCCTGGATCGCGAGCTTGTCGGGCGCGGTGATGCCCTTTTCGACCAGATATTCGGCCGCAGCGATGAAATCGTCGAAGCTGTTCTGCTTGTTGGCGAGACGGCCCCCGTCATGCCAGTCCTTGCCATATTCCCCGCCGCCACGGATGTTGGCGACCGCGAACACGCCGCCCCCCTCCATCCAGGCGATCCGGCTGGCGGCAAACGCCGGGGGCACCGGGATGTTGAAGCCGCCATAGCCATATAAGAGCGTCGGCGCCGGCTCGGCGGGCAGATTGCGGTGGCCGATGACGAACATCGGAATGCGCGTGCCGTCCTTCGACGGAAAGAACACCTGCTCGACCACATAATCGGCGGGATCGAAGCCGACGTCCGGCGCGGCCCACACCTCGCTTTCGCCGGTCGTAATGTCGCAGCGATAGATCGAGGTCGGCGTCGCAAAGCTGGTGAAAGCGTAGAAGGTCTCGGGATCGTGCCTGTCACCGCCAAGCCCGCCGACCGAGCCGATGCCGGGCAGCGCGACGTCGTCGAGCCGCTTGCCCTTGGTCGTGTAGCGCCGCACCTCGTTCTGCACGTCGCGCATATATTGGGCGACGAGCACGCCGCCGATGATGCCGGCGCCTTCGAGCACCGCGTCATCCTGCGCCACCACCTCGCGCTGCGCACGCGTGGTCGAAGCAACGTCCATCGCGATGATGCGGCGGCGCGGCGCGTTCTGGTCGGTGACGAAATAGAAGGTGGCGTCCTCGTTGCCGGCGAGGCTCCAGTGATGCTCCATCCCGCGCGCGATGATCCGCTTGGTCATCTTCGGCGAGGTGAGGTCGATCAAGGTCAGCTCGTAGCGCTCGTCGGTGCCTTCGGAAGAGGAAATGAGCAGCCAATTGCCGTCGTCAGTGATCTCGGCGACGTGGTTGAGGCGGGGGCGATCATTAGTCGCATAGACCTGCAGGTCGGTCGCCTGATCGTCACCGAGACGGTGGAAATAGACGGCATGGTGGAGGTTGAGCTGCTGAAACGCTGCGCCTTCGGCGGGCTCGGGAAAACGCGAATAGAAGAAGCCGGTGCCGTTCTTCGCCCAGGCGAAGTTGGAGAATTTGACCCATTGCACGGTGTCCCACTCGGCCTCTCCGGTGGCGACGTCGAGGATCTTGACCGTGCGCCAATCGGCGCCGCCTTCCTGCACGGTGTAGAGCAGCTTGGCGCCATCTTCACTCGGCAGCCATTCGCCGAGCGCGGTGGCGCCGTCGGCGGACCAGGCATTGGGATCGATCAGCGCGCGGCCGTCGCCGTTCAGCGTCTCGCGAACGTAGAGAACGGCCTGGTTCTGCAAGCCGCTATTGTGGAGATAGAAATAGCGACCGCCCTTCTTCACCGGCACGCCGAAGCGCTCGAAATCGAACAATTCGGTGATCCGCGCCTTGAATCGATCGCGGCCGGGGAGCGTGGCGAGATAGGCGTCGGTGACCGCGTTCTCGGCGCTCACCCAATCGGCCACGCGGGGATCGGCGCGAACATCGTTTTCAAGCCAGCGATAGGGATCGGCGATGGGCACGCCGTGGCGGATATCGACGACGTCCTCGCGCTGGGTGTCGGGGTAATCGAACTTCTCGGTCATTCCTGCACTTCCGCTAAACGCCGTTCGTGCTGAGCTTGTCGAAGCACCGTTCTTTTCGGGCCGCCCAATAGAAGAGCAGCCCGTCGACAAGCTCAGGGCGAACGGCGGAAAAGTGATTCCCTAAACGCGCGCGACTCGCAAACGAAAAGGGGCCGCTCCTTTGCTGCGGAGCGACCCCTTGTCTTTATTCCGGTCGAGTCAGGCTTACGCGGCCTGATCGAAATCCTCGTCGCCCTGGACCGGGCCTGAGTCCTGGCCCTTGGCATCGACGTCGCGATCGACGAACTCGATGATCGCGATCGGCGCGGCGTCCGAGGCGCGGATGCCGGCCTTGATGACGCGGGTGTAGCCGCCGTTGCGGCCGGCATAACGCTCGGCAAGCACGTCGAACAGCTTGGTGAGCTGCGCATCGTCGAGCAGACGGGCATGCGCCAGACGACGGTTCGAAAGACCGCCCTTCTTGGCGAGCGTGATCAGCTTCTCGACGTAAGGACGCAGTTCCTTTGCCTTGGGCAGCGTGGTGGTGATCTGCTCGTGCTTGATCAGCGCGGCAGCCATGTTGCGGAACAGCGCGGTGCGATGCGCGGAGGTGCGGCTGAGCTTACGGCCGCCGTAACGATGACGCATGTGTATTTCCTTCGTTCGTCAGGGGGCCGTGTGAGGTACCCCGGGCCAGGTCGGGACGGGGCCGACCAATCTTACCGTCACCCCGGCAAAGGCTGGGGTCCATGTCTGTCTCTCCGGCCACGCCGCCGCGGCAAAGCCGCGTCGTCGGACGGGCTATGCCCGCCGGCCGGGCTGGCGGCGTCTCTGGATTAGCGCTACTAATCCGGTGCGCCTTAGCCGAGAATCTCTTGCTCGAGCTTTTTGGCCATCTCTTCGATATTCTCGGGCGGCCAGCCGGGGATTTCCATGCCGAGGCGGAGGCCCATCGACGACAGCACTTCCTTGATTTCGTTCAAGGACTTGCGGCCGAAATTCGGCGTACGCAGCATCTCGGCTTCGGTCTTCTGGACCAGATCGCCGATATAGATGATATTGTCGTTCTTGAGGCAATTGGCCGAGCGGACCGACAGTTCGAGCTCATCGACCTTCTTGAGCAGATAGCGGTTGATCTGCTGCGTGTCGGTCTGCGATTCGGCGGCCGCCGGGGCGGCGTGGCCGATCGTGCTGGCCTGCGCCATCGCCGAATCGTCGAAGTGGACGAACAGCGTGAGCTGGTCCTGCAGGATGCGCGCGGCATAGGCCAGGCCGTCCTCGGGCGTCACGGTGCCGTCGGTCTCGATCGTCAACGTCAGCTTGTCGTAATCGAGATCCTGCCCGACGCGGGTCGGATCGACCTTGTAGCTGACCTGGCGAACCGGCGAGTAGAGCGCGTCGACCGGGATCAGGCCGATCGGCGCATCGGCCGGACGGTTGGCGACCGCGGGAACGTAACCCTTACCGGTGTCGGCGGTGAGCTCCATGTTGAGCGTCGCGCCGTCGTCGAGGTGGCAGATGACGAGATCGGGGTTCATCACTTCGATATCGCCCGAAACCGCGATGTCACCGGCCTTGACTTCACCCGGACCGGTCGCGGAAAGCTGGAGGCGCTTCGGCCCCTCGCCTTCCATCTTCAAGGCGATCTGCTTGACGTTGAGGACGATGTCGGTGACGTCCTCGCGCACGCCGGCGAGCGACGAGAATTCGTGCAGCACGTTCTCGATCTTGATCGAGGTGACGGCAGCACCCTGCAGCGACGAGAGCAGCACGCGGCGCAGCGCGTTGCCGAGCGTCAGGCCGAAACCCCGCTCGAGCGGCTCGGCGACGAAGGTCGCCTTGCGCTTGCCGTCACCGCCCGACTTCTTCTCGAGGCCGTTCGGCTTCTTCAGTTCCTGCCAGTTCTTTGCATTGACAGACACGGGCTTCCCCTTGGTTTTGGGCGGGAGCTGAGGGCTTGCTCCGGCCGTGGGAGGATCGTCCGCGCGGCGCGATCAACCGCGCGCGGACGAAGCAAAATCAGACGCGGCGACGCTTCGACGGACGCACGCCATTGTGCGGGATCGAGGTCACGTCGCGGATCGAGGTGATCTGGAAGCCGACCGCCTGCAGCGCGCGGAGCGCCGATTCGCGGCCCGAACCCGGCCCCTTGACCTCGACCTCGAGGGTACGGACGCCGTGTTCGGCGGCCTTCTTGCCGGCGTCTTCCGCAGCGACCTGCGCCGCGTACGGGGTCGACTTGCGCGAGCCCTTGAAGCCCATCATGCCGGCCGACGACCACGAGATCGCGTTGCCCTGGGCATCGGTGATCGTGATCATGGTGTTGTTGAAGCTGGCGTTCACATGCGCGACGCCCGCGGTGATGTTCTTGCGCTCGCGCCGACGAATGCGCTGAGGTTCGCGTGCCATTGTTGTATCCCTAACCTAATCTGAAAAGCTGGAAGGAAAGCGGCTGCCCGAGGGCGCCCGCTTACTTCTTCTTGCCGGCAATCGGCTTGGCCTTGCCCTTGCGGGTGCGCGCATTGGTATGCGTGCGCTGACCGCGAACCGGCAGGCCGCGACGATGGCGCAGGCCGCGATAGGACGCGAGGTCCATCAGGCGCTTGATGTTCATCGCGGTCTCGCGACGAAGATCGCCCTCGACGCTGTGCTCGGCGTCGATCGTCTCGCGGATCTGCAGGACTTCGGCGTCCGACAGGTCCTGCACGCGACGCTCGGGCGTGATGCCCAGCTTCTCGGTGATGGCCTTGGCCTTGGCCGGGCCAATGCCGTGGATATAGGTGAGCGCGATAACCACGCGCTTGTTGGTCGGGATGTTGACGCCCGCAATACGTGCCATGAAATACGGTCTCCTCGGCTCCACGGGGCTGGCATGGCCGCACAGTCCCCATCTCATCGCGTTGCATTCCGAAACGCAAGAATGCCGGCAAGCGCACAAGAGCGCCGCCGGAAAACCGGTGTGTCGGAATAAAGCTCAGTTAGGCCCGGTCCGCGACCGAGTCAAGCGCTGCCGCCAGCGTAGAAGCGCGACGCCGGTCCAGATCAGTTCGACGACCCCGAACGGCCACGCCCCTTGCAGGAAGCCGTAAGCGGAGCTGAGCGCGCACCCGACTGCGAATGCCAACGTCCAGCCGGTCGCGCGGTCTTCGAGGATGTAGCAGACCAGCATGAAGCTGATCGCCGCGAGACCGAAGAGCGTGACCGCGTCCATCGCGCGCGGCTTTAGCGGCCGGCGGCGCGCTTGGCCAGCGGCTCAGGCGCGGATTGCGACCGTGGCGCTGAGCCCGGGTGCGTGGTCGGCGAGATCGAGCCGGCCGCCGTGAAGGCGCGCCACGGCATCGACCAGCGACAGCCCCAGGCCGGCGCCGGGCAAGCTGCGCGCGCGATCGAGCCGACCGAAGCGGCGCAACGCCTGTTCGCGGTCGGCGGGGTCGATGCCGGGGCCGCGATCGGCGACGGTGAAGCGAACCTCGCCCGCCGAGCGAGACACCGCGAGCGTCAGCGCACCGCAGCCGCCGGCATGGCGCAGCGCATTGTCGATCAGATTGGCGAGCGCCTGCGACAGCAAATCGCGGTGGACCGCCATGCGCGGCAGGCCGGGCGCGAAATCGAGCGCGAGCGTCATCCGCGCCTCCTCGATCGCGGGGCCGTAGAGCTCGGCGAGCTCGGCCATGATTGCGGCAGGATCGACCTCGACGAAACGGTCGCGCCCCATCGCCGCCGAGCGGCCGATCTCGAGCAGGGTGGTCAACATCCGCATCATCATGTCGGTTTCAACGAGCAGGCCCGACAGCGCCGCCTCGCGCGCCGCTTCGTCATCGGCGAGCGAGGCCTGTTCGGCGCGCGCGCGCAACCGGGCAAGCGGCGAGCGCAGGTCGTGGGCGAGCGAATCGGTCACGGCGCGCAGTTCGCCGACGAGCTGCTCGATACGGTCGAGCATCGCGTTGAGGCGCTGCGCCAGGCGATCGAACGCATCCTTGCCGCCGGCGACGCTGTCGACGCGATTGGCGAAATCGCCCTCGCCCACCGCCTCGATGACGTCGGCAATCCGGTTGAGCCGGCGACCGACATAGCGCGTGATGACGAAACCGGTGCCGATCCCGGTGAGGATCGCGAGCAGGATCGACAGCCCGACGACGCGCTCGATCGTGCGCTGCTCCTGCTCCCAATCGTCGAGCAGGCGCCCGGTCATCAGCCAGTAACGACCGACACGGTGGATTGCGAACCCGGCCTCGCGGCCGTGCCACTGGGCGGTTTGGCCGGGAACGGCGATCGTGAAAGGCGTGCTCGCGAGCGGCTGAACCGCAGCGACCCGCGGCCCTACCCCCATCACGCGGCGTCCCTGATCGTCGAGCACGGCGAGGATCAGCGTATCGTCCTCGGGGTCGCGGGCAGCATCGATCGCCCCGCGCAGCGCCGGGAAACCGCCCGACCGATAGACCGAAACGAGATCCTGCGCCTGTTCGACCGTATCCCGGCGCAGCGCGGCAATCGCGTCGTTATGGATGCCGTCCCAGATGAGAAACACCGACGCGAGGCTCGAGATCAGCGCCAGCGCGATCGTCAGCGCCGCAAGCCGTGCGGTGAACGAGAAGCGCATCAGCCGGCGGGCGCAAGCCGATAGCCGGCGCCACGCACGGTGTGCAGGATCGGACTATCGAAGCCGTCCTCCAGCTTGCGGCGCAGGCGGCCGATATGGACGTCGACGACGTTCGAGCCGGGATCGAAATGATAGTTCCAGATCTTCTCGAGCATCATCGTCCGCGTGACGACCTGGCCGGCATGGCGCGCGAGATATTCGAGGATGTTGTATTCGCGCGCGCCGAGCGCGACCTGCCGTCCCTGCCGCGTCACGATGCGCGCGAGCAGATCGATTTCGAGATCGCCGACGACGAGGCGGGTCTGCTTGTTGTCGCCGGCGGGACGATCGGCGCGGCGCATTAGCGCGTCGACGCGCGCCTGGAGCTCGCCGAAAGCGAATGGCTTGCACAGATAATCGTCGGCGCCGGCGCGCAATCCGTCGATCCGATCGTCCACCGTGCCGAGAGCGGACAGGACCAGCGCCGGCGCGGTGATCCCGGCGGCGCGGATCGCGGCGAGCATCGCGAGGCCATCAAGCCCCGGCAGCATGCGATCGGCGACGATCAGGTCGAACACGCCTTCGCTGGCCAGGAACAGTCCATCGCGGCCGTTGCCGCAGGTTTCGACGCAATATCCCGCTTCGACCAATCCCTTGGCGAGATAGGCCGCGGTCGCGGCATCGTCTTCGACGACGAGGATCTTTCGCGTCATGGCGCCGGATTACCCCTTCGCGAGGGACAAGCAAATGGCCGGCGGGAAGCCCCCGCTCCCCGCCGACCGCGACGCCCGAGGAGAGGCGCCGTGCGCGGTTACGATGCCTTGGTCGTGGTCTTGGTCGTCTTGGTCATGCGGACGTGGTGCATCACCTTCTTCGGCGCCTTCTTCTTGACGACGCGGTGCTTGACCACCTGATGCTTGGCGGGCGCCGGCGCGGCGGTGTTCTGGGTCGCGGCCATGACGGGCGAGGCGAGCAGGCCGATCGCGGCGAGGGGAGCGAGGATACGAAGGGTCATCGACGTGAACTCCGGTTACGGACGGCCCGATGCCGTCTGTCGTCGGGTGTAGCGCGCGTCACCGAACCCGGCGGTGACGCGCCGATGAAAAGATTGTCATCCGGCAGGCACGCCGGCCTCGACCGCAGCCTTGAGCCCGACCAGCTGCGCGCCGAGCACGCCATCGACAGCGGGCGCGATGTTTTCGGCGCCCGCGCGAATATAGCCGCCGACGACATAATCGAACGTCACCTTGGTCGCATTGTCACCGTCCGGCGCGAGGTCGATCGTCAGCGTGCCGACCACCGCTTCGCCCTGCAGCGGCCCGAACGCGCCGCGCAGGCGCAGAGTCTTGCCGGGCGCGAGGAAGACGATCCGGGCATGCTCGACGCTACCCTTGTTCGGCAGCTTCTCGCAGAAGCAGCCGGTCGCCTGATGATCCATGTAGAGATTGGCGGCGTCGCCCGACCAGGTGTGATCCTTGCTCCACCAATGTTGCGGGGCAAGCAGCACCGGCCATATCTTATCGGGCGCGGCGGCGATGGTCGCGGTTTCCTTGACCTCGAACCCCGCGGGCGCCGTCGCGACGACCTCGGCGGCCGCGGGCACGGCGAGCAGCAGCGGCGCGAGCATGACAGTGCGGATCACCGGCGTCCTCCCCCTGATGACGAGGGTGGAGCTTAAAGCATTTCGTTCGCGCTGACGAGCGCGGTTACTTACGCCTCGCCGTCGAGGATCGCTTCGATCGCCCTGGTCACGTCGCCCATGTCGGCCATGCCGTCGACGCGGCGGACGAGGCCGCGGGCTTCGTAGAGCGGCAGGATCGGCGCGGTCTTGGCGCGATATTCGGCCATCCGCGTGCGCACCGTTTCGGCATTGTCGTCGGGGCGGCGCTTGAACTCGTGGCTGCCGCAGACGTCACAGGTGCCGGGCACCTTGGGCTGCTTGAAGGTGTCGTGATAGCCGGCTCCGCATACCGCGCAGGTGAAGCGACCGACGATGCGCTCGACCAGCGCGTCCTCGTCGACCTCAAGCTCGATCACGTAATCGAGTTTGCGGCCGCGTGTCCCGAGCAGGGTATCGAGCGACTGCGCCTGCGCCTTGGTGCGCGGATAGCCGTCGAAGATCACGCCCGTCGCATGGTCGATCGAATCGAGCCGCTCGCCGATGATCGCCGAGACGATCTCGTCGGAAACCAGCTCGCCTGCGTCCATCACCGCCTTGGCCTTGAGGCCGACCTCGGTGCCGGCCTTGACCGCGGCGCGCAACATGTCGCCGGTGGATAGCTGCACCATGCCCTTGTCGACGACGAGGCGCTCGGCCTGTGTGCCCTTGCCCGCGCCCGGCGGCCCCAGCAGGATGATGTCCATCGGCAACGCTCCCCTGTTCGTCGTCGTGTCGCTTCGCGGCTTAGCGGATGCGGCCCTTGAGGCGCGCCTTCTTGATCAGATCGCCATATTGCTGAGCGTAGAGATGGCTCTGAATCTGCGTCACCGTGTCCATCGCCACGTTGACGACGATGATCAGGCTGGTGCCGCCGAGATAGAACGGGATCGACAGCGCCGAGACGAGATATTCGGGCACCAGGCAGACCACGGTCAGATAAGCCGCGCCGATCACGGTGATGCGCGTCAGCACGTAATCGAAATAGACCTCTGTATTCTTACCCGGACGGATGCCGGGGATGAAGCCGCCGTTGCGCTTGAGGTTTTCGGCGGTCTCTTCCGGATTGAACACCACCGCGGTGTAGAAGAAGCAGAAGAAGACGATGCCGAGCCCGTAGAGCGCCATGTAAAGCGGGCTGCCGTGCTGTAGATACTGGTTGAGCGTGATGATCACGTCACCCCACCAGCTCTGGCCCGAGACGCGCTGGCCGGCGAACTGGCTCACCGTCAGCGGCATCAGCAGCAGCGACGAAGCGAAGATCGGCGGGATCACGTTGGCGGTGTTGAGCTTCAACGGCAAATGGCTGCGATCGGCGTGCATGCCGCGCTGCGTCTGTCGCTTGGGATATTGGATCAGGATGCGCCGCTGCGCGAGCTCCATGTAGCAGATGAAGAGCACCAGCCCGACCACCGCGGCGATGATCAGGATGATGTTCAGCGTGCTCATCGAGCCGGTGCGACCACCGTTCAAGAGGTTGATGATCTGCGTCGGCATATTGGCGACGATGCCGGCCATGATGATCAGCGACACGCCGTTGCCGACGCCGCGGCTGGTGATCTGCTCGCCGAGCCACATCAGAAACATCGTGCCGCCGACCAGGCTGATCACCGCGGCGACGCGGAACAGCATGCCGGGCAGTACCACCGCCTGGACACCCTGGTTGGCGCCCAGCGCCTCGAGCCCGACGGCGATGAACCAGCCCTGGATCGCGGTCAGCCCGACGGTGCCGTAGCGGGTATATTGGTTGAGCCGCATGCGGCCCGATTCGCCTTCTTTCTTGATCGCCGCGAGTTGCGGGCTGAGCGAGGTGGCGAGCTGCACGACGATCGAGGCGGTGATGTATGGCATCACGCCGAGCGCCGTCAGCGACATGCGCTTCAAGGCGCCGCCCGAGAAGGAATTGAAGAAGTCGAGCACGCCGCCGCTGGTCTGCTGCGACAACAAGCCCATCGCGGTCGGATCGACGCCGGGCAGCGGCACGTAGCTCAGCAGGCGGAAGACGATGAGCGCTCCAAGCGTGAACCACAGGCGCTTCTTGAGGTCGGTCGCCTTGGTGAAGTTCGCGAAGCTGATGTTGCTCGCCATCTGATCGGCACGTGAAGCCATTATCGTGTTGGTCCTGGAAACTGAAAGCGGCGGGATAGCAGTCGCCCGCCCCCGCCGCTCATATAGTCGTTACAAGGCTATTGTCTAACCCGCCGATCAGTCCTTCTTGGCAGCGGGCTTAGCCTTGGCCTTCGGCTTGGCAGCCGGCTTCGCCTCGGCGGTCGCTCCAGCCTTCTTGGCGCGGTTCTCGGCCTTCTTGGTCTTGGCATCGGGGCCCGCCGCCGGCTTGCCGCGCGCGGTGCCCTTCTTTTCCTTGGCCTTGTCGGCAGCCGGAACGATCGTCGGAATCTCGATCGACCCACCGGCCTTCTCGACCGCCTCGCGCGCGCCCTTCGAGGCGCCGGCGACGACGAAGCTCAGCTTGGTCGAGAACTCGCCCTTGCCGAGCAGGCGGACGCCATGCTTGCCGCCACGCGCCAGGCCAGCGGCCTTCAGCGCAGCGTGATCGATCGTGCCCTTGACGTCGAGCTTCTTGGCATCGACCGCCTTCTGGATCGCGCCGAGGTTCACCTCGGCATAATCCTTGGCGAAGATGTTGTTGAAGCCGCGCTTCGGCAACCGCATGTGGAGCGGCATCTGGCCGCCCTCGAAACCGGCGATCGAGACGCCTTCGCGGCTCTTCTGGCCCTTCTGGCCGCGCCCGGCGGTCTTGCCCTTGCCCGAGCCGATGCCACGGCCGACGCGCATCCGGCTCTTGCGGGCGCCTTCGTTATCGCGGAGTTCGTTGAGTTTCATGTCTGTGCACTCGCTTTCGCTATGTTCGCGCTGAAAAATGAGGAAGGGGGCCTCTAGCCCCCCGCCCCTTGTTTGTCACGGGTCGATTGAAGGCTTCAGCCCTCGACCGACACCATGTGCTGGACCTTGCGGATCATGCCGCGCACTTCGGGCGAGTCCTTCAACTCGACGGTGCGGTGCATCTTGCCGAGGCCGAGACCCTTCAGGGTCGCGAGCTGGTCCTTGGTGCGACGGATCGGCGACCCGGTCTGGGTCACCTTCACCGTGGCGGCTACTTCTTTCTTGGCTGCCATCTTGGCTTACTCCGTGACGGCCGCGGCTTCAGCCTCGGCAACGCCCTTGTCGGCGCCGCCACGGCCGAGCAGGTCGGCGATCTTCTTGCCACGACGCTGCGCGACGGACTTCGGCGAGGTCTGCTCGCCGAGCGCCTCGAAGGTCGCGCGGATCATGTTGTAGGGGTTCGAGGTGCCGACCGACTTGGTCACCACGTCGGCGACGCCGAGCGATTCGAAGATCGCGCGCATCGGACCGCCAGCGATGATGCCGGTGCCCTGCGGCGCCGAACGAACCGTCACGCGGCCCGCACCGAAATGGCCGTTGCCATCATGGTGCAGCGTGCGACCCTCGCGCAGCGGCACGCGGATCATCGCCTTCTTGGCAGCGGCAGTCGCCTTCGAGATCGCTTCCGGAACCTCGCGGGCCTTGCCGTGGCCGAAGCCGACGCGGCCCTTGCCGTCACCGACGACGACGAGCGCGGCGAAACCGAAGCGCTTGCCGCCCTTCACCGTCTTCGACACGCGGTTGATGTGGACCAGCTTCTCGATCAGCTCTTCGCCGCCATCGTCGCTGCCGCCACGGCTGTCGCGACGTCCGCGATTGCCGTCACGACCGCCACGGCCGCGATTGTCGCCGCCAGGACCGCGGCCACGACCGCCGCCGGGGCCACCGCGACCACGACCGCCACGGCCGGGGCCGGCGTCGTTGGTGATTTCCTGGTTGGTGGTCTCGGGCGCCAGCGTCGCTTCGGGCTGGTTGCCCTGACCGGTGGTGTTTTCGTCAGCCATCGTCAGAACTCCAATCCGCCTTCACGGGCGGCCTCGGCCAGCGCCTTGACGCGGCCATGAAACAGGAAACCGCCACGATCGAACACCACCTGGGTGACGCCCGCCTTCTTGGCGGCCTCGGCCAGGCGCTTGCCGACCTCGGTCGCCGCGTCGATATTCGCGCCGGACTTACTCCGCGCGTCCTTCTTGTCGAGGCTCGATGCCGAAGCCAGCGTCTTGCCCTCGGCATCGTCGATCACCTGGGCATAGATATGCTTGCCCGAACGATGGACCGAAAGCCGCGGACGGCCGGCGCCACGCGCCTTGAGCGCGGTGCGGTTGCGGCGGCGCCGCTTTTCGAAAAGAGAAAGACCCTTGGTCATCACTTCTTCTTCCCTTCCTTGCGGAAGATATACTCGCCGCGATACTTGATGCCCTTGCCCTTGTACGGCTCGGGCTTCCGCCAGCGGCGGATCTCGGCGGCAACCTGGCCGACCTTCTGCTTGTCGATGCCCGAAATCTCGACCGTGGTCTGATCGGGCGTCTTGATCTCGATCCCTTCCGGCACCGCGAAGTTGACGTCGTGGCTGTAGCCTAGCTGCAGCTTCAGCGTCTTGCCCTGCGCGGTGGCGCGGTAGCCGACGCCGGTGATCTCGAGCGTCTTGGAGAAGCCCTCGGTCACCCCGGTCACGAGGTTCTGGACCAGCGTGCGCTGCATGCCCCAGAACGAGCGCGCCCGCTTGGTGTCGTTGGCCGGCTGCACCGAAATGCCGCCGTCGACCATCTCGTACTTTATCTCGTCGGCGAGCGGCATCGCGAGGGTACCCTTGGGGCCCTTCACGCTGAGCTGACCGTCGGCGATGTTCGCGGTGACGCCGCTGGGAACGGCAATCGCCTTTTTACCGATGCGGCTCATCAGAACACCTCCGCCAGCACTTCGCCGCCGACATTCTGGTCGCGCGCTTCGGCATCCGAAAGCACGCCACGCGGCGTCGAGACGATGGTGATGCCCAGGCCGTTCTGGACGCGCGGCAGTTCCTTCGAACCGCTGTAGACGCGACGGCCGGGCTTCGAGACACGCGCGACGTGCTTGATCGCCGGCTGGCCTTCGAAATATTTGAGCTCGATACGGATGCCCTTGGCGGGCCCCATCTCTTCCTCGGTGTAACCGCGGATATAGCCTTCGCGCTGAAGCACGTCGAGCACGCGGACGCGCAGCTTCGAGCCCGGCGACAGGACGGAGTCCTTGCGCGCGCGCTGGCCGTTGCGGATGCGGGTGAGCATATCACCCAAGGGATCGGTCAATGCCATCTCTAGGTCCTTACCAGCTCGACTTCGTGACGCCCGGGATCAGGCCCTTGTTGGCCAGATCACGCAGCTGCACGCGGCAGAGACGGAACTTGCGATAGTAAGCGCGCGGACGGCCGGTGACCTCGCAGCGGTTACGAATGCGGGTCGGGTTCGCGTTGCGCGGAATCTCGGCCATCTTCAGGCGCGCGATCAGACGCTCGGTCTCATCGAGCGACTGGTCCTTCGCCATCGCCTTCAGCTTCGCATAACGGCCGGCATATTTCTTCACCAGCTTCTTGCGACGCTCATTCTTGTTGATCGAACTCAGTTTCGCCATGACTTAAGTTCTTCCTCTATTACGCGGCCTGACGCTGGTCAGCGTCGGCCTGCGGGAACGGGAAACCGAACAGACGGAGCAGCTCGCGCGCTTCCTCGTCGGTCTTCGCCGTGGTGGTGACGATGATGTCCATGCCCCGGACCTTGTCGATCTGGTCATAGTTGATCTCGGGGAACACGAGCTGCTCCTTGAGACCCATCGCGTAATTGCCGCGACCATCGAACGACTTGGCGTTCAGACCACGG
>JBQCHO010000104.1:0-30875 GCA_051954635.1 Sphingomonas sp. | reverse complement strand
TGCACGCGCAGCGACGCCGTGGTGAAGATCGCTGCCGGCGTCCCGACGCTCGGCAACGCGATGAGTAGCGCGCTGTAGCCGGCAAGCACGAACATGTAAGCGCGCGGCGTGCGATCGAGCAGCGAGACGAACACGCACAGTGCGAGCCACAGCCCGATCGCCAGCGTCAGCAGCTCGGGCGCGTTGTCGAGCGCGGGCACCATCAGCACCGCGGCCAGCGCGCCAACGAACGTGCCGATGACGCGGAACAGCGCCTTGGACAACACGGCGCCCGCCAAGGGCTGCGCGACGATGTACGAGGTCAGGAACGCCCAATAGGGCCGCTGCAATCCGATCGACAGCGCGAGATACATCGCCAGCATCGCCGCGGCATAGGCCTTGAGCGAGAATAAAGCGGCATCGATCCCGAAACGTGAGGTCATGGCCGGCCGCGCCGCTCGGCAATGCGTCCGGCGACCCGATCGAGAACGCGAAGGGTGGTTGCCACCTCTGCGTCGGAAATACCGGCGAGCAATTCCTTGCGCAGGGCGATCAACCGCGCGTCGATCCGTTCGGCAACTGCCGTCCCGGCCTTGGTGAGCAGCAAGCGGTTGATGCGGCGATCGTCGGGATCGGTTTGCCGCGTCACGAACCCGGCATGTTCGAGCTGATGCAGCGTCCGCACCAGCGACGCCTCGGTGATGCCGATTGCACGAGCGAGATCGGCTTGCCGCGTCTCGGCGCCCAGTCGCGCGAGATGAACCAGCGCCCAGCCTTGCGAATTGGAGATGTCGAGCGACGCTAGCGTCGCGTCGGCGAGCCGCTGCCACGCGCCGGCGAGCGGCCGGATGCCGGTCGCCAGGGCGAACTCCAGATTACGGCGCGACGGCATCGCGGTTAGTTAGGACGCTAAACAATTTCGTCAAGCGCGAAACGCTGTCGATCGGGGTATACGGGAAAGCCCCGATAGGCCCACTCCACGGGCAACCTTAGGCTCCGTCGATGAATTTTCGAGGACGCGGGCGATGAAGAACGTGTTGCTTCTGGTGCACGACGATGCGGGGCAGGAGGCGCGGTTGCAATGCGCGCTCGACCTGACGCGTGCGATCGAAGGGCACCTCGCCTGTGTCGACGTCGCGATCATGCCGCGCTTCATGGACGATTACGTTTCGTCGGGGGGCGAGGGGGTGTTGATCGCGCAGGAGGAGGCGCACGAGGCGCGCAACCGCTATCGGCTCGAGCAGCGGTTGACCGCGGAGGACGTACCGTGGCATTGGGCGGATGGCGAAGGCGCCATCGCCGACAGCCTGCGCGATGCACTGCGGCTCAACGACGTCGTCGTGGTCAACGCGCATCTCGACGGCTTTCCCGGTCGCGAGCTTGCCCACCTTGCCGGCGATCTCATCGTCAAGTCGCGCAAGCCGATCCTCGCGGTACCTCCGGCAACGCGGCGCTTCGAGGTCAGTGGGCGCGCAATGATCGCGTGGGACGGCTCGCCGTCGGCCGAGGCGGCGTTGCGCGCGGCACTGCCGTTGCTCGCGCTCGCCGAGAACGTCACGCTGCTCGAGGTCGATGACGGGTCGCTCCAGCTGTCCGCGCAGGATGCGGGCGAGTATCTGTCGCGCCACGGCATCAAGCCGTCGATCCGCCGTGAAGCGACACTGGCCGATGTCGCCAGCACGGTCATCCTCGCCGAACTTCGCACGTTGCGGATCGATTGGCTGGTAATGGGCGGCTTCGGCCATCACCGCCTGACCGAGCGGCTGTTCGGCGGCGTCACCCGTCGGCTGTTCCGCGACGCCGACGTGCCGCTGTTCCTTGCGCACTGATCGCGCGATGTTTCAGCGCATTCTCGTGCCGATCGACCTCGACGAGCAATCGTCTTGGTCGAAGGTCTTTCCGGTCGCGACCAAGCTGCGCGCAACGTTCGACGCGCGGCTGACGCTGATGACGGTGATCACCGATCGCGACGCGATGAGCGAGGCGCAATGGACGTCGATCGCCTATGGCGCGCTGGTCGATCGCACCACGACGCGACTGTCGACACTCGCGCGCGACCTACTCGGCGAGGAAGCGGAGATCAGGGTTGGTTCGGGATCGGTTTATGGCGCCATCCTCGACGCCGCCTCGGACATTGAAGCCGACCTGATCGTGCTCGCCTCGCACCGCCCGGCGATGCGCACCTTCCTGCTCGGCGCGAATGCAGAGCGTGTCGCGCGTCATGCTCGCTGCTCGGTAATGATCGTGCGGGAGTGATCCCCGCTACGGGATTTACCTGAGCGATCAGCTTGCCGCGATGTGTCAATCGCCTGGCGAAAGGAGCGGAGACATGGCGGACAAGATGCGCGCGACGATCTTCGTCGAACCGGGTCGTATCGTCCTCGGCGAAAAGCCGATTCCGGACGTAGGGCCGCTCGACGCGCTGATCAGGATCACGACGACGACGATCTGCGGCACCGACATTCACATCCTGAAGGGCGAATACCCCGTCAAATCGGGCCTGACGATCGGCCACGAACCGGTCGGCGTGATCGAGAAACTTGGTGCCGCAGTGACGGGCTATCAGGAAGGCCAGCGCGTCATCGTCGGGGCGATCACGCCATCGGGCACATCCAACGCCTCGCTCGACGGCTTCCACGCGCAATGCGGCGCCGGCACCAAACATGGCTGGAAGGCGATCGGCGGCTGGCGGTTCGGGAATACGATCGACGGCGCGCAGGCCGATTACCTGCTCGTGCCCGACGCGATGGCCAATCTCGCGCCGATCCCCGATGGGCTGACCGACGAGCAGGTGCTGATGTGCCCCGACATTCTTTCGACCGGGTTCGGCGGTGCGCAGTCCGGCAAGGTGCGGATCGGCGACACCGTCGCGGTGTTCGCGCAGGGGCCGATCGGGCTATGCGCCACCGCCGGCGCGCGGCTGATGGGGGCGAGCCGGATCATCGCGGTCGAATCGGTGTCGGCGCGCGCGGAAATCTCGCGGCGGATGGGCGCTGACGAGGTTGTCGATTTCACCAGGGAGGATCCGGTAAGCGCGATCATGCGGCTGACCGGTGATCGCGGTGTCGATGTGTCGATCGAGGCGCTTGGCAAGCAGCAGACTTTCGAATGGGCGCTCCGCGTGCTGCGACCCGGCGGCACGCTGTCGTCGCTGGGCGTCTATTCAAGCGACCTGACGATCCCGCTCGACGCCTTCGCTGCAGGGCTCGGCGATCATCGTATCGTCACCACATTGTGTCCCGGCGGTAAGGAGCGGATGCGGCGGTTGATGGCGATGGTCGAGGGTAAACGGGTCGATACCGCGGCGCTGGTAACACACCATTTCGGGCTCGACGATATCGAGACGGCCTACGACCTGTTCGGGCATCAGCGCGACGGCGTATTGAAGGTCGCGATCAAACCATGAGGATAAAGTATCTGCTTTTGGCGGCCGCGATGGTGATGACGTCACCAGTCGGTGCCCAGTCGCTCGACAGCGGCTCTGTGATGGCCGCGGTCGAGAAGCTCAAGCCCGGCGAATATCTATGGGCGCCGCAACTGGCGCCGGCGGGGCCGATGTTGCTCGTCGTCAATCGCGAGACGCAGCGGCTGGTCGTCTATCGCAACGGCCTGCCGATCGGCATTTCGACCGTCTCGACGGGCAAGCCCGGTCATCGCACGCCGACCGGCGTGTTCACCATCCTGCAGAAGCAGATCGAACATTATTCGAGCCTCTACGACAGCGCGCCGATGCCCTATATGGAGCGCCTGACCTGGGACGGCGTCGCGCTGCACGGCGGCAGTTTGCCGGGCTATCCGGCGTCGCACGGCTGCATCCGCCTGCCCAAGGATTTCGCCGAGAAGCTCTACGGCGAAACGCGCACCGGTATGACGGTGGTGATCACCGACAAGGCCGAACTGCCGCACCTCGCGCCGACGCCAGAGCTCGGCGGCGAGGGCGCACCGCCGCCTATGGGTACGATCATCTGGCAGCCGCAAAGGGCGCCGGATGGTCCCGTCTCGATCGTCGTCAGCAGCGCCGATGGCCAAATCACGGTGCTGCGCAACGGCTTAATGATCGGTTCCGCGCCCGCAACCTTCGCGACGCCGGTCACGCGGCCGGCGGCCTATTCACTGCAATCGATCGATGCTTCGGGCCAACATTGGCTCCGCTTGCCCCTGCCGGGGCAGGATGCGGCCATGCCGACCCCCACTGAAGCCGCCCAGCACGTTACGGTCGATCCCGGCTTCGAGCGAGAAGTGCTCGCCGCGATCGCGCCGGGCACCACCGTCCTGCTCACGCCCGACAGCATGACGACCCTCGCCGCGGCATCGCCTGAGCCGGTTATCGAAAGCGATCCGGGACCCTAGTATCAATCCCGATATCGAGGCGACCGTCCCGCGCCGTAGCTGGAGCAAACAGGCGAGGACGCGGACGATGAAGAACGTGCTGCTGCTGGTCCATGATGATGCCGGCCAGGAGTCGCGGCTGCAGGCCGCGCTCGACGCGACGCGCGCACTGGAGGGGCATCTGACCTGCATCGACGTCGCCGTAATGCCGCCGGTAATGGGTGTCGACGTGATCGAAACCGGCGCCGCCTCGACCCTGCTCGCCGACGAACGGCAACGCGAAGGAGCCAACCGGGCGCGGCTCGAAAGGCGGCTCGCGCACGAGGATGTGTCATGGGACTGGATCGACATGATCGGCCAGTTCGCGCCATGCCTCGAAGGGGCAGCGGACCTGGCGGACCTGATCGTCGTCAGCCGTCAGCTCGATGCCTATCCGATCCCCGACATGCGCCACCTCGCCGGCGACCTGATCGTCAGGTCGCGCAAGCCCGTGCTCGCCGTCCCTGACAACGCGCCGGGGTTCGCGCTCGGCGGCGTCGCCCTCATCGCTTGGGACGGCTCACATGCGGCAGCGACGGCGTTGCGCGCCGCGGTGCCGCTGCTCAAGTTCGCGAGCAAGGTGGTCGTGCTGCAGTTGATCGAGCCCGGCGACGACGCTTTGGTCGAGGATGCTGCGACCTATCTGTCGCGCCACGGCATCCATGCGGTGATCCGGCGCGAACATGCTGACGGTGATGTTGCCACGACGCTGCTCGCCGAAGCTGCCAGCGGTCGCTACGCCTATGTCGTGATGGGCGGCTTCGGGCACCGGCGGTTCATGGAGGGGCTGTTCGGCGGCGTCACGCGGACGATGCTCAGCCACAGCCCGGTGCCGGTGTTGATGGCGCACTGATCCGGGTAATCTTTATTTGGCCGCAGCGGCGGGTTCGGTCAGCCACTTTCGGACCGTCATCTCGCGGGAATCGCCCGGCGTGTGCACCTCGCGGAACCCCATTTCATGCTCGAGCGACAGCGCCGCGCGATTGTCGGCGCTTTCGACCGACTCCACGGTTTCGATGCCTTGCGCACGGGCGTAGCGCAGGACGTGTTCGAGTAGCGTCCAACTCACGCCCAGTTGCTTGAAATCGCGGTGGACCGAAATTGCCACTTCGGCGCGTGACAGATCGGGATCGGCGGCGAGCATTGCGGTGGCGACCAGCGTTTCGCCGGCGAAGGCGAGGAAGGTCATCGTCCGCCGGTAATCGATCTGCGTCATCGCCGCGATCCGTTCGGGCCCGACGTCGTGGATCGCCGACAGGAATCGGAAGCGCAGGTCTTCTGGCGAGACGTGGCGGAAAAAATCGGCCAGCACCTCGGCATCGGCGGGGAGGACCGGGCGAAGGTGCATCTTGAGGGCCGACCGCGTTTCGAGGTCGGCGGACCATTCGATCGGCACCGGACGGATCGCCGGGGCGACCGGCTCAGCGATGCGCAGGCGCGCGTCGAGTGCGATCACGCCATCGGGATCGACGACGAGCGGATTGATGTCGAGCTCGGCAATCTCGGGGAAGTCGGCGACCAGCGTCGACAGCGCTTCGAGCGTCGCGATGACCGCATCGACATTTGCCGCAGGCACTCCACGATACGCCGCCAGCAATCGGCCGATGCGGGTCGCGTCGATCATGTCGCGGGCGAGGACGGCGTCGAGCGGGGGAAGGCCGATCGCGCGATCGCGCAGCAACTCGACCGCAGTGCCGCCGGCACCGACGACCAGATAGGGGCCGAAGGTCGGATCGCGCGCCATGCCGACCAGAAGCTCGCGCGCATGCGGGCGAGCGACCATGGGCTCGACCTCGAAGCCGCTGATCGACGCATCGGGGTGCTCGCGGCTGATCCGCGCGCGCATCGTCTCCGCCGCCGCCGCAGCATCGCGCGGCGTGCCAAGACAGGTAATGACGCCGCCGACATCGGCCTTGTGGCTGATCTGCGGCGACACGATCTTGACCACATAGGGCGGCGCGAGATCGCCGCACGCGGCCTCGACGCCCGCGACCGATCGCGCGAAACGTGCAGGCGCAGTGGGCATGCCATAAGCGGTCAGCACCGATTTGGCCTCGACGGCGTTGAGCGCGCTTCGGCCGTCGGCGCGTGCACCCACCAGCATCGCGCGCACCCGCGACCGATCGGCATCGGCGACCACGCGGCGTGGAGGCGCATGGCGCAACAGCGCCTGTAGATCACGCGCGGCAAGCAACGCGCCGATCCCGCCGATCGCGCCTTCCAGCGTATCAAACAAGGCGATGCCGGCGCGGCGCAGCGCGGTGCGCGCCGCATCGGCATGATGCGGGCCAAGCCAGCAGGCGATGACCGGCGCGTTCGGGCGCTTGCCGATCGCATCGACAAGCGCCGTGGCAGCGCCGGCCCCCTCGCTGACAGCGGTCGGGCAATTGATCGCAAGCACAATATCGACGCCGTCGTCGTCGATCGCGGCGGTCACGGCAGCAGCAAAGGTGTTTGCGGTGGTGTCGCCGCCGAGGTCGATCGGGTTGGCCCGCGACCAATCGTGCCCAACGGCTAGATCGATCCGATCGATCGTCGTTGGATCGAGCATGGCGAGCTTGCCGCCAATGCGGGGCAGCGCGTCTTGGCCGAGGATGCCAGGGCCGCCGCCGTTGCTGACGATCGCGATCCGGTTGCCGGCAATCGCGGGACGATGCGCGAGCGCCTCGGCGGCGTCGAACAGATCGGTTAGCTTGTCGGCCGCGACGATTCCGGTGCGGCGAAACGCGGCCATCGCGACATCGTAGCTGCCGGTGATCGCGCCGGTATGCGAGAGGGCGGCCTTGGCGCTTCCCTCGGCGCGGCCGGCCTTGATCGCGATCACCGGCTTGGTCCTGGTCGCGGCGCGGGCGGCCGAGATGAACTTGGCCGGCTCGGTGATCCCCTCGGCATAGAGCAGGATGGCATCGGTGTGCCGATCGGCGGCGAACAAGTCGATCAGGTCGCCAAGGTCGACGTCGGTCATGTCGCCGACGGAGACGATGCCCGAAAAACCGAGCTGGCGGTCCGCCGCCCAATCGAGCATCGCCGTCACCAGGGCGCCGCTCTGCGAGATGAAGGCAAGGCGGCCGGGCGAGGCCGGGCTTGCGGCGAACGACGCGTTGAGGCCGATATGCGGCATCAACACACCGAGGCAATTGGGGCCGATGATTCGCAGCAGGTGAGGCTTCGCGGCGTCGAGCATCGCTTGCCGTAACGCCGGGTTCTCGTGGACCCCGGCGCTGACCACGATCGCGACCCGGCAGCCGCGCGCACCGAGCGCGCCGATTACGCCGGGAACCGTGGCCGCGGGCGTGACGACGATCGCGAGATCGGGCGCCTGCCCTAGGTCAGCAATCGACGTGCTGCATGCGACCCCCGGCCGCACGATGGGGCGAATGTTCACCGCCTCGATCAAGCCGGTGAATCCGCCTTCGATCAGATTGTCGAGGATGGCGCAGCCAAGCGTGCCGGCGCGGTCCGACCCGCCGATTACCGCGATCGAGCGCGGATCGACGAGCGCTTGGAGATTGCGAACGGTCATCGGCAGCACGCCCCCCGGGTATCAAAACGCCGTCCCGCCGCAGCCAGGCCGCGGCGGAACGGCCGCGCGATCACGCAATCACGATATTGTCCTCGATCCGGGTGACGCCGGGCGCCGCCCATGCGGCGCGTTCGGCGACCTGGCGCTCGTGCAGGCTGTGCACCTTGCCGGCGAGCCGGACGACACCGTCCGAGGTGCTGACGTCGAGGGTTCCGGCATCGGCATAGGCGACGCGCTTGAACGCATCGACGATACGCTGCTTCACGTCGAACGCGGTGGGCGTCTTGCGCACTTCGATCTGGTTCGACACGCCGAGCACCCCGGTGATGCGCCCTGCCGCTGTGCGCGCGGCTTCACGCTGATAATGCCAGTCGACCGATCCGGTCAGGGTGACCCACCCATGCTCGACCTTCACCTTCAGTTTGTCGTCGGGAATGGTGACGTCGAACGAGAAGATGTCGAGGATGCGCTTGGCGATCTCGGTATCGCTGGTCTTGGGATCGCTGGCGAAGCGCACCTTGATTTCCTCGGCGATCCCGCGGACGCCGGCGACGCGCCTGGTGGCATTCTCGGCGGCCATCTTTTCGGCATAGCTTTTGACGAAACCGCTTAGCGTGACGACGCCGTTGGTCACCGTCACGCCGATCTGTTCGTGATCGACGCTCGGTTCCCAGGCCAGCTCGTCGAGCACGTCGCGCTGCAATTGGCCGTCGGTTTTCATGGCTTCCTCCTCAAATAGGTTAGGATCGCGGGCGACTGTGCGCGCGTGCCATCGGAGGAAAAATCGGGAGTTTCCCTTAAATCTCGTCGTCCACTTTATTGCCCAGCGCCATCAGCAGTTCGAAATTGCGCAGCGGTTTTTCGAGCACGGTCGTGCAGCCGTGGCGCCCCGCCGCCTCGACAAGATCGGGGGTGGGGAAGCCGGTGATCATCACTGCGCGGCCGCGCCAGCCGCGCTCGCGCAGGGCTGCCATCAGCGAGATGCCGTCCCCATCGGGCAAGCCCTGGTCTACGACCAGCAACGCGGCATCGACAGCTTTGGGGTCGGCCAGCACAGGCTCGGCCGCGGCGAACGAATGGACGTCGTAGCCGCGCCAATGGAGCATCAGTTGCAGCGATCGGCGAACGCCGTCGTCATCGTCGACGACGATCAGATGCTGGCGTGCCGGGGGTTCTGCTTTCCCCCCCTCGGTAAGGAACATATTACTGGACTCGTATCGTTATTGGCGACCCCGGAGGAATGCCCGGAATTTACCCGCTTTGCGTTACGTATTGGTCCTAATCCTCACCCAGCCGGGCAGCGAAGGCGATCCGCAACGCGTCCGAAAGGCTGCGGACGTCGAGCTTGCTCATGACGTTGGCCCTGTGGACCTCGACCGTGCGCGGCGAGATGCCGAGATCATAGGCGATCGTCTTGTTGGGGTTGCCGCGCGCCAGCTCGCGCAGCACGTCGCGCTCGCGCGGGGTGAGGGCGGCGATGCGAACCTTGGCGCCGTGTTCGGCCCGCGCACCCGCGTCATGCCGATCGAGCGTATCGGCGGCCCGCGCCAACGCATCGAGCAGCGTCGCCTTCTCGAACGGCTTTTCCAGAAAGTCGGTAGCGCCGGCCTTCATCGCCCGCACCGCACTGGCGACGTCGCCATGTCCGGTCAGCACGATCACCGGCATCGTCACGCCTCGGGTGTTGAGCTCCTGCTGGACTTCGAGTCCGTCCATATCGGGCATCCGCACGTCGAGCAGGATGCAGCCTGGTTCAAGGTGCTTGACCTCCTTGAGCAGATCGATGCCGGAAGCATAACTTTGTACGTCGAAGCCTGACGTCCTGAGCATGAACCCGGTCGAACGTCGGACCGATTCGTCGTCGTCGACCAGATAGGCGATCGTTTTATCGCTCATGGCTCCTCCGCGCGGATCAGCGTGAAATGAAACGACGCGCCCCCACCGAGCGCGGGCTGGTACCAGATCCTGCCGCCATGAGCCTCGATGATGGTACGGCAAATCGACAGGCCGAGGCCCATGCCATCGCTCTTGGTGGTGACGAATGCCTGGAACAACTGGTCGGCCATTTCCGGCGAGAGGCCTGGGCCGGTGTCGCTGACGGTGACGCGCACCATGCCTTCACCGAGTGGCTCGCTGGTGACGCGGATGTCGCGATCGGGGGCGTCGGCCAGCGCGTCGACGGCGTTGCGCACCAAATTGACCAGAACCTGCTGGATTTGAACGCGATCGACGACCACCCGATCGGCGTCGGGGCTCAGCGTGAAGAAGGTGCGGATATTGCGTTCGCGGGTGCCGACCAGCGCCAGACGTGCGGCCTCTTCGATCAACTCAGTGAGGTGCTCGGCGCGCTTGTCGATCTCGCCGCGCGCCACGAAGGCGCGCAGGCGTCTCACGATGGCGCCGGCGCGCAGCGTCTGCTTGGCCGATTCGGTGATCGCTTCATGGAGGAGCTCGGACGCGCCGTCGGTAGGTTCACCGAGCAAGTCACGCGCCGCTTCAAGGTAATTCGCGATGGCGGTCAACGGTTGGTTGAGTTCATGGGCCAGGGTCGTGGCCATCGTGCCCATCGCGCTCAGCCGAGAGACGTGGATGAGCTCCGACTGCAATTCCCTCACTTCAAGTTCGGCGCGTTGCTGTTCGGTCAGGTCGCGGACGAAGCCGGTGAAGATGCGGTGATCGTCGGCCAGCGCTTCGCCGACTGCCAGCTCCATCGGGAACTGGCTGCCGTCGGCCTTGCGGCCGACCACAATTCGGCCAATGCCGATTACCCGGCGTTCGCCGGTGTCGAGGTATCGGCGCAGATAATCGTCATGCCGCTCGGCGTCGGGCCCGGGCATCAGCATTCGCACATTGCGCCCTATCACGCTGGCCGCCGCATAGCCGAA
The DNA here is from genome assembly GCA_051954635.1 of Sphingomonas sp. GTDB lineage: Bacteria > Pseudomonadota > Alphaproteobacteria > Sphingomonadales > Sphingomonadaceae > Sphingomonas. The sequence continues at coordinate 20,120 of JBQCHO010000104.1, read as the reverse complement.
CAGCCGTTCGGCGGCGCTGCTGAACGACAGCACCGTGCCGCGTTCGTCGATCACGACCATCGCATCGGGGACTGTGGCGAGGATCGACTGCAAATGTCGCGCGCTACGCTCCAGAGCGATTTCGGCGGCCTTGCGATCGGTGATGTTCTCGATGCGGTAGCCGAAACCGTGTGATTTGCCGCCTTGATCGATGAGCACGGTGATGCTGAGCGCGGCGAGAAACTCGCTGCCGTCCCGCCGTCGGATCCAGCATTCCTTGCGCAGATATCGCGTATCGATGGCCGCTTCTCGATCCGCCAGGACGACGCCGCCATTTTGATCAGACGGGGCGTAAAGCCGGTCGAGAGTCGCGCCGACCATGTCCGATCGCGGCCAGCCGATCAGCAATTCGGCACCGCGATTCCAACTGGTGATCATGCCGGCGTCGTCGGTCAGGATCAACGCACGGTCGATCGCACTTTCGGCGAAAACGAGGTGCTGCTCGTTCAGCGAGAGTGGCTGGTCGTTCATGCAGCGTCCGCCGCCAGCCAGCTTTCGAGCATGCGGATGCGTGCGACGATCGCGACGAAGAACGCGGTCGACCAGCCGAGCAGGATCACGCCATTCGCCCCCTCGATCGCGCCGAGAACGCGCCACGCCTTGGGAAGCACCAGATCGCCATAACCGATCGTCGCATAGGTCGAGGTCGAAAAATAGAGCGCGGCTTCGAAGTCCGGCAAGGCGCCGATCCGATAATAAAGCAGCGCGTAGGACCAGATTTCAACCGAGTGGAGCGCGAACAGCCCGTACACCGCGATAACGATCCCGCTTACCGCGTGAACTTGCGCGTTTGCGCGGGATGTCACGCGACGATGCTGCCGCATTAGCTCGAGCAGCATGGCAAGACCGGCGAGATGCACCGCGATCGTCGCCGTCACCATCGCGCTGGCGATCAACAATTCGGTGAAGATAGACACGTTTATTGCCTCCGGCCGCGCTCCGCTTCTCGCGAACGCGCCCCGCAGGGCCCATTAGGGATATCCCGTAATCAGCGATCGCTGGGCCAAGCTGCCGGATGGAGCGCGCGCTGGGCGCGTTCCTGATCGAGCGTGGCGCAAAGATGAATAGCGTCCTGGCGTACATCCTCCAGTTTCTGCCGGATGAAGCGTTCGTTGAGGCCGTCGACGACGGCGTCGAAATGCCGCCGCCGTGCCTCGCGCATGGCGAATACGTCGCTGAGATAATTGTCGAACGCCTGTCGCAGCGAAATCCACTGCCCACGTTCGCTCAGCCATGGCATTGTCGTCGCCGAGGACGAAAAGGTCATCAGCCGCACGCCGTGCAAAAAGGGATGCGGCTTGGCCTCCTTCACCTCGCGAGGCCCGAACCCTGCGCTCAGCACGCGATCGACATACCCCTTGATGATCGCCGGCGGCGAACCGAACCAGATCGGATAGACGAACACCAGCGTTCGGATATCTTGCAAGGCTTCGAGCTCCGCCGCGACGTCCGGGGCGTGTTTCTCGTTGCCGTGCCCTGGTCGCTCGTCCGCGCGGAGCAGCGGATCGAACCCCGCCATGTACAAATCACGCAATGTTGCATTTTGGCCGCAATCTCGGACAGTATCGCAATAGGTACGGGCAACCGCGTGATTGAAGCTCCCCGGGGCCGGGTGACCGAGCACGACGACATGGCGGATCGGGACGATGCTGCTCATGCCTCATTGTCGCGTTGAGTCCAAGGTGACCGCCATACGCAGGTTTCCCGAGGGGAACTGCGGGCGTCGTGATAATGAGAATGGCCCGATTTCGCTTGATTAAAACCGCACCGATGCAATCGCCCCCACCCAACCAATTACGATCGCGGCCTTTTAGCTGAGCTGCAAACTGCAATTATAACGAATTCCAGCGCGCAACCAATTGCGCGCTTGCAAAACGTGTTGCTGGGAATGGGCATTGCGGTAGCGCCAGCTAGTCGAAAGTGCCGTCAAAAACCTGCCCGTCGGCAAACTGCCCTGTTGCCGCCGCTGTGAAAGCACTCCGGCAACCGGTGAATGCCGGCTCCTGGCAATACCAGACTTTCAGCCCGGAAGTCGCAAACGGCGGTTTTGTCCCAGAGTCTGGTGAAGTTGCCTCTCGCCGGAGGCGAGGAGCCAACAGTTCAAATTTCGGTATTCTCGGCAAGAGCAAGTGAGTTTTCCATGTCGATCCCGAGATAGTGCACCGTGTTCTCAATCTTGCTACGGCCAAGAAGGGTCTGGACGGCACGAAGGTTGCCGGTCGCCCTGTAGATGATCGATGTCTTCGTTCTGCGAAGGGAGTGCGTGCCCTACTCACTTCCCATCAGACCGAGCCCTGACACCCATTCACCGACGAGCCGGGCATACTGGCGGGTGCTGAGATGCCCATCATGATCGACGCGGCTGGGAAAGACGTGGTCGTCCACCGTGCCACCCTGCTGCTCGAATCAAGCCAGCGGGCTGGTGCGCGCGTCTGGAAGCAGCTCGAAATGAACCGGCCGGCCCGTTTTCTGCTGCACGAACGCGCCTGATCGACCGCAAGTCGTCATAAATTATGCAAAAAGTCTAAATAAGGATGCTGAGGAACCGCATTTTCAACCGCAATAGGGCGCAGCAAAATGTGCAAAGTTAGGTTATATTTTCGGCTGCGACTCCCCATTTACCGTTGAAAAACTTAGTGTTTTCAAGGTGGTGACCCCTACGGGAATCGAACCCGTGTTTCAGCCGTGAAAGGGCCGCGTCCTAGACCGCTAGACGAAGGGGCCACACTTGCCGGTGCGGCGGAGCGGGTCGGTTAGGGAAATGAGCGGCCCCGGTCAAGCGCTACGGCGCACTTTGTTCAATCGGCCCAGGCGGCGTCGTCGACATGCAGCTCGGCGGCGGGGCGAGCGCCCCAATCGTCGATCTTGGGTCGGCCGGCGAGCCACAGCCGGCGGTGCGATGCCGCGCCGAGCAGGGCCTGGCCGAGCGCGGTTTCGGCCTGGCGGAACGCCATTGCCTTGATGCTGCGTCCGTCGTCACCCGCGACGATCGCGCGGACATGGCCGTTGCCGACGACATCGGCCTTGATCACGCGGACCGGCCCGGCGGCGACGCGGGGCGCAGGCCAGCCGGTGCCATAGGGGCCGCCAGCTTCCAACGACTCGACCAGCGTCGGGGTGACTCCGCCCGGCGCGAGCAGCGCGTCGCCGAGCAGCGCCCGTGAGTCGCGCGCGCGCGCGATCGGCTCGGCCAGGCGCTCGTCGAGGAAATCGGCAAACGCCTCGATGCGATCCGCCGCGATCGTCAGCCCCGCCGCCATCGCGTGGCCGCCGCCGGCGATCAGCAGCCCGCTATCCTTGGCGGCGAGCACCGCGGCACCGAGGTCGACGCCGCTGATCGAGCGGCCTGAACCCTTGCCGACGCCGTTCTCGTCGAGCGCGATGACGATCGCCGGGCGCCCGAGCTTTTCCTTGAGCCGCCCCGCGACGATCCCGATTACGCCGGGATGCCAGCCGGGCCCCGCAGCGACGAGCACCGCGCGCTGATTGCTCGCGGCGAGCAGCTCGGCACCTTCCTGTACGTGCCCCTCGATCGCGCGGCGTTCTTCGTTGAGGCGATCGAGCTCGGCGGCGATCGCGCGTGCTTCGTCGCCATCGCACGTCGTCAACAGCCGAACGCCGAGATCGGCCTTGCCGACGCGCCCGCCGGCGTTGATCCGAGGGCCGAGCACGAAGCCGAGGTCGCTCGCCGTCGGCGCACGCGACAGGCGCGAGGCTTCGATCAGCGCGTTGAGGCCGATATTGCGGCGCTGCGCCATCACTTTGAGGCCTTGGGCGACGAACGCGCGGTTGAGGCCTTTTAGCTGCGCAACGTCGGCGACGGTACCGAGCGCGACCATGTCGAGCAGGTCGAGCAACCGCGGCTCAGGCCGGCCGACGAAGAAGCCGCGTGCCCGCAGCGTGCGCACCAATGCGGCGGTGAGGAGGAAGGCGACGCCGACCGCGGCGAGGTGCCCGTGCGCCGCACCTTCCGTCTCGTCGAGCCGGTTGGGATTGACCAGCGCATGCGCGTGGGGGAGCGCCGCTGCGCATTTGTGGTGATCGACCACGACAACCTCGACGCCCGCGTTGCGCGCCGCGGCCAGCGCGTCGAACGCCTGCGCGCCGCAATCGACCGTGACGATCAGCGAGCTGCCGCCCGCCGCGATTCGCACCAGCGCCTCGCCGGATGGGCCATAGCCCTCCATCAGCCGATCGGGGATATAGGCGGCGGGATCGAGCCCGAGGTCGCGCAACACGCGGATCATCAGCGCGGCCGACGTCGCGCCGTCGACGTCGTAGTCGCCGAAGATCGTGACCTTCTCGCCTGCGATCACCGCATCGGCAAGGCGATCGGCGGCACGGTCCATGTCGCGGAAGATCGACGGATCGGGCATGAATGCTCGTATCGATGGCTCGCGGTGCGCCTCGAGCGCTTCACGCGGGCAGCCCCGCGCCAGCAGCAATTGCGTAACGAGGTCGTCTGGCGCGAAACCGGGGTCGCGCGCATCGGCGGCAAGCGCGCGCCAGCGCCACGGCTGGCCCAGGATCGAATGGTGGATGTCGAGAACCGCGCTCATCGCCGCCGGGTTAGGCGTTCGGCGGCGCGCGGGCAATGGCGTGGCGAGCGTTGGCGGCGGGCGGGGCCGGGGTCAGCGCGCCTCCCGCCCGTCGCGGTTCGATCACCAGCCGTCGTGCTTCATCCAATGGATGTTGCTGGCGAGCTGGTCGAGCCGGTCCTGGATATAGACGCGGTCGGTCTGGTTGAGCGTGCCGCCGTCGCGGGTGCGCATCGTCGCCGCCATCTCGCGGATGCGGACGAGCTCGTTCTGCGCACGATTGCCCTCGGTGCGATTGAGCGAGTGTTTGGCGATGCCGCGGGTGATGCGATGCTGCAGGAAATCGATCCGCTCGGCCGGCCCGGCGGGCGCCCCGGTCCAGAACGCGGTGGCATCCCAGCCGTGATGGTCCTGGGCGAGGGCAGGGGCCGAAAGCCCTGCGGCGGCAGCGAGAAGAAGCAGTTTGGCGGGGGGTCGCATTGCGGGTCATCCTCAAACACGCGTGCCAGGCGCACGCAGCGTCGGGCATAACGTTCGTCTCACGGATTGGTGCCGGAACCGCAGCGTGACGAAAAAAGGGCCGGGAGATGTGCTCCCGGCCCTTTTTCGTTTTAGCGATCGTCGCGCGACTTAGGCGCTGGCGACTTCCGTCGCGTCGATCTTGATACCCGGGCCCATCGAGGAGCTGATCGCTACCTTCTTGACGTATTTGCCCTTGGCGCCCGATGGCTTGGCCTTGACCACCGCGTCGACCAGCGCATCGAAATTGGCGCGCAGATCGGCCGCCGGGAACGACGCCTTGCCGATGCCCGAATGGATGATGCCGGCCTTCTCGACGCGGTATTCGACCTGGCCGCCCTTGGCCGCCTTCACGGCCGCGGCGACGTCCATCGTCACCGTGCCGAGCTTCGGGTTGGGCATCAGGCCCTTGGGGCCGAGCACTTTGCCCAGACGGCCGACGACGCCCATCATGTCGGGCGTGGCGATGCAGCGGTCGAAATCGATCGTGCCGCCCTGGATCGTCTCCATCAGGTCTTCGGCGCCGACGACGTCCGCACCCGCGGCCTTGGCTTCGTCGGCCTTGGCGCCCTTGGCGAACACGCCGACACGGACAGTTTTTCCGGTGCCCTTGGGCAGCGTGACCACGCCGCGGACCATCTGGTCGGCGTGGCGGGGATCGACGCCGAGGTTGAGCGCGACTTCGATCGTCTCGTCGAACTTCGAGGTCGCGTTGTCCTTGGCGAGCTTGATCGCTTCATCGACGCCGTAGAGCTTGTCCGCGTCGATCGCCCAGGTCTTCTGCTTCTTGGTCAGCTTAGCCATGATCTCAGCCCTCCACCACTTCGAGGCCCATCGCGCGGGCGGAGCCTTCGATGATCTTGGTCGCAGCCTCGATGTCGTTGGCGTTCAGGTCCTTCATCTTGGTCTCGGCGATCGCCGAGAGCGCCGAGCGCTTGATCTTGCCGGCCGACACCTTGCCCGGCTCCTTCGAGCCCGACTTGAGGTTGGCGGCCTTCTTGATCAGGAAGCTCGCCGGCGGCGTCTTGGTGACGAAGCTGAACGAGCGATCGGCGTAGACGGTGATGACGGTGGGGAGGGGCGAGCCCTTCTCCATGTCGCCGGTCTGCGCATTGAACGCCTTGCAGAATTCCATGATGTTGACGCCGCGCTGACCCAGCGCCGGGCCGATCGGCGGCGAGGGATTGGCAGCGCCCGCGGGCACCTGCAGCTTGATGTAGCCGGTAATTTTCTTTGCCATGTCACTCTCTTTCAAGTCGAGCGGTTCGAACGGGCAACCCGAAGGCGCCCTCCCGCAGATTTCCATGCTGTCGCTTGGAAGGGGGCGCCCTTAGCCCGAAGTGCGCGCAAATGCAAATGCGATCGGGGTCGCTCAGAACGATCGCACGATGCCGAATGTGCCGTAGATCCGGCGATAATCGTACAGCCCGACGGTCGAGATGTTGCGTTCGTAGCCGATCGCGACCGTCGGCGAGAAGCCGCGCACCCTGATCTGCCGAAACGTCGCGCCGACGCGGCCGGTGAACAGCCATTCGCGTCGCCGTTCGGGGAAGAGAAACAACCGGGCGTCGCTCTCGGTACGGTTGACCCCGGACGACGCAAACACGGTGGCGGCGCCGAGATCGCGCCAGGCGAGCAGCGTTAATCCGCCGGCGGTAGTCGCATAGCCCGGATCGCGCGCGGTCTGCCGCGTCGCCGATACCGACAGTTCGGCGCCCGATCGCGCATCGATCGCTCGGTCGAGTGCTGCGGTGAGGCTGAAGATGCCGCCGTCCTGCAGGTTGTTGCGCTGATAGCGCGCGCGGCTGGCGCTGCCGGTGACGACGATCTGCGCGCGCTTGCCGATCGGGTGCAGCCATTCGAGCGACGAGGCCCAGGTCAGCGCATAGGGATGGCCGCCGTACCAGCGCCAGGTGCGGCCCAAGGAGGGGCTCAGCCGGTCCTTGCCGGGCCGCCATTCGAGGCCGAGCAAGGCTGCCGCTGAAATGTCGTCGAATTCGTGATCGCGCTAGAGGTTCGCGGCGCCCGATACGCGCGGGACGAGCGCCAGTTTCGGTGCAAGGTCGAGCTTGGCGAAGGCCTGCCCCGATGGCTGCAGTCCGACCCCGGACGTGCGCCGCGCGTCACGCGAGAGCACGATCGGCGCGATCACCGTATCGAGCGTGCGCGATTGGGTTGCGCGGTTGACGTTGCTGTCGGGCGCCACCGCCAGCTCGACCGATCCGCCGACATGCTTGACCGAGCGGATCACGCGAGCGAACTGATCGACCGTCACGGCGACATCGGGCGGCAGGCCGCCCGCTTCGGCCTGGCGCAACTGCCTGCGGGCGGCGCTTTCGTCGCCCATCGCCGCCAGCACGCGCGCGAGCTCGAGCCGGACGCGCGCCGCGCCGGGTTTCTCGTCGAGCAAGGCGCGAAACGACTCCGCCGCCTGTTCGTAATGCTTGGCGTCGGCGAGCATCATGCCTTTGCGAAAGCGCGCCTCGGCGCGGACATCGGCGTCGGGATCGCGCGCCAGCGCGTCATAGATGGTCGTTGCGTCGTCAATCTTGCCGGCGGCGCGATATTGATCGGCCACATCGAAGAGGTCGACGGCGCTCAGATGCTGCGCTCGTGCCGGCACGGGGGGCACGGGCGCGGCAGCTTGAGCGGCCGCCAGCGCCGCGAGCAACAGATAGCCGAGCGTCACGCGATCAGGCGCTAGCTGGTCGGCCGGAACGCGGCATCGTCATTGCCGCTTGGCGACCGTGACACCGGCGAGCTGCGTCCCTACGCCTGCGCCATCGACGACGGACGCGGTGAATTGCCCGCCGATTTCTTCGCCGTCGGGGCCGTAGAATCGCGTGTTCAACTGGCCGGCATTTTGACCGCCGTGCATCAGATCGACCGTCGTTTCCGCGCCGTAAGCGGCGAGGTTTCCGTCGAAGGCGAACTGGCCGAAATCGGTGACGCCGCCGCCTGATGCGGCACCCTTGATCGCCAGCGCGCCGGCATAATGCTGACGCGAAAAATCGACGTCGAACTTGGACGTGCCGCTGAGATCATAGAGCGTCGAGCCGTCGTTGGTCGCGCCGGCACCGTAAACCACGCCGGCATAATGGCCGCTGCCGGTTCGCGCCGACAGCAAGCCCGCCGGCGTTTCGAGGCCATAGACGAAGAATACCTTGTCGACCTGCGTGTTGGGACCGCCGTTCGGTTCGGTCGCCTGCCATCGCCCGAAGGTCAGATAGGTCAGCGCCAGCTCGCTATTCTGTGGGCCGGGCTTGTAGAGATCGAGATGCGCTTCCTGGCCGTTGAACGTCTTGTCGTAGGAGACGAAATTGGGATCGCTCGACGGCACCTGCGCCGTCGTGGTCCATGCCCCGCCGACCAGGTTGGACATGCCGGGTCCGTAAGTGAAATTGCCGCTCGTCTGATCATTGAACTGGCTGATCATCGAATAGGTCCAGGCCTGATTGGTGCCGCCCGGAATGTAATCGACCGACAGCAATGCCTCATGCGTGTAGAATAGCTGCGTCGTGACCATGTTCGTCAGCGTCTGGTTGACGGCGGGATTGGTCGGATCGAGCGAGCCCGTCATCGCACCGGCAACCGTGCTGCCGTCGCTGTTCGAGGCGCTGAAGGACGCGCCGAGTTCCTGCGCCTGCGGCCCGTAAAAGTGGCCGGCGATCGTTCCCCCCAACGATGCGTTGAAGCCGCCGTAGAGGATATTGCCCGAAAAACTGTTGCCCGACGAAAGATGGCCGGCACCGGTCAACTGGATGCCGCCGCCAGTCACACCGTCGCCGGTGATCAGGCCCTGTTCGGTCAGATAGGTGTTGGTCGAGAAGACGCCCGAGAGAAAATCGACATCGAACGTGCCATGCCCCTCGAACGAGCGGGGTTCGTAGCCGGGGGTCGTGGCGATGCCGAAGGCATCGACCCCGAAGCTGGCATTGCCCGAGCGCGGCACTGCGCTGGCAGCGCTTTGAAAGCCATAAGTGAAGGCGTCGAAATAGGTTTGCTGCGTCGTGCCCTGGACGTTGTTCTGCTGCCAATAGCCCATGCCGACATATTTGGGCGCGGTGGCGCTGGTATAGGGCGTCGTGACCAGCGTCAGGTAATCGTGCTGGGCGCCGTCGAGTTTCGCATAGCGGACGTCGGTGGCCTGCGTGGTCGTCATATCGGCGGGTGCGAAAGTCTCGCTGCGGCCTTGCGCGGACAGCGTGTAGCTCTTAGTCCCGGCATCGTAGCTGACGGTCAGCGCTTCGGGGCTGCCGACGCCGTTGATCGTCGTCTTCGAGGTGAGATTGAACGAGACGTTGGTCGTCGCCGCGTCGGCGGTGAACGAATGATCCTGGCGCAGATTGCCGAGCGTCGTGTCGCCCGGGGTCGGGGAGGGGGTGGGCGATCCGGGCGGCGTCGGCGTCGAATTCACGCCACCACCGCCGCCGCCGCATGCCGCAAGCGTCAGGAAGCTGGCAGCCGCCAGCCAATTATAGTTCTTCATCCCCCGCGAACCCCCTTATTTTTCAGGGTTCTTTGTCGGCGAGGATGGGGCCGATGTCAATCGCCCGGAAGCGGGCAAGCGACATGCGCGCGCATTACGGAGCGCCGTTTCAGCGATTGCGCCCCTTCAAGACCCGAGGCTGGCGCCGCCCATGCCGGTGCCGTGGCCGCTGGTGCCGAACAGCGAGCTGCCGCGCCGGCGCGCGCGGGCGCGCGAATATTCGATCGCGGTGATCACCGCCTCGACGGTGGTGAGCGCGCTCGGTTCGACGACCAACTGGCCGTCGCGGATCGCGCCGATCGCGGCGAGCGGGACGAAATGGTGCAGCCGCTCGGCCCCGCCATCGCGCGTCAGTTCGACGATCGCGTCGTGCAGTCCGGTGACGGTGCCGAGATGGGCGCCGTGCGTATCGACCACCGCCATGCCGGGTTCGATCTCATGTGCTTCGATCATGATACAAATCCTCGTGCGAGAGCATTGACCTTTGGGGCTCCGTGGCGCGCGGACCATCCGGGTTTTTACGCATTGCCGGGGAAGTGGCTGGAAGCGGGGGGTTTAGAATCGACGAAGCGAGGCGAGGGGGGTGGGGATCGTGGGGCGGGGCCGACGCGGGGCCGACGGGGGCGTGGGAGTGAAGCGGGCGGTGAGGCCGACACGGGAGAGTGGAAGGTCGATCATGCCCCCGGCATGATCTGCGCAATGCGGGGCATTGCGCACCTTCCACTCCCGTGTCGTCGGACGGGGCCGCTTCGCGCCCCCGCCGGCCGGCCCGGCGCCGTCTCGCAAATAGCTTGCGCTATCTGCGTGCGGCTTGGGCGTCGTCGGACGGGGTTGCTTCGCGCCCCCGCCGGCCGGCCCTGCGCCGTCTTGCAGATAGCGTGGCTATCTGCAAGCGGGTTGGGCTTGCAATGTTGGAAAAATGCGGGGAACTGGTTGCGGGTGCCGAGACGCCTGACCCGAGCCCAGATACTGGAGAACCGCGCCTTTCTGAAGGCGCTCGAGCGCACGGGCAATATCCGGCTGGCGGCGCGCCAGATCGGGGTCGCTTATGGCACGATCCAGCACCGCCGACGGGTTCATCCGGTGTTCGCGCAGCGGATCGACGCGGCGCTGGCGTTCGCGCAGGCACGGTTGGCGGCGCAGGGTGGGGCGAAGCGGCCGGGCAAGTCCGCTGGCGAGGCCGATCCGCATCGCACACGCGGCGGCGAAGCCGTCGTCGTCGCGCTGCCCGACGGAGGGTTGCAGATGCGCGCGGCGCATCCGGGCAAGCTGACGCGCGACTGCGAGCAGGCGTTCCTCGCGGCGTTGTCCGCGACCGCGAATGTGCGGCTGTCGGCGGCGGCGGCAGGGGCGTCGGTCGCGGCGTTTTATCGCCGGCGGCGGCGCAATCCTGCCTTCGCTCGCGAGATGCGTCTTGCCCTCGAGACGGGGTACGAGCGGATCGAATGCGCGTTGATCGAGGGCTGGCTGCCCGAGGCGCATCAGGACGACGCCTGGCGGCACAACGATCCGCCGCCGGTCCCGGCGATGACCGCTAGCCAGGCGCTGCAACTGCTCTATCTCCACCAGAAGGAAGCGCGGCTGCTCGCCGAGCCCGATCACATCAAGCGCCGCCGCGGCGAGAGCGGCGACGCGCAGTCGTTCCGCCTCGCAGCGATGTACCGGCTCGGCCAGGAGCGGCTGCGCGAGGCGTTCCAGGTAGCGGAAGCCGCCCGCCGCGCGGCGGGCATGCCATCGCCGTTCGAGCCGGCGCCCCCCAGGCTGCCGGCGCTCGATCAGGTGACGGGCTGGTCGACGGCCGATCCGGCGAAGACGCCGCACCATGAGGGCGTGGCGCTGTTCGGCGGGTGGCGGATCGAGGATATGGGGGTTGAAAAAATGGGGCCGCCGGACGAGCGGCGGCCCCCGACCCGTCCCCGCTAGTACTTGCTCGCATCGCCGCTCATGGTCAGCGCGGCGTTGGCGTTGTTGACGCCCAGCGGGAAGAAGCCGCCTTGCGATGTGGCGTCGGGCGTCAGATAGGCTATGTTGAGGACCTGCAACGTCGTTCGGCTATAGGCCAGACCGTTGTCGTCGGCCGGCACGATGTTGGACGCGCCATCGCTCGCCGTGGCGATCCCCTGATCGTCGTCGCTGCTCCCGTCGAGGCTGTCGCGCGCATCCGAGATCTTGCCCGCGTTGGTGATCAGCGCAGGCGTCGTCATCCCCTTGGCATAGAGCACGGTTCGCACCAGCCCGGCGTGATAGGCCTCCGCTGCGAGAATACCTGCCGCCGCCTCGACATAGGTCGCGCTGGCCAGCAGCGGCGCGGCCCCTTTATAGGCGGTGACGCCGACATCTTCGAAGATGAACGCGCCGAGCAGGAAATTCTCGTCATTGGCGTACGGATCGAACGTCTGACCCTGTTTGATCACGCCCGCGGCAATCGCCGCCGCGGTGAACGCCCCTTCGGCGCGGATGTCGATTTCCGGCTGCGCGACCGCGGCGCTGCCCAGCGCCTTGCGCAAGAAGGCGACGTGGGCGATCTCGTCGCCGGCGATTTCGCGGGCATATTGCGCGACCACGGGATCGGTGAACGGCACCTGCTTGCCGCCCTTGACGGCGCCGGCGCGGCCCTGGCCGTCGAGCATGTTGGCCGGCAGGCTGGTGCCGAAGGCCGCGTGCGAATAGAATTGCGCCTCGAGATATTCGAGATTGAGCGCGAAATTGAGCACGTCCGCATCGCTGACCGATCCGCTCGGCGCCGGCGTGGGAGAAGGCGACGGGCTGGGCGATGGGCTCGGCGTCGGGCTGCCCTTGTGATTGTGCCCGCACGCGCTCAACAGCATCAGGCTGCCCGCCGCGAGGCTGGCGCTGCCGCTGGCACGAAGGAAGCTACGGCGTTCGGCACGGCGACGGTCGGAGGCTTCGAGGACCTCGGTGAGGATCTGTTGCTTGTCCATGTGATGTCTTCCCTGAAAGCTGGAGGAACCGCGACGCTCAATAAGAGCTCGCGTCGCCGCTCATCGTCAGCGCGCTGTTCGGGTTGTTGGTGCCGTTGGGGAAGAAACCGCCCTTCGACGCGGCATCCGGCGTCAGATAGGCGATATTGTGAACCTGTTGCGGGGTGCGGCTATAGGCCAGCCCGTTCTCGTTGAGCGGGACGATGTTTGAGGCGTCACCATTGGCGGTGGTCATCATCGCGATGCCCTGATCGTCGTCGGCGCCGATGCCGCGGATGGGATCGTCCTTGGGGGCACCGTCCAAGCTGTCGCGCGCGTCGGAGATTTTTCCGGCCGCGGTGACCAACGAGGGCGTCGCGATGCCCTTGGCGTAGAGCGTCGTGCGCACGATGCTGGCGTGATACGCTTCCACCGCCAAGATGCCGGCGGCGGCTTCGAGATAGGTCTTGTTGGTGAGAAGCGGTGCGGCGCCCTTATAGGCAGTGACGCCGACGTCTTCGAAGATGAAGGCGGCGAGCAGGAAGTTTTCATCATTTGCATAAGGGTCGAAGCTCTGACCCGCGCCGATGAGGCCCGCGGCGCGCGCCGCGTTCGAAAAAGCGCCGTTCGCGCTGCTCGAAATATCGATCGTCGGCTGCGCGACGGCACTCGATCCCAGCGCCGAACGCAGGAATTTGACGTGCGCCTCTTCATCCTGCGCGATCTCGCGGGCATAGGCCTGAACGACCGGATCGGTGAAAGGCACCTGATGCCCGCCGGTCGCATTGCCTTGCGTGCCGCTGCCGGTCAGCAGCGAGGGATCGAGGCCCTTGCCGTAGGCGGCCTGCATGTAGAATTGCGCTTCGAGATATTCGAGGTTGAGCGCGAGATTGAGGATGTCGACATCGGTAACGGCGGCGGCGGCGGCCCGGGTGGCAAAGCCCATACTGGCCATTCCTGCGCCAGTGACCGCCGCGGCGCCGAGCGCCATTCTGAAGAACTCGCGCCGCTCGTTGCGCCGATCCGCGCGGTCTTCGAGCGCGGTTAGGGCCTGTTCGCTGCTTGGCGTCATGTGACATCCTCCCTTGGTGGTGGCCGTGGAACGCTCGCCGTGGCGAGAAGTTCCAAAAAATAACGTTGAAACAATGTTTTACGTTTATCTTGGCACAACCGATCTCATCGCCCGAACAGCGTTCGAGCAGGCTGGGTATCGGCATTGGCTTTGCGATGTCGGGGAAGCTACGGATCGGTCCGGCCGGCGGATGCACGATTTCCCAGCGCCGACGAAAAATCCGATATCGTTGTCAAATCTGCCGCTTGTCGATCGCGGCGGAGCGGTTATGACTGCAGGCGTGGCCGAACTCGATCCCGATGACGCACGCGCACGGCTTGTCGATGCGTTGATCCGCACCGGCGAGGAGGACCATGCCGCGTTTCGGGACCTCTATCGGCTGACCTCGGCGAAGCTGTTCGGCATCTGCCTGCGTATCTGCGGTGAACGCAGCGCGGCGGAGGACGTGTTGAACGACGTCTATCTGATCATCTGGAAGCGTGCGGGCGCCTATCAGCCGGGACGGGCGAGCCCGATTTCCTGGCTGGCGACGATCGCGCGCAACAAGGCGATCGATTGGGTCCGTGCGAAGAAGGCGCGGCCGACGCATCCGGTCGACGAGGCCGCGGCGGTGGTCGATCCCGCGCCAGGCCAGGCCGAGGTGACGCAGCGCGACGAGGCGTCGCGGCGGCTGCACGAATGTCTCGACACGCTCGACGATCGCGCGCGCGACGCGATCTCGACGGCGTTCTTCGACGGGCTGACCTATGCCGAGCTCGCCGAGCGCAAGGGCGTGCCGCTGGGGACGATGAAAAGTATCGTGCGGCGCGGGCTGATGCAGCTAAGGGGGTGCGTCGATGACGACTGACCCCGACATGACGGCTGCCGAACTCGCGCTGGGCCTGCTCGACGGCGCCGAGCGCGCCGCCGCGCTGCGCCGCGTGCTTGCCGATCCCGATTTCGCGCGCGAGGTCGAGGAATGGCGCGAACGGCTGGCGGGGTTGTTCGACGATTATCCGGAGGTTGCCGCGCCCGATGTCGAGACGGTGGTCGCGCGGCTCGATCGGCCGGCGGCGCCGTCGCGGAGCGGGTGGCGCGCGGCGGCGGTGGCGGCCAGCGTGGCGGCGGTGCTGGCGATCTGGCTCGTGGCGCGGCCGCAGCCCCAGCAAGCGCCTCAACCGCAGATTGTGGCGGCGCCGCACCGGTTGATGGTCGCCTCTCTGACGCTCAGCGACAAGTCGCGCTCGCTGCCGGCGCTGGTCGATGTGACAAGTGGAGAGATCAGGACCGCGGACAGCCCGTCGGTTGCCGACGGCAAGAGCGCGGAATTGTGGCTGATCGGCGCCGATGGCGTGCCCAAGGCGGTCGGGTTGCTCGCCGAGACCGGGCCGTCACAATGGCACTATCCGCTCGCGCGGCGCGCCGAGCTCGCGCAGGGCGCGACGCTGGCGATCTCGATCGAACCGGCGGGCGGATCGCCGACCGGCAAGCCGACCGGGCCGGTGGTGGCGAGCGGAGTGCTGCTGGAAACGTGATCGAAGGGCCGACGTCGGCGTGAAGCCCGGCGTCGTGATCGCGGGGCGTTGCCCGGCACGGCGAAGGGGCGGCAAAACCGTCGCCGCCCCCCGCGCTTGTCTCGTTAGAGGTCAGTATCGGAAGCTGACGCCGACGCGGTAGACGCTTTCGAGGAAGGTCGTCTGCCACGGATAGACCTGGCCGTCCGAGTTGAACTGCCGGGCGTTGCGGTCTGCCGCGCCCAACAGGTTGGTCGCGTTGAAGGTCAGCGTGAAATGCTCGGTCGGCGACAGCGTGGCGGCGAAATCGAGCGTGCCGCGGCCCTTCTGCACGATGGGCAGGGTGGGGCTGAGGACGCCTGCGCCGAGCGCCGGATCCACCACGCGGCCGTAGCTGACGACGTAGCTCGAGCGGTAATTGTACGACAGGCGTGCCGTGACGAAGCGCTTGTCGTAGAAGGCGGACAGGTTGACGGTGTGCTTGGACACGCCGGCGATCGGCTGCATGCCGGGCAGGGTCGCGGCCAGATCGGGCGCAAGTTCGGACTTGTGATCGAGATAGGTATAGGTCGCGAGCGCGCCGAAATCGCCGAGCCAGCGCGGCAGCCACGGCGCGCGGAAGAAGGTGCGCGCCGCCGCCTCGACGCCGGTGATCCTGCCGGCGCCGCCGTTTTCGGGCTGAGTCAGCCGCACGCGGCCATATTCCGGATCGTCGACATCGGTGGTGAAATTGTTGATGAAGCCGTTCAGGTTCTTGCGGAACACGCCGAGCGTCACCGATCCGTCGCGGCTGAAATAATATTCGAGCGACGAATCGTAATTGGTCGATTTGGTCGGCTTCAGGTCGGGATTGCCGCTCGATGCCGGGCGGATGCAATCGGGATTGTTCGGCCCGCTGTCCGGATTGGTCGGATCGACGGTGCAGATGACCGGATAGGCGCCGACTGTGATCGACGGGTTGAGTTGCCCGAAATCGGGGCGCGTCAGCGTCTTGGTGAAGGCGAGGCGCAGCTGGAGGTTGTGCGTCAGGTGGATGCGCGCGCTGACGTTCGGCAGGAAGCTGGTGGTCGATTTGTGCGAGATGCGATCGCCGCCGTCGATCGTGTCGTCGGTGCGGGTGCCGCGAACGCCGATCAGGCCGTCGACGGGCACGCCCATGTCGAAAGCGTAGCGCGCCTGGACATAGCCGGAATAGGTCTTCTCGTTGCCGGTGAAGACGGGATCGCCCCAATCGGGCCGCCCGTCCGGCTTGCCCGCCAGGCCGCGCAGCGTATCGAGATTGGCAGCGAGGCTGTCGCGGGTCGGCGTCAGCCAGCGGCGCAGCGTCGTGGCGTCGTCGCCGCGGAAACCGGGGCGCGCGCTTTCATAATCGAGCGGCAGGACCGAGAAGAACTGGCCGGCGGGCGCCGCGTCGGTGCGGTTAAAATTATAGGCGTCGGCATCGCGCGTGCTGTAGCGAATGCCGGCCTGAAGCCGATCGATGCCGAGCGCTTCGAGTCGATAGTCGACGTCGAGCCGTGCCTGGACGCTGCGCCCGTGGGTGCGGTTTCCCGATTCGTTGAGGTTGGTCCAGCGGTACAGCGTGGGATCGAACAGGTTGAAGTTCGATAGCGTTACGTTGCCGCCGCCGGTCTTGCCGCCGAGATCGAAATCGAAGTGACGGTTGGGCTGCTTTGTCACCGCATAGTTGAAGCCGTACCCTTCGTTGGTGAAGGTCGAATCGGTGAAGGCGGCGTCACCGGTGATCCGCGTGCGGCCCTTGTGCCAGATGAAGCCGCCGCCGGCCTGATAGGTGTCGGTGCTCTGCGGATTGACCTGCTGCACGCCCGACGGGGCGCCGCCGGCAGTCGCGTCCATGCTGGCGATCTGGTTGGTGCCGGGGATCAGCACGACGTTTGAGAGGTTGGCGAGCTGCCCCGAATTGACCAGGAAGTTGCGCGCTTCGTTCTGCGCGCGGTAGCCCTGGTACAGACCGTCGAGATAGATTTCGAGCGTCGAGCTCGGGCGCCACTGAAACGCAGCGGCGCCGTTGGGGCGCCAGCGGGTGCCGTTCGCGTAGTTCATGTTGACGAACGACGGATAGCGCAGCGCGGTGCCGACATAGCCGGGGACGTTGCTGCGGGTCAGGATCGTCTGGCTGACATTGCGCGACGAATCCTGGAAATCCTGATCGGTGTAGGAGCCTTCGATCAGGAAGCCCATCTCACCGATGCCGGTGTGCCAGCGCGTGCTCGCTAGGCCGTTCGCCTGGATGCCGAGGCGCTGCGCCTGATACCAGTGCAGCCCCATCACCGAGCCGATGATCTTGGTGCCCTTGAAGTCGAACGGGCGATACGAGCGCACGTCGATCAGGCCGGCGAGGCCGGGTTCGAGCAGTTCGGCGCTGGCCGACTTGTAGACGTCGATCCGCGAGACGAGGGTCGAGGGAAAGTCCTGCAGCGCGACCGAGCGGCCGTTCCCGGTGAAAACCTCGCGACCGTTATAGGTCGTCTCCAGCGCGCCGAGGCCGCGGACGGTGACGCCCTGGGCGATGCCGGCGTTGCGCGTGACCTGAACGCCGGTGATGCGGGCGAGCGATTCGGCGGCGGTGACGTCGGGCAGCTTGCCGATGTCCTCGGCGACGACCGAATCGAGGATCTGATCGGAATCGCGCTTCTCGGCCTGCGCCGAGGCGAGGCTGCGGCGGATGCCGGTGACGACGATGTCCTGAGGATTCGTTGCCGGATTGGCCCCGGTTGCAGCGGCGCTATCCTGAGCCGCCGCGACTCCGGGCAGCGCGAGCGCCAGCGTCAACGCCGAAATTCCATATAGCCAATTGCGATTGCGCACTTAAAACCTCCCCAACGCTTATTTATCATACTTGTCGTATTGGGGGACAATTTTGGGGTCAAGGGGATTTTGAGCGCTCAACTCGCGGGCGGCGCCGAGCGGGCGTTGGGCACGCGCGCGACAGGGGAAAATCCTCGGCCGTCGATGGCGATGTTCGGCGACTGGCGGCGGGAGGATGGGAGACGCGCGGGGCTCAGCCGAGTGCCGCCGCCACCTGCCGGTCGGTCGCGCGGCCTTGCGATAATTGGCTGGCGCTAATTACTTGGTCCGCTCAACGCGACGCGGGAGTGGAAGGTCAATCATGCCCCCGGCATGATCTGCGCAATGCGGGGCATTGCGCACCTTCCACTCCCGCGTCGTCGGACGGGTTCGGCTGCGCCGACCCGCCGGCCGGTCGAGCGCTTCAGCGCGCGGGCTGCGCCCTGCGCGCCGAAATAATGCGTGGCGTTATTTCGTGCGCTCGACTTGCTCGAAGTCCAGTTCCACCGGGGTCGCGCGGCCGAAGATGCTGACCGACACCTTGACCTTGGCCTTGTCGAAATCGAGCTCCTCGACCACGCCGTTGAAGCTCGCGAACGGGCCGTCGAGCACCTTGACCGAATCGCCGATCTCGTAATCGACCTTGATCTGGTGCTTGGGCGCGGCGGCGGCCTCTTCTTTCGAGTTGAGCATCCGCGCGGCTTCCTTGTCGCTGATCGGCTGCGGCTTGCCGCTCGATCCCAGGAAGCCCGTCACCTTCGGCGTGTTCTTGACGAGGTGATAGACGTCGTCGGTCATGTTCAGCTTGGCGAGCACATAGCCCGGCATGAACTTGCGTTCGACCTGGACCTTCTTGCCGCGGCGCGCCTCGGTGACGGTCTCGGTCGGCACCTCGATCTGCTCGACGAGTTGCGCGAGGCCCATACGCTCGGCCTCGGCCTGAATCGCGTCGCGGACCTTGCCCTCGAAGCCCGAATAAGCGTGGATGATGTACCAGCGCGACATTTGCATTCCTAACTCAGGCCAGCGTCAGCAGGAAATGGACGATCGCGTCGAAGATCGCGTCGACCGAAACGAAGAAGATCGCGAGGATCGAGGTCATGATCAGCACCATGACGCCGGTCATGATCGTCTGCTTGCGGGTCGGCCAGACGACCTTGCGCGTCTCGGCCTGGACCTCGCGGATGAACTCGATCGGGCTCGTCTTGGCCACTGAAGTGTCCTTCTTTCGCGACATGAAACCGGGCATGGGTCCGCTGCCCGGCCCATCGTGGCCGGCGCTTCATCATTCCGATTTCGGATTGGCTGGCGAGATAGCGGGTGGTGGGGGTTTTGACAAGCCGCACCGATCCGAAACGATCGCCCGATTGCCTGGCAGGGGAGCTCGGATTCGAACCGAGGGCCTTCGGTTTTGGAGACCGACGCTCTAACCAGCTGAGCTACACCCCTGCAAGGCGACGGCGCGTTTAGCGCCTTGCTGGGAAGCGGGCAAGTCGCTTTGCGGTGTCAGGCGACGGCGGATTGCTCGTAGCCGCGATTGGCGATCGCGCGGGCTTCCTCGACGGGGAGCGGGCGACCGAAATAATAGCCCTGGACCTTGGTGCAGCCGAATTGCTGGACCATGTGGTGCTCGTGCTCGGTCTCGACGCCCTCGGCGGTGGTGGCCATGCCGAGGCTGTCGGCGAGCGCGACGACGGCGCGGATGATCGCGATCGCCTCCTGCGCGCCCTGCGAGGCCTGGCGAACGAAGCTGCGGTCGACCTTGATCGTCGAGAAGCGCGTGCGCGAGAGGTAGCCGAGCGAGGAATAGCCGGTGCCGAAATCGTCGAGGCTGAGGCGCACGCCGAGATCGAGCAGGCGTTCGAGCACCTGGATCGCGCTGGTGCCTTCGCGCATGAACAGGCTTTCGGTCACCTCGACCTCGAGGCGTTCGGCGGACAGGCCGGCCTGGCTGAGCGCGGAGACGACGGTGGCGGCGAAATTGGGGCTGTAGAGCTGTTCGGCCGAGACATTGACGGCGACGCGGACGTGCGAGGGCCAGCGCGCAGCCTCGATGCACGCGGTGCGCAGGACCCACTCGCCGATCGGCGCGATGAGGCGGGCTTCCTCGGCGATCGGCACGAACTTGGCGGGCGAGACGATGCCGAGTTCGGGATGCGTCCAGCGCAGCAGCGCCTCGAAGCCCGAGAGCGTGCCGGTGTCGGCCGAGACGACGGGCTGATATTCGAGATGGAGTTCGCC
>JBQCHO010000103.1:0-14668 GCA_051954635.1 Sphingomonas sp. | reverse complement strand
ATCCTCGACGTCTTCGTGGCGAAAGTGCTCGAAGGCGACAAGCCATGGGCGGACGAACGTCTCGCGCTGGTGAAGGATCGCGTGCGCGCGAAGTTCCGCCAGCTGGCGGCATGCCTCGGCGATTCGGAATGGCTGGAAGGCGAGTTCACGGCGGGCGACCTGATGATGGTGTCGGTGCTGATCCGCACGCGCCCCTCGGGCATCCTCGACGAGCACCCTGCCCTCGCCGCCTATGTCGCGCGCGGCGAGGCGCGGCCGGCCTATCAACGCGCCTTCGCCGACCAACTGGCGTTCAACACCGCCGCCTGACGCCTGAGGAGAGAGACGATGCAACCGACGATCACCACCTTCGCCTGGGTGCCCGAATTCGCGCGCGGCTTCGTTCGCGACATCCGCCCGCGCTGGGCGTGCGAGGAGGTCGGCCAGCCTTACGACGTCAAGCTGATCCGTGACGCCAAGGGCCCCGATTATCGCCGCTTCCAGCCGTTCGGTCAGGTGCCGGCTTATGCCGATGACGAGGTCGTGATTTTCGAATCGGGCGCGATCGCCTTGCGCATCGCCGAGCGGGGCGACGGCCTGCTCCCAGACGACCCCGCCGCCCGCTCGCGGGCGATCCAGTGGCTGGTCGCGGCGCTCAATTCGATCGAGCCGTGGGTGATGCAGATCGCGGTGGTCGATCTGTTCGAGGCCGACCAACCGTGGTCGGCGATGCGGCGCGACAAGGTGGTGGCAGACCTGCACGGGCGGCTGACCGATCTCAGCGCGGCGCTCGGCGACAAGGCGTGGCTCGACGGCGACGCGTTCACCGTTGGCGATCTGATGATGGTCTCCGTCCTGGGCGGATTACGCAATACGGACATCTTGTCGCGCTATCCCAATCTGGCCGATTATGTGGCCCGCGGCGAAGCGCGGCCGGCACATCGCAAAGCGATGGCCGATCACCTTGCAGTCTATGACAATGCCGACGCCCCCGCCTGACCCTTAGGAGAGAGACGATGGACTATATCCAGGGCTTCCTGATCCCCGTGTCGACTGCGAAAAAGGACGGCTATCGCGAGATGGCCGCCGACGCCGCGCCGCTCTTCACCGAATATGGCGCGACGCGGATCGTCGAGACATGGGGCGCCGAGGTGATGGACGGCAAGCGCACCGACATGAAGCGCGCGGTCGATCTGAAGGACGACGAGACGGTGGTGTTCTCGTGGATCCGCTGGCCCGATCGCGCGACCTGCGACGCCGCGGCCGAGAAGATGATGGCCGACGATCGCATGAAGATGCCCGACGACATGCCGTTCGACGGCAAAAGGCTGATCTATGGTGGGTTCGAGGCGGCGACCGAGGCCGGCAAGGGCGGCGCGATCGGCTATGTCGACGGCTTCGTCGCCGCGGTCGCCGACTCCAAGCGCGACGCCTTCACCGAACACTCCAGGATGATGGCCGACCTGTTCGTCGAAAGCGGCGCGCTGCGCGTGGTCGATGGCTGGGGGATCGCGGTGCCCGAAGGCACGGTCACCGATTTCCGGCGCGCGGTCGATGCGCAGGCGGACGAGACCGTCGCGTTCGGTTGGGTTGAATGGCCCGACAAGGCGACCCGCGACGCCGGCATGGGCAAGGTGATGGAAGCGGCTGCGGTGCAGGACAACCCGCCGCCTTGGAACGGCCCGACCGCGATCTTCGGCGGGTTCACGCCGATTTTCGACACCGATCATTGAGGAGAAATCAGATGGCCAATCCCCACGGCACCCCGATCTGGTACGAGTTGATGACCAACGATCCGGATGCGGCGAAGCGGTTCTACGATTCCGCGGTCGGCTGGACGGTCGAGCCGCAACCGAGCGGCGAGATGGATTATCGGATGATCACCACCGCGGGCGGCGACAATGCCGGCGGCGTGATGCGGCTCGACGACCATATGAAGGAAGGCGGCGCGCGGCCGGGCTGGTTCTTCTACCTCAGCGTCGATGATGTCGATGCGACCGTCGAAAAGGCCAAAAGCGCGGGCGCGAGCGTGATCGTTCCGCCGTGGAACATCGAGGGCGTCGGCCGGCTGGCGATGCTGCGCGATCCGCAGGGCATTCCCTTCTACGTGATGCGCGGCGCGAGCCCGGAAGACAGCACCGCCTTCGATCGCATGGGACTCGGCAAGTGCAACTGGAACGAGCTGACCACCGACGATCAGCAGGGCGCGCTGAAATTCTATGGCGAGGTGTTCGGCTGGACCTATCCCGACAAGATGCCGATGGGCGAGATGGGCGATTATGTGTTCATCGACGTGGCGGGCACGCAGATCGGCGCGATCATGCAGCGCCCCGCCGACGCGCCGCCGGCCAATTGGCGCTTCTACTTCCGCAGCCCCGATATCGAGGCAGCGGCGGAGAAGGTGAAAGCGGGCGGCGGCACTGTGCTGATGGGCCCAATGGAGGTGCCCGGCGGCGATCGCATCATCGTCATCAACGATCCCGAGGGCGTCAATGTCGGCATCGTCGGGCCGGGCGCGCAAGCCGGCTGACACCACCCCCGTTCGCCCTGAGCGAAGTCGAAGGGCGTTTGTCATGCGACCCGCTTGCGGCCTCGCCCTTCGACAAGCTCAGGGCGAACGGGATGGCTGATACGATCAAGAATCGAAGCGAATAAAGGAGAGTGACGATGGGTAAGATGACCACCTGCCTGTGGTTCGACCGCGGCGAAGCGCGCAAGGCCGCCGAATTCTACGCGGCGACCTTCCCCGACACGCATGTCGGCGCGCGCCACGCCTCGCCCACCGACAACCCCTCGGCCAAGCAGGGCGAGGAGCTGATGGTCGACTTCACCCTGCTCGGCCAGCCCTGTGTCGGGCTTAACGGCGGGCCCAACTTCAAGCCCAACGAGGCGGTGAGCTTCATGGTGCTGACCGAGGACCAGGAAGAGACGGACCGCTATTGGAACGCGATCGTCGGCAATGGCGGCGCCGAGAGCATGTGCGGCTGGTGCAAGGACCGCTGGGGCTTCTCGTGGCAGATCACCCCGCGCGCGCTGATCGAAGCGACCACCGACAGCGACAAGGCCGCCGCCAAGCGCGCGATGGAAGCGATGATGACGATGAAAAAGATCGACATCGCCACGATCGAGGCGGCGCGTAAGGGCGAAACCGCCGATGCGTAAGCTCACCGGTGGCGTTTTCCAGTCGCTCGACGGGGTGATGCAGGCGCCCGGCGGCCCGAGCGAGGACTGGACCGGCGGGTTCGAACTCGGCGGCTGGTCGACCAGCTTCTGGGACGACGGCGTGATGGGCGCGGCGATGGGCAGGCTGTTCGCCGCGCCGTTCGACTTGCTGCTCGGGCGCAAGACCTATGAGATCTTCGCCGCGCACTGGCCCTATGCCGGGGAGGACGATCCGATCGCCAGGAGCTTCGGCGAGGCGAACAAATATGTCGTCACGCGCGGCGACGATCCGCTCGATTGGTGCAACAGCCACCGCGTCGGCAGCATCGAAGCGATCGCCGAGGTAAAGCGCGGCGAGGGTCGCGACCTGCTGATCCAGGGCTCCTCCACGCTCTACCCCGCGCTGCTCACCGCCGGGCTGATCGACCGGCTGTTCGTGATGACGCTGCCGGTGGTGCTCGGTTCGGGCAAGCGGCTGTTCGGGGCGGGCACCCCGCCGCGTGCGCTGCGGCTGATCGAGCAGGAGGTCGCCTCGACGGGCACGATCATCGCCACCTACGAGATCGCCGGCGAGGTGCCGATCGGCAGCTTCCAGCTTCCCCAACCCAGCGCCGCGGAACTGGCGCGCCAGGAACGCATGAAGCGAGAGGGTTGAAATGACGCTCGAATTATACGGCCATGCCTTCTCTTCTTACACTTGGAAGGCGCTGATCGCGCTCTACGAGAAGGACACGCCTTTCACCTTCCGCCCGATCGATCCCGATCATGCGGACAACGGCGCGACGCTCGCGCGCCTGTCGCCGATGGGCAAGTTCCCGCTGCTGACCGACGGCGACCGCGCCGTTTTCGAGGCGACCGCGATCATCGAGTATCTCGACGCCGCGCATCCCGGCGCGGTGCGGTTCGTGCCGGCAGACCCGCTCGCCGCGGTCGAGGTCCGGATGCTCGACCGGGTGTTCGACAATTATGTGATGACGCCGATGTCGGCAATCGTCGCCAACGCGCTGCGGCCCGAGGACAGTCGCGATCCCTACGGTGTCGAGCAGGCGCGCGCGGCTCTCGATCGCATCTACGCCTGGCTCGACAACGCTCTGGCAGACCGCGAGTGGGCGGCCGGCGACGCCTTCACGTTGGCCGATTGTGCGGCGGCGCCGTCGCTATTCTACGCCGATTGGACGCACCCGATGGAGGGGCGCTTCCCGACGCTCGCGGCGTATCGCGCCCGGCTGCTCGCGCGGCCGAGCGTCGCGCGCTGCGTCGATGAGGGACGGCCCTATCGCGCCTATTTCCCGCTCGGCGCGCCCGACCGCGACTGAACCGATCCGGGGGCAAGGAGTGAAGCATGGAATACATCGCCTTCCCCAATGAGTCCGCCGAATACCGCAAGGCGCGTAACGCCTTGCTCGACGCCGAGATGGGTTTGCGCCGGCAGATCGAGACGGTCGCCGCGATGCGCCGCGCGCTGCCGCCGGGCGGTGAGGTGAAGGAAGATTATGTCTTCGAGCGCACCGGGGCGCACCGCCGGCCCGAGCAGGTCCGCCTGTCCGCTCTGTTCGGCGACCACCCGACGCTGATCCTTTACAGCTTCATGTACGGCCCGGAGCACGACGTGCCGTGCAATGGCTGCACGCATCTGCTCGACGCGATCGATGGCTCGGCGCGGCATGCCAACCAAGTCGTGCCGCTCTACGTCGTCGCGCGGTCGCCGCTGGCGCGGCTCGAAGCCTGGGGCCGCGAGCGCCGGTGGCGGTTCATCAAGTTCCTGTCGGCGGAGCACAACAGTTTCACCGACGACTATTTCGCCAACACCGCCGGATTGCCCGAGGCGAAGCGCATTGACCAGGGCTATAAGCACGGCGAGAATTGGGACCAGCCGATGTTCACCGTGTTCCGCAATCACGGCGACACAATCCGCCATTTCTGGAGCACCGAACTGGTCTATGTGCCAGAGGAGCCCGGCCAGAACCACCGCGCCGAAGACATGGTCGATCCGCTGTGGAACCTGCTAGATATGACCCCCGAGGGGCGCGGCACGGACTGGTTTCCGAAAGTCCGCTACGACTGAGTCGTCAAGCGAACGCCGGCGCTTTCCGCAGCCGTTGATACGCCTCAATCACCGCCTGCAGCACGCGTTCGTGGCTGCGATCGCCGCCGTTGTGATCGGGGTGATAGCGTTGCAGCAGCTCGGCATAGCGTTTGCGCAGCGCCGCCTTGTCGGCATCCATCGCCAGCCCAAGCACCTTGAGCGCGCGGCGATCGCCGTCGGACAGCGGTGGCCCCGCCCGACGCGCGGCCTCGACCTTGTCCTTGAACCGCGCGCCGATCGCGTCGAGCGGATCGGCGAAATCGGTCCAACGCGGCGGCACGTCGCCGCCGGCATGCGCGAAGGCGCGCGTCTCGCGTTCCCAGCCGGCGAAGGGGCGTTGCGCCGAATGGATTTCGTCGGCGGTCATGCCGTCGAAGAAATTGTACCCGGCGTTGAACGCGCGGACGTGATCGAGGCAGAACCAGCGATAGCGCCCGGGCCGATCACCCGACGCGGCGCCTTCAAGCGGCGGCGCGCGGAACTCGCCGGGCTCGTCGCAACCGGGATAGTCGCACAGGTGGTCGCTGTCGGCGATGCGGCCGTGGAAACGGGCATTGGGTCGGTCTTTGCGCGGGCCGGGCACGTCGGGAAGTCGCTCCAAAATTGCGGGCAAGCGGCTTATATAGGCGCGATGACAGACGCTTCCACCGCTCCCGTCGCCGATCTGATCGCGGCCCGCCTCACCGAACAGCTCTCGCCAACGCGACTCGAGGTGATCAACGACAGCCACCACCATGCCGGGCACATGGGTGACGACGGCACCGGCGAAACGCACTTCACCGTGATCGTCGAATCCCCGCAGTTCGTCGGGCTTTCGCGCGTCTCGCGCCAGCGGCTGGTGAACCAGGCGCTCGGTCATTTGTTGGAGACCCGGATTCACGCGCTCTCGATCCGCGCGTCGGCACCGGGAGGCGACTGAATGATCTATAAATTGTGGTACTGGCCATCGATCCAGGGCCGCGGCGAATTCGTGCGGCTGGCGATGGAGGCGGCCGGGATCGCGTACCTCGATTGCGCGCGCGAGGAAGGCACCGACGCGCTGGTCGGGGTGATGGAGGCGATGAAAGGCCGTACGCCCTACGCCCCGCCCTTTCTCGACACCGGCGCGATGGTGATCGCGCAGACCGCCAACATCCTGCTCTATCTTGGCGAACGCCACGAGTTGATCCCCCAGGCGCCGGCCGACCGTTACTGGCTGCACCAGCTGCAACTGACGATCGCCGATCTGGTCGCAGAGACCCACAACGTCCACCACCCGATCGCCGGCAGCCGTTATTACGAGGATCAGAAAGAGTCCGCCAAGGCCTATGCCGAGCAGTTCCGCGAAGAGCGGATGCCCGAATTCCTCGATTATTTCGAGAATGCGACCAAGGCCAATGACGGCGATTGGGTGATCGGCGACCGCTGGACCCCGGTCGATACCTCGCTGTTCCAGTTGGTCGCGGGGCTGCGCGAGATGTTCCCGCGGCGGATGCACACGCTGGAAGAGGAATTGCCCGGGCTGATCGCGCTCCACGATCGCGTCGCCGCGCTGCCGGGGGTCGCCGCCTATCTTGCCAGCGACCGGCGGATCGCGTTCAATAACGACGGCATCTTCCGCCACTATCCGGAGCTCGACGGAGCATGACCAACGACGACCTGATCCTGCAGACGATCGCACCGGTCAGCCACGATCTCGGCGGGTTCAAGGTCCACCGCACATTGCCCAACAAGGCGCGCACGATGGTCGGGCCGTTCCTGTTCTTCGATCAGATGGGTCCGGCGCACCTCTCGGTCGGCCAGGGGATCGACGTTCGGCCGCATCCGCACATCAACCTCGCCACCGTTACCTACCTGTTCGCTGGCACGATCGACCATCGCGACAGTTTGGGTACGTTTGCGACGATCGCACCGGGCGCGGTCAACCTGATGACCGCGGGCTCGGGGATCGTACATTCCGAACGCTCGCCGAGCGCCGAGCGCGCGCACGGCCCCGAATTGTCGGGCATCCAGACCTGGATCGCACTGCCCGACGACGCCGAGGAAATGGCGCCCGCGTTCGAGCATGTCGGTCGCGACGAACTGCCAGTAATCGAAAACACCTGCGTCAAGGCGCGCGTGGTGATGGGCTCGCTATGGGGCCGCACCGCGCCAACGACGACCTATGCCGAGACGATCTACGCCGACATCGCACTGGCCGCCGGCGGTTCGATCCCGATCGATGCAGAGGCCGACGAACGCGCGCTCTACGTCGCCGAGGGCGAAGCGAGCCTCGACGGCCTGACGCTCGAGCAAATGACGCTCTACGTCCTGCGCCCCGGCACCGCGGCGACCTTGCGATCGACCCGCGGCGCCCGCGTGATGCTGTGCGGCGGCGAGGCTTTCGCGACCCCGCGCCACGTCTGGTGGAACTTCGTCTCCTCGCGCCGAGAGCGGATCAACGAAGCCAAGCGCGCATGGAAAGCCGGCGAATTCGCCAAGGTGCCCGGCGACGACAAGGAATGGATTCCGATCCCCGAAGTACCGATGACCGTGAGTTATCCGTAATCAGGGGCGAATGGGGAGAAGTCGATGTCTGATGCCTTCCAACAAGAACGCGTGACGCTCTCCACCGGCGTCGAACTCGACGTCGTCACCGCGGGCGATCCGGCCAACCCGCCGATCATCCTGCTCCACGGCTTTCCCGAATCGCATCGGACCTGGCGCCACCAGATCCCGGCGCTTGCCGCCGACCATTTCGTCATCGCGCCCGATCAGCGCGGCTATGCCCGCTCGTCCAAGCCCGAGGGCGTCGAAAACTACACCCCCGACAAGCTCGTCGCCGACATCATCGCGCTCGCGGATCATTTCGGTATCGCCGGCTTCACGCTCGTCGGGCACGATTGGGGCGGCGCAATCGCGTGGATGGCGGCGCTCAACCGCCCGGACCGGGTGAAGCGGCTGATCATCGCCAACGCCCCCCATCCCTTCATTTTCCAGAAGACGTTGTTCGACGATCCCGCGCAGCGCGAGGCGAGCCAATATATCCGCGCCTTCCGCAATCCCGATCTCGAAAAACACATCGACACGATCGGCCTGTCCGCCTTTTTCGACGGCAGCTTCATGAAACACACCGATTTCGAGAAGGTTCGCGACGAGAAGCCGACCTATCTCGATCAATGGGGCCAGCCCGGCGCGATGACCGCGATGCTCAACTGGTATCGCGCCAGCGCCGTCCAGGTGCCCGAGACCGGCGAGGACGCGCCCCGCCCCGCCTTCCTCGACGCGCCTTTCCCGCCGATCAAGGTGCCGACGCTCGTCATCTGGGGCGTGCGCGACCAGGCGCTGCTGCCGTGCCAGCTCGACGGGCTCGACACTTTGGTCGACGATCTGACCGTCACGAATGTCGACGCCGGCCATTTCGTCCCCTGGGAAGCGCCCGAGGCGGTCACCGCGGCGATGCGCGACTGGCTCGCCCTGCATCCCTTGTGCACCGAAAGCTGACCGAAGCCGCGCTTCGCTCCATCAGGCCGCCGCGATATCGTCTGACCCGCAATATTGGAGGTCGGACGATGACGGTTCATACGGTTTCGGATGGCGGGCGCCGACAGCGGTGGCGGATCGTCGGCTGGTCGCTGGCGGGCGGGCTGCTGCTCGTGCCGCTGATTGCGATGCAATTCACCAGCGACGTCGCCTGGACGCTCGGCGACTTCCTGTTCTTCGGCGCGCTGATCGGCATGATCGGGGCGGGCTATGAGGTGCTCGCCCGGCGCGGCGGCGGGCTCTATCAGCTCGGTGCGGCGGTCGCGCTGGCGGCGGCGTTCCTGATGATCTGGTCGAACGCCGCGGTCGGCATCATCGGCGACGAGGGCAATCCCGCCAACGCGATGTTCGCCGGCGTGCTGCTCGTCGCCGTGATCGGGGCGATCGTCGCCCGATTACGCGCCGCGGGGATGGCGCGCGCGATGATCGCGACCGCCGCCGCCCAGTTGGCAGTCGCGGCTATCGCAATCGTCGGACGATTGGGTGCCGATAGCCCGCTCTGGCCCCGCGACATCGTCGTCATTACAGCCTTCTTCACAGCGCTCTGGCTGATCGCCGCCGCCCTGTTCGCCAAAGCGGCGCGCGGCTGATCCTTACAACTCGACCTTCGCCGCCTCGGGCAGTGCGATGCCGCCCTCGGTGCTGCGTCCGCCGGGGCGAACCCACTGCGCATGGGCATGGGCAGTGGCGATAACGTCGCGACCGTTCTCACCGGGCCAGGTCCGCACGCTGATCAATTGATGCGCCACCGCGCGGTCGGGCTCCATCGACACCCAGGCGAGCGGACGTTCGGTCGTCGCGCGTGCGCCCGCCTCGCGCATCGCGTGGCGGATGCGTTCGGCGGTGGGCTCGGGCAGATATTGCCACACCACCGAATGCATCAGCACGCGCGTCACGCCCTCGCCCTGCGGCTCGGCGAGGCGCGCTTCGATCCAGTCGGCAGCATCGGCGCGGTCGAGCCGCACCGGCTCTTCGCGCACCATCGCGACCGCGGTGGCGAGCCGCGCCAGCCGCTCGGGCTTTTCAGCCCAGACATAAGCTGAAAGGCGGCGCTCGACCGCGGGATCGGCCGCATCCATCGGATTGACGTCGCAACCGCGCACCGAAACGATCTCGAGCGGTGGCACATCGGGCGGCTCACCGCGCCATTCAGGCGTGATCGTAAACGGCGCGTCCACCGGCCCGAGCATCGCGCCGCCCAGACCGAAGCGATAGCGGTCGATCAGCAGGTTGAGCCCCGCACTCGATCCGATTTCGAGGATCTCCAGCTTCGGCCCGAACCGCCGCGCAACCTCGATCAATCCGACGATCAACGCCCCCGATCGGCCCGGCTCGTTGGTCTGCGGCGGGCCGTCTAGCCAAGGATAGAGCGTGTCGTCATGGCGGGCGAGGACGCGCACAAGCGCCTCTTGCAGCGCGTCCGGCTCGCTGATCGCGCCTGCAAAAATTTTGGCAAGCTCTTTGTCCACACCGTCGAGCACCAGCGCATGCAGCCCGCCGATCAGCCGGAGCGGCAGCGCGTCGCGGGTCGGCTCGCCGGGCCAGTCGAGCACCCGCGCACCGGTCCGGCTCTCGCGGGTCAGCCCGGCGGCAAGCGCACGGCAGATGCCCGCATAGATCGGCGCATCCATCTTCGTGCAATAATGTTCCTGGATCAGGAACGCGCCCCGGTTGTTCTCTTCGCTCGCCATCCTCGTCTCCCGGCGTGTCGCCGCGCATTGCGCCCGAACGCGCGTCCAAGTAAAGCCCGCCCGCTCATGGCCGATCCGATCATCATCGCCGTCCCCAAGGGGCGCATCCTCGACGAGGCGTTGCCGCTGCTGGCGCGCGTCGGGATCGAGCCCGAGCCGGCGTTCACCGACGAGGGCAGCCGCGCGCTGCGCTTCGCGACCAACGACCGGCAAATCGAGCTGATCCGCGTCCGCGCGTTCGACGTCGCCACCTTTGTCGCGCACGGCGCCGCGCAGCTCGGCATCGTCGGCTCCGACGTGCTGATGGAGTTCGATTATTCGGAGCTCTACGCGCCGGTCGATCTCGGCATCGGCCATTGCCGCATCTCGGTCGCAGAGCCGGCCGACATGGCCGCGAGCGACGACCCGCGCGGCTGGAGCCATGTCCGCATCGCGACCAAATATCCGCACATCACCGCTGCACACTTCGCCGCCCGCGGCGTGCAGGCCGAATGCGTCAAGCTGAACGGCGCGATGGAATTGGCGCCGACGCTCGGGCTGGCGCCACGGATCGTCGACCTCGTCTCGTCGGGGCGAACGCTGAAGGAAAACGGCCTGGTCGAAGTCGAGACGATCGCCGAAGTGAGCTCGCGCCTGATCGTCAACCGCGCGGCGTTCAAGACCATTGCGCACGTCGTGCCGCTGGTCGATGCGTTTCGGCGGGCTGTCGCGGCGTGATCACCCTATCCACCTCAGACCCCGGCTTCGAGCGCGATTTCGACGCGCTGGTCAACGCGCGCCGCGAAGCGGACGCCGATGTTGCGCGCGACGTGCGCACGATCGTCGCCTCGGTGCGCGACGAGGGCGACGCGGCGGTGCGCGCGTTCACCGAGAAGTTCGACGGCCACGACTTGAATGAGTCCGGCTGGCGGATCGAGCGCGCCGAGTGCCTCGCCGCGCTGGAGGCGCTCCCCGCCGACCTCCGCGCCGCGCTCGAACTCGCGCACGCCCGCATCACCGCCTATCATGAGCGCCAGCGCCCCGCCGACAGCGACACCACCGACGACGCCGGCGTCCGCACCGGCGCGCGTTGGCAGCCGGTCGATGCAGCCGGTCTTTACGTGCCGGGCGGCCGCGCCGCCTATCCCTCGTCGGTGCTGATGAACGCCATCCCCGCGCGCGTCGCGGGGGTCGAGCGGCTGGTGATCGTCACCCCGACCCCCAAGGGCGAGGTCAATCCGCTCGTGCTCGCCGCTGCCGCATTGGTCGGCGCCGACGAGGTGTGGCGGATCGGCGGGGCGCAGGCGATCGCCGCGCTCGCTTATGGCACCGATCGCATCAAGCCGGTCGATGTCGTCACCGGGCCGGGCAACGCCTGGGTCGCCGAGGCCAAGCGGCAGCTCTACGGCGTGGTGGGCATCGACATGGTCGCGGGGCCAAGCGAAATCGTCGTCGTCGCCGACGGCAGGAACGATCCCGAATGGATCGCGGCCGATCTGCTCAGCCAATCCGAGCATGACCCGACCAGCCAGTCGATCCTGTTCACCGACGACGCGGCGTTCGCGCGCGCGGTCGCCGAGGCGGTCGATCTCCAGATCGGCACGCTCGACACCGCCAAAGTCGCGCGCGCAGCGTGGGACGCGAACGGCGCGATCATTGTCGTGACGACCCTCGACGAGGCGCTGCCGCTGGTCGACCGCCTCGCGCCCGAGCATCTCGAACTCGCGGTCGACGACCCGCAGGCGCTGTTCGACCGCGTCCGCCACGCCGGCTCGGTTTTCCTCGGCCGCCACACCCCCGAGGCGGTCGGCGATTACGTCGCCGGCCCCAATCACGTCCTCCCCACCGGCCGCCGCGCGAGATTCGCGTCGGGGCGGTCGGTGCTCGATTGCATGAAGCGCACCAGCTTCCTCGCGCTCGACCCTGCTTCGCTCAGCCAGGTCGGCCCCGCTGCCGTCGCGCTCGCCGAGGCCGAGGGATTGCCTGCTCACGCCCGCTCGGTCGCGCTGCGCCTGGCGGGAGACCAACCGGAATTGAATCTATGAGCCGTACCGCAGCCCGTTCCAAGGCCCGCGCCGCCGCGCGCCTCGCCGCCGTCCAGGCGCTTTACCAGCACGAGATGGAGGGGACGGCGATCCCCGCCTTGCTCAACGAATTTCACAATCACCGTCTTGGCGCGACGATCGACGACGCCGAGTTCGCCGATGCCGACCAGCCGTTCTTCGACGACCTCGTCGGCGGCGTCTCGGCGCGGGGCGCGGAGATCGACGAACGCATCGCCTCCAAACTCGCCGAGGGCTGGAACCTGGCGCGGCTCGACAAGCCGATGAAGGCGATCCTGCGCGCCGGCGCCTATGAATTAATGGCGCGCGCCGACGTGCCGACCAACGCCGTGATCAGTGAATATCTCGACGTTGCCGACGCCTTTTACGACAAGCGCGAAAAGGGCTTCGTCAACGGTCTGCTCGACGCGCTCGCCAAGGACGTGCGTGGCTGAGATCGTCAACCTGCGCCTGGCCCGCAAGGCAAAGGCGCGCACGGCGAAAGCGACGACCGCCGCCGCCAACCGAGCCGCGTTCGGCCGGACAAAGACGGAAAAGCTGGCAGATCAAGCCGCAACCACGCGACTCGATCGCCACCTCGACGGCGCCAAACGCGACGACTGACCGCGCCGCTCAGCGCGCCTGCAGCACCATGTTGAACGGGCCCTCGGTCGCACGCTCGACGCGATCGAAGCCACCTGCCAGTACAATTTCGCGCAGCTTCTTCTCACCCGCCTGCGCACCGAGCCCCTCACCGACTTCCTGATCGAGCGAGGTCGGCACGCAGATCATCGTCGATGCGTTGTAATACATCCGCCCGACCGGGTTCATGTTCTCGCCCGGCGCATCGCCCGCGATCGGCTCGACGATCATCCAGGTGCCTTCAGGGGCCAATATCTCATGCATATGCTTCGCGCAGCCGCGCGGATCGCCCATGTCGTGCAGGCAATCGAACATCGTGACGAGATCGAAACCGCTCTCGTCGATTTCCTTGGCCGTTGCGACCTCGAAGCGGACGCGGTCACCCAGATGGTGTTTCTCGGCATGGCGGCGCGCTTCGTCGATCGAGGGCTCGTGGAAATCGAAGCCGACGAAGCTGCTTTCAGGATACGCCTCCGCCATCAGCAGCGTCGAGAAGCCGACGCCGCAGCCGACATCGGCCACCTTTGCGCCCGATTTCAACCGGTCCTCGACGCCGTCGAGCGCCGGAATCCACGCCTGGACGATGTTGTTGACATAGCCCGGCCGGAAAAAGTCACCGGTTGCGCAGAACAGGCAACCGGCATGGTCGCCCCAGCGCACCCCGGTTCCTTTCCGGAAACATTCTTCGACCTTGTCCTGCGCCTCGATCATCGCCGCGGCGAGCTCGAACGCGCCCGCGAGATAGACCGGACTATCCTTTTCGACGAACACCATCCGCTGTTCGGGATTGAGCATGAACCGCTCGCCCGCCGCGTCGACGTCGATAAACCCGTTCGCCGCCTGCGCCAGCGCCCATTCGCGGACGTAGCGCTGGTGCAGTCCGCCGGCACGCTCGGCGAGTTCGGCGGCGGTCGCCGGCCCCTCGGCAAGCGCATCGAATAACCCGAGCCGAAAGCCGAGCCGCGCGGTCGGCACGCTCACCGCGCCGCCGAGATCGCCCAGCATCTTGCCGACGAAGGCGTGGAGTTTGTCCTGATCGATCGAATCCATGTCACAGTTCCTTGGCGCTGGTGGAGCGCGACCCTGTGCGTCTTGTTCGATTGGAGACCGATCATAGCATGATCGCGATCAGGTCGGGAGATCGGCAAATTACGAAGGCGACACGCCTCGTCGCAGCCATAGCCAATGGACAGCGAGTCGGTTTAGGGGTCGTCCGAGATGACCGAAGCCGATTTCATCGCTGCGTTGCGCCGCCTGCCGCTCCACCCCGGCGCGCTCGGCCTCGCTGACGACACCGCGCGACTGGAGGAGTGGGTCATCACCACCGACACGATCGTGGAGGGGGTACATTATCTGCCCACCGATCCGCCGGCCGATGTCGCGTGGAAGCTGCTCGCGGTGAACCTTTCGGACCTCGCCGCCAAAGGTGCCACGCCCGAGGGCGTGCTGCTCAACTATCCGCTGCGCGCACCCACGAGGAATACCCCCCCGGGGGGGGG
This sequence comes from Sphingomonas sp., assembly GCA_051954635.1. Classification (GTDB taxonomy): domain Bacteria; phylum Pseudomonadota; class Alphaproteobacteria; order Sphingomonadales; family Sphingomonadaceae; genus Sphingomonas. Next base: position 87 of record JBQCHO010000103.1, on the reverse strand, counting down.
GGGGGGGGGCGGGGGGGGGGGGGGGGGGGGGGGGCGCGGGCCCGGCCGACGGATCTGGGGGTATGTGGGGGGGAGGACGCGCCGGGG
>JBQCHO010000102.1:0-28476 GCA_051954635.1 Sphingomonas sp. | reverse complement strand
CTCGTCGTCCACGGCGCGATGCTGGTCGAACCCACCGAGACCGAATCGAAAGCGGCACTCGATCAGTTCGTGGGTGCGCTCCGCTCGGTTGCCGAACGCGCCAAGCAAGGCGATCAGGCGCTCAAGTCCGCGCCCCATTTCGCCCCGCGCCGCCGCCTCGACGAAACGCTGGCGGCGAGGAAGCCCGTGCTGGTATGGAAGGAGCCGGACTTGGCGCAAGCCGCCGAATAATCGGGGGAAGACGATGCACGGCGAAGTGGTTCAACCGACCGGCTGGCTGCAATATGCTATTCCCTTCGCCGTGTTCGCGGTGATCTTTGCCGTCCGCGCGCGGCGGATGACGCGGATGGGCCGCTCCGTATCGAGCAATTGTGGATTGTGCCGGCGATCTATCTGGCGATCGTCGTCGCGACGTTCGTGGCCACGCCGCCGAGCGCGGCGGGCTGGGGCGTCGCCGTGATCGCGCTGGTCGTCGGCGGCGCGCTCGGCTGGCAGCGCGGGCGGATGATGGCGATCCATGTCGATCCCGAAACCCACGCGCTCAGCCAGAAGGGGTCGCCGATGGCGATCCTGTTCCTCTTCGCGATCATCGCCATCAAGCTCGCCGCGCAGAGCGAGGGCAAGGCGCTGCATTTCGACGTCGCGCTGATCACCGATGCGGCGCTCGCGCTCGCGCTCGGTATGTTCGCGATGACCCGGGTCGAGATGTACCTGCGCGCCAAGCGGATGTTGGCGCAAGCTCGAGACGATTTGCCTTCGCGACCGCTCTCGCGATAGTCGGGCGCCCGCAAACCCGCGGGAGGCCATCATTTCCGATTTCGTACCGACTGCCCTCGATCTCAAACCCCTGCTCGAATCGCTCGCTTGGCTCGCCGGGCTGCTGAGCCTCGCCGCGATCGGCAACTGGATCGCCAAGTTCATCGTGCTGCGCCTGATGGGTCGGCTGCTTGATCATCTCAGCATCGATGACGGCATGCCGGCGATCATCGACGTGGCGCGGCGCGGCGCCAATGCGGTGCCGGCGTTGATCATCGGCCACGGCATCTGGGTGGTGCCGCATCTGTCGCCCGACGTCCGCTCGGTGATCGGGGCGATCGCCGACGCGATCGTGGTGCTGACGATCACGCGGATGCTGAGCGCGATCCTCACCTGCATCAATCAGGCTTATGTCCGTCGCCCGGAAGCGGCGTCGCGACCGATCAAGGGTTATCTGCAGGTCGGCAAGATCATCCTCTATTGCGCCGCGGCCGTGCTGATCATCTCGATCCTGATCGGGCAATCGCCGCTGCTGCTCCTGTCGGGCCTCGGCGCGATGGCGGCGGTGCTGATCCTGGTTTTCAAGGACACAATCCTGTCGCTGGTCGCCTCGATCCAGCTCAGTTCGAACGACATGGTCCGGGTCGGCGACTGGATCACGATGCCGTCCGCGCAAGCCGATGGCGACGTGATCGACATCGCGCTGCACACGATCAAGGTGCAGAATTTCGACAAGACGATCACCACCGTGCCAACCTACAAATTGATCAGCGACTCGTTCCAGAACTGGCGCGGCATGGCCGAATCGGGGGGCCGCCGGATCAAGCGCGCGTTGATGATCGACCAGAACAGCGTCCGCTTTCTGAGCGACGAGGAGATCGCCGATGCGCGCCGCTTTTCGGTGCTGCGCCCCTATCTCGACGAGCGATCGGGCGAAATCGCCAAATGGAACGGCGATCGTGCCGCGCCCGATCGGCGGCGGATGACCAATATCGGCGTGTTCCGCGCCTATGTCGCCGCCTACCTCGCCGCGCATCCGCAAATCGCCGAGGACAAGACGCTGCTCGTCCGCCAGCTCGAGCCTGGCGCCAACGGCCTGCCGCTCGAAATCTACTGCTTCACCACGACAACGGCGTGGGGCGACTATGAAGCGATCCAGGCCGACATCTTCGATCACCTGTTCGCGGTGCTGCGCAATTTCGATCTTCGCCTGTTCCAGCAGCCGACCGGTCTGGACTTCGCCGCGCTCGCCCCGGCTCAGCGCACCGGCCACCAGAACATGATGAGCGGCGTGCCGATCAGGACGACGAGGAGCGAGAGCGGCGCGCCCAATCGGGCATAATCGCCGAACTTGTAGCCGCCGGGCCCGAACACCAGCGTGTTGCACTGGTGCCCGATGGGGGTGAGGAAATCGCATCCCGCGCCGACCGCGGTCGCCATCAGGAACGCGTCAGGCTTGTAGCCAAGATCGTGCGCGAACACCGCGGCGATCGGCGCCATCACCAGCACCGTTGCGGCGTTGTTGAGGAACGGCGTCACCGCCATCGCCGCGACCAGGATCAGCGCCACGGCGCCCCACGGCGGCAGAGTCGCCGCGGTGTGCGACAGCCATTCGGCGATGAGCTGCGAGGCGCCGGTGGTGCGTAGCGTGTCGCTGACCGGGATCAGCGCGCCGAGCATGACCAGGATCGGCCATTCGATATTCTCATACGCCTCGCGCACCGGCAGCGCGCCGGTGATGATGACGAGCCCGGCGGCGGCGAAGAACGCCACGGCGACGGGGATCAGCCCGGTCGCGGTCGCCCCCATCGCCACCGCGAGGATGGCGATCGGCAGCAGCGTCCGCCGACTCGCGCCGAGCTTCAATTGACGCTCGGCAAGGGGGAGGCACCCGAGGTCGCGCAACTTGTCGGGCAGTTGCTTGAGCGCGCCCTGCAGCACGATGACGTCGCCGCCCTGCAGCACCGTCTTGCCAAGGCTCTTGATCAGACGCTCGCCGCGCCGCGATACCGCGATCAGATTGACCCCGTAGCGCTCTTGCAGACGCACGCGCCCCGCGGTTTGGCCGACCAGTGGCGAATCGGCGTTGATCACCGCCTCGATCACGCCGACTTCCTCGCCCTTTTCTTCCTCGGGCACGTCGCGGTCCTGGCCGGCGAGCTCGAGCTTGTCGGCGGCGATCACCTGGTCGAGCACGTCGGGTTCGCCGCCAAGGATCAGCGTGTCGCGGTCGCGCAGGCGAGTATGGCCGTAGGGCGAACTGCGCATCCCGGCGCGGAGCACCGACGTGACCGTTACCTCGTGATCGTGGCGTTCGATGAATTCGCCGACGGTTTCGTCGATCGCGGGCGAATCCTTGGTGATCGTTGCCTCGGTGATATACCCCTTGGTGTCGATCGCCTCGCCGAGCGACGAGGTGCCGCGGCGGTCTTTGGGCAGCAGCCGGTACCCGAAGCGCAAGAAGATCAGCCCGACGATCAACAGGCAAAAGCCGACCGGGAAATAGTCGAACATGTGAAAGGGCTTGCCGATCATTTCGGCGCGGACGCGGCTGACGATGATGTTGGGCGAGGTGCCGACGAGCGTCATCAGCCCGCCGAGCAACGACGCGAACGACATCGGCATCAGGAAGACGGAAGGGCTGGTCTCGTTCTTCTTCGCCATCTGAAACGCCGCCGGCATCAGCATCGCCAGCGCGCCGACATTCTTGACCAGCGCCGAGGCGAAACCGACCGAGGCGGTGAGCACGACGAGCTGCGAGCGCACGCGCTTCACACGCTGCGACACGAAGGCGAGCGCGGTTTCGATCACGCCCGAGCGCTGCACCGCGGCCGACATCACCAGCGCCGAAGCGACGATGATGACGAGATCGTCGGAAAAGCCAGTGAATGCCTGTTTGGGTTTGACGATGCCGATCGCCAGGCTGACCAGCAGCGCGATGATCGCGACGACATCGTAGCGAAACTTGCCCCAGACGAAGAGCGCCATCATCCCCGCGAGCGTGGCGATCGACAGAATTTGGGGAAGCGTCATGCGGCCTCGTGGCTAGGGTATTCGAACGCGTAACGAACGCTTCTGCAAACGGTGCCGCGCCCTGTTCAATAATCCTTCGAAACGCGGACGTTGACGCTCTCGCGCCCAATCGTCGAGATGCTCGACAGGATCGACAGCCAGCGAGTGACCTGAAACTCGACCTGGGTCGCCGAATAGCCGGCGCCGTCGGTGATGATCTCGGCATAGAAGCGCCGCGTGATGTATTTGCCCGCGGCGACCGAGGTGCCTTGCCCGGTCTGCGGATCGGCGGGGATGATACGCAGCCGATCGAGCCCTACCGCCTGGCGGACCGCGTTGATCGGGTTGAGGCCGGTGCCGCCGTCCTGCAGCGCGGCGACCGCCGCGGCGAGCTGCAGCGCTTCGGGCGCCGACAGGTTGGTGATCGAGGTGCCGAACAGCAACCTGGAGAGGAGCTCGTCCTCGGGCAGCGCGGGGGTGCTGGTGAAGCTGATCTCGGGCTTCGACGCGGCACCGGTGACGTGGATCGTCGCCGACAACCCGGTCTCGTCGGCATTGGCCGAAATGTCGAGCGCGGGGTTGGCGGGAACCTCTCCGGCGAAGCGGATGACGCCGCGATCGAGCTGGAATTCGCGGCCGGCGAATTCGTAATTACCGCGGATCAGCTTGGCCTGGCCGGTGATCGCGGGATTGTCGGGTTGCCCGGCGATATCGAGATTGGCCGACCATTCGCTGTCGAGCCCGAGGCCCGAGACCATCAGCGAGTTGGGCGCGCGGGCATGGACCTTGAGCGTCCACGGCTTACGCGGCGTTTCGTCCTCATAGCCGCCGCCGGGCAGGTTGATCTCGGTGATGTCGAGCTGCGGCACCGCGGTCGCCGCGGTCGCCTGGCCGAGACGGTAGCGGCTCTTGTCGAGCGTGACGTCGCCCGAGATCAGCCCGCCCGAACCGTCCGAGGCGAATTTGAGTGCGCCGGTGACGGTCGCGCCGATATCGTCGCGGTTGATCAGCACGGCGTGCTGCGCCTGCATCGTCAGGTCGATGCCGATCCCCGATCGCGTCGCGAAATCGAACGCGCCGGTGCCGGTGACGGTGCCGCCCTTGCCGGCATCGGCGGCGAAACTGTTGATCACCAGCCGCGATCCGTCGAACGCACCCAAGGCGCGGACGTTGGTCAAGACGGTACCGGTGACCGCGCTTTCGAGCCGCGCGTTGCTCGTGTTGACGATGCCGTGGATGCGTGGGGCAGCGAGCGTGCCGCGCGTGTCGGCGGCTATCTGCGCGGGGCCCGACAGGTCGAACATCTCAACCCCGGTCAGGCGCCACAGCGTGTCGGCGGGCCCGCTGTAGCGCATCTGCGCGATCATCGGCGCATTGCGGAGCCGGGTGACCAGATCGCCGCCGCCGAGCGGGGAGAGCAGCGCCTGGGCGCGGCCGATCGTCTGCCCGCCGCTCGCCATCACCGCGCGGATGCCGGCCTTGTTCGGCTGCAACACGCCCGCCAGCCCGACATCGATCGGCCGCGAGGACAGCACGAGGCCCGATCGCGTGAGGCCGCGGATCGTCATGTCGATTGTGCCGGTCGGCGGCGCGGCGCCGTTCGACGCATAGCTCAGCTTGCCGTACGCGGTGCCGCCGAGCCCGAGGCCGGGGAAGCCGATGTCGAGGATCGACAGCGGCATGCGATCGAGCGTCGCGTCGACCGCATTGCCCGCCGCGCCGAAGCGGCCGCCGATCGTCGCTTGCCCGCCTGCGAAACTGAGCTTGGTCGGCGCCAGCCGCCAGGCGTCGCCCTCGCGAGTCAGCACTGCTGGGGTTTCGAGCTTAAGCGGCCGGCGATCGACGGTGCCCTCGGCCGAAACGCGATAGCCGTTTTCGGTAATGTCGGTCACGGTGCGGACGTCGAACGCGCGCCCGCGCGACCCGGCGATCGCCGCCTTGATCTGGCCGACACCGCCTTTGAGCGTCGCGCTGCCATTGAACCGCGCGAGCGACAGCGCGCCGCGCCGCAGCCCGAAGCCTTGCGCGCTCGCCTCGAGCGTGGTGCCAGCGGGATCGAGCATCGTCGAGAGGTCGAGGTGACCGCGCGCCACCGTCGCCGCATCGCCGAGGTGCGCGTGATCGAAATCGAGATGCGCCTCGATCCGCTGCACCTCGCCGACCGGGCGGAACAGCACTTGCCCGGCAATGCCGCCGCCGCTGACGCCGAGCTTGCCGTCGAACCCGCCGCTGACGATCGCAAGATCGCCCGCGGCATGCGTGCCCGTCACGTCGAGCGCGCCGATCGCGATATGGCCCTGCCCGCCCGGCGGCAGCAGGATCGCACCGCGCGCGGTGAACGGCCCGAGCCGCGACTGGCCGTTCGCCTGGAAATCGAAGCCTTGCGGCGTCGGATCGAGATGTGCGCGCACCTCGCTCAGGCCCAGCGTCGCGTTGGGCCGGGTGAAGACGAGGTCGAGCGTCGGGTGATCGATCTTGCCGTCGAGCTTCAGCGTCAGCGGGCCGTAGGTGCGCTGCTCGCCAATGCCCTCGAAGTGGAAGGTGCCGTCGCGGCGGCGGATGCCGTTCCCGGTGATACGGATGTCAGGCGCCGTCAGGATTAGGTGGTTGAGGTGGAGGATGCCGTCGGGCGTGCGCTCGAGCCTGGTGACGATCTGCGGCAGTCCGCCCGCGAGGCTGCGGAAGAAGGCGTTGTCGAGCCGGATCATCCGCGCCGTGCCGGTGCCGACGACGCGCGTGCCGTGGCCGTTCGCGCCGGGCACCGCCTGCAGCTTGGTCATCACCTCGACGATGCCGAGGCCGGGGATAAGGTAACGCCCCAGCCCGCCCGACAGGCCGACCTGGTAATGGCCGGTCTTGAGATCGACGACGAGGTCGATCTTGCCGTTCAACTGATCCGATCGGAGGTCCAGTGCCTTGCCGACGAGCTGCTGCGCGGTGACCTGCAGCTTCCCGTCGACCTTCAGGTTGCGCAGGATGCCGCCGGCGACGTCGCCGACGCCGGTCACGCGCGCCGCGGTGAGGGTGACGGGCACGATCACCGGGGCCTTGGAGAAATGGCCGCGGCCGGCGGCGCGAACCTGTTCGAAGCCGGTATCGTCGAACGCGACGCGGTCGGCCGCGAGGCGATAGTCGAAGCTCGCGGTCGCATAGGCGCCGTCGAGGATCGCGCGCAGCTCGATATTGCGCCCGGTCATGTTGGGGAACAACGCCGCGGGCCGCGTCAGCCGCGCCGTGACGCGGACGTCGCGATAGGCGCCGCGCGCGAGATCGAGCGCGCCGGTCGCCGAGGCGTCGAGCGCGGGCGAGCGGAGCGATAGTGTGCCGCCCAACTTGCGGTTCGCGAGCGTCGCCGCACCGTTGACCAGCACGCGTGGCGTCGTCAGCCGCTGCACTTTGCCGTGCGCGATCACCGACGGCGCGACGCTGCCCGACAGCGTGTAGCGTCCACTGTTGTTGGCAAGCGCGAGGTCGATCAGTTTCGCCTTGCCGACGCTCGCCTGCGCGCGCCCGGCCCAGGCCGTCCAGCGCCCGTCGCCCGCGATGTCGAGCGCGAGTGGGCCCGGCAATCCGGTCAGCTTGGCGAGGACACCCTTTGCCGCGCCGCGCGCATGCACGTCGAGATCGAAGCGATCATGATCGGGCTCGGCGTCGAGATGCGCGGCGAGGCGGTCGCTGCCCTCGACCACGGCAGCCAGATCGACGATCGCGCGGCCCGCGCGCACGTCGGCGCGGCCGTGCAGGCTGCCGGTGCGCGCGACGCCGGTGACCGCCTTGTCGACCAGCAACCGATCGACGTCGAGCCGCCCGACGCGGATGTCGAACCCCGGCAGGATCGGGCCGGTGCGGCCGGTCGGGGTCAGTTGCGGTATCTTGGCAAGGCGCGCGAGGGGAATGTGCAGGCTTTGGATCGACAGGCGGTTGTCGAGCCAGGCGAACGGCCGCCACGACAGGTCGGCACGCGGTGCGGCTAGGATCAGGCCATGCGAATCGCTGACCTTCACGTCGATCAGCACCGCTCGATCGAATAGCGACCCCTCGATCCGCCCGACCGAGAAGCGCAGGCCGTTCGCAGGCCTCAGCGCGGCGATGCGGTCGGCGACGAAGCGGTGGCCGATCGACGTATCGAGCACCGCGACCGCCGCTACCGCCAGCAGCACCAGCGTCAGAAGCAACCCCAGCAGCCGCCGTCCCCAGCGCGGCCGCCGCTCGACGACCTCGACTTCGGTCTCGGCGGGGAGATCGGGCGCGTCGTTCAAAACGCTTGCCCCAGCGACACATAGACCGCGATCGGGCTATCGCCCTTTTGCGGGTTGAGCGGCGTGCCGAGATCGAGGCGGATCGGTCCGAAGCTCGAATAATAACGCACGCCGATGCCGGTGCCGTAGCGCAGCCCGCTGAAATTGGGCAGCGCCGAGGTGTAGATGTTGCCGGCGTCGAAGAACGGGACCACGCCGAAATTGCCGAACGCGTGGACGCGCGCCTCGATCGAAAATTCGTTCAGCGAGCGTCCGCCGATCGGATCGTTGTTGGGATCACGCGGGCCGATCAGCTGATAGCCGTAGCCCCGCACCGATCCGCCGCCGCCGGCATAGAAGCGCCGCGACGGCGCAATCGCGTCGCGCGGGGCGCCGAGGATCGAGCCGAACCGCACCCGCTCGGCGATCATCAGGCCCGACTTCACCGGCTGGTAGGCGCTGGCGTCGAGCTGGACGCGGGCATAACCGAACGCCGCGCCTTCAAGCGACAATTCGGGCGAGACATGCGCGCCGAGCCGGAAGCCGCGCGTCGGGTTGAGCAGATCGTCCGAGCCATCATAACTGAGCGCGGTGGGCAGCGCGCCGATGAAATAGGTCTGCCGCCGCGGCGCGCCGGTCGACGCGATGACGTCGCGTTCGTCCGACGCCGCGAGCTCGGCGCCGAGCGACCAGGTCCAGGTCTTCTGGAAGAAGATATTGGTCTGCTGCTCGAGGCTGCCCATCAGCGAGAAGGTCTTGGCGTCATAGGCGGTGCGCTTGGTGTGCGCGGCCGAGATCTGCGCGGTCAGGATGTGATCGCGCTGATGGAAATTGTTGCGGCGATAGACGACGCTGGCGAGTTGTTCCTGCGTGCCGAGCACGCCGCGCAGCGTCAGCGCGCCTTCGGGCGGGAACAGGTTGCGGTGCGTCCAGTCGAGTTCGGCGCGCACGCCTTCGCCGGTACCGTAGCCGAGCTCGCCGGCGATCGTGCGCGGCGGCGCGGGCTGCAGCGCGACGTCGATGTCGACGGTGTCGGGGGTCGCGCCGGGCACCGGCTTGGCGGTGACTGAGGAAACCAGGCTGGTCTGGATCAGCGCGCGATCGAGATCGGCGAGCTGGGTCGCGTCATAGAGATCGCCGGGCTTGAACCGCGCGATCTCCTGAATGTGATGCGCGCCGAACACCTTGCCGGTCGAGGCGACGATCTTGCCGAATTTCTTCGCACCGCCGGGGCGGACCGACATGTCGAGCGTCGCGGTCTGCGTCGCGTGGTCGACAACGATCGGCGGGTCGCCGACATGCGCGAAGGGAAAGCCTTCCTTGCCGATCGTCGTCTTGATCGCCGCCTCGCCGCCGGCGATCGCATCCGAATTGACCGCGTCGCCCGGCTTGACGCCGAACGCGCCGGTGACGTCGGCGGTCTTCGCACCCGCCTGATCGACGCCGGCAAGCGTCACGCGATCGAAATGGTAAAGCGCGCCCGGCGTCGCGGTGAGCGTGACGAGCGCGCTGCCCGACGTCACCGACACATCGGTATCGACGCGCGCGTCGTAATAACCCTGCGCCTTGAGCAACGCGGTGAGCAGGTCGGCATCCTCGCGCGCACGGCGATCGAGCTGCGCGGCATTGGCGCGATCGTGCTCGTGCGCCTTGAGGGTCGAGAGATCGGCGAAGCGCTGGCGCAACAGGTCGTTGCGCGCGTCCTCCAGCCCCTTCACCGCATAGGAATAGGCGATGTCGGTCGCGATTTCGGCGCGTTCGGTCTGCGCTGCTTGATCGGCGCCGGGGGCGGTGGCGAGATCGGGCCAGGCGACGCCGATATCGGGCAGCGGCGCCATTGGCGAATTGGGATCGAGACTGTCGGCTGGTGCAGGTGCTGGCGCTGCCGGCGCGGTCTGCTGCGCGCGCGCGGAAGCGCTGGCCAACGCCATCATCACCACGGCCATCGCAGCGCTGCCCCGCGCAACCCGATACATGGCCTTCGTCTAGCCGCGTCTGACGGCGAGCGACAGCGATTTACCGAGGACGCCGACTCATCGCGGCGTGCTGTGGCGTCAATGCACCGCGCCGACCGCGCGATCGGCGCCGAGCACGCCGATCAGCCGCTCGATCTGGCGCCAGCGGCAGAAATGGATGTGGTTGCCGATGTCGCGGCTGCGGTCGGCGCGCGCCTGCGCTTCGAACGCTGCTGCTGCGCCGAACACCGCGATCAACGCGAGCGCATCGGTGACGTCGTCGCGGCTGGCGACGTAAGGCGTGGACATGCGGTGCGACCCGTTATGGTTGTTGGCCCTCTCCATAGCGGAGAGTTCGCGACGGATCGCAAACGACGCTGGTAAACCGGCGTTTATCCATATCCTCGAGCGGCCGGCTGGCGCGCCGCGTGGAGACGTGGCAGGGCAGGAGCATGACCAACCCCGACCGCTCGACCGCCGCCGGCGGCTGCCTGATCGCCGCCGCCGTGCTGATCGGCGTGGTCGCGGGCCTCATTGCGCATCAGCCAACGATCGGCTTCCTGATCGGCTTTGCCGGCGGCATCGTTGCCGCAATCGCCGTGTGGCTCGTCGATCGACGTTAGAACGCGCGCGACAGCCAGACGACGCGGCCGATCACCTCGATTGCCTCGGTAGAAAAGTCCGCCACGCCGGGATTGTCGCTGGCGATGCGATAGACGCCATCACTGCGCGACACGCGCTTGACGAGCAATGCGTCGTCATGGCGCAAGACGAACACCCGCCCGGCGCTGCGCACGCGATGGTCGCCGCGATCGACCAGCAACTCGTCGCCGTCGATGATCGTCGGCGCCATCGACTCGCCTGACGCGCGGATCAGCGACAAGTCGTGCGGCCGCGCCGACAGCCGCGCGAGCAACGCTGGATCGAGCCCCAAGGTGCCGAGCCGCGGTTCGGCATCGATCAGCGCCCCCGGCCCCGCCGACGCCGCGACATCGAGCCTCGGCACACGGAATGCCGGCGGCGCATCGGCCGCGCCGCCGAGCACCCCTTCCTCGACCCCGAAATAGGCGGCGAGCAGCTTGCGATCGGCCTCGGCCAGGCGGCGCGGCGATCCGCGCGCGACGAACTGCTGCACATAGGCCGGGTTGCGCCCGAGCAGCCGCGACAGCGCGGCATGGCTTGCCCCCGATCGCGCGATCAGATCGGCGAGCACGGTTCGAGGATCGCGCGGCATCATGCCGAAAATATAACCGTAGGATTTTTCCTAGACAAGTTGGAAACGACAGAACAGATCAGGAACATGATGAGTCGCCGAAGAGGGAGTCGCCCATGTCGCTGATCTGGAAAATCGAGCGCTTTCTGCGCGTGACGGCGTTGCCGCCGACCAAGTTCGGGCGGTTGGCGATCAACGATCCGCGCCTGATCGACGACCTGCGCAACGGCCGCCAGCCGCGCCCAGAGACGATCGCGCGAATCGAGGCGTTCATCGCCAGCAAGGAGCAACCCCGATGAGCCGCGGTCCCGACGCCGCCACTCAGCTCGCCCGCGCGCTCGAACGCGCAGGGCCGGGCGTGATCGTCGTGGCGAGCACTGCGACGCCGTGGGCGAGCGTGACATTTTCAGGCGCGCGGCACCGCCTGACGCTCGACGCCCGCGCGACGCCGGAGCTCGACCACTGGCTCGCCGCCCTGCCCGAAGCCGAGTTCGCGCTGCGCGGCCATCTCGTCGCCGATCTGGCGGTAACCGGAATAGAACTCAGCGACGGGCGCGTCACCGTGACGATCGAAGTCCTGACGGTCGAGGACTAGGACGCGTAACGGCGAAAGTCGCCGATTGCTTGTTCCAGATTGCGCGCGGGCCGGCGGGCGATGCCGCGCTCGAGGCGGTCGAGCAGCGCGTGGAGCGTCGCGGTCGGCTCGAGCGCAGCGGCGACCGGCGCGGGATCGAAGGTCTCGAAGCGGTCGCCGGGATCGATCAGTTGCGGACGCTCGAAGCGGACCAGCGGCGCGACGGCGCGAATCGGTTCGCGCGGTACATCTGGGATCGCCGCGGGATCGAAATCGGCGAGCGGGCAATCGAGATCGACCGGCAGCACGCGCTCGACGATCGGGTCCGCTTCCACGGCTACCAGCGGCGCGCCGAGATCGCGGTGCGCGCGAACCGGTGGCCGCGGCGGCGCATCGGGATGCGCGTCGGCGCGGCGCTGGTGCGGGATGTCCGACTCGGCGACATTGGATCGAATCGAAATGGTGCGCTTGTCCAGCAGCAGCCACAAACCGAGCCCGACGAACAAGGCGGTTCCGCCGCCGCCCATGAGCAACAATACGATTCGCGCGGTCGGCCCGAGTGGTGGCGCAGCGGCGGCGAGCACCGCGGCGATGCCGCTCTTGGCGACCAGCGCCTCGAGCAGCCACGCCGGCATCACCGCGATGCTCGCGGCGACAACGAGGCCGAGCCCGCCACCGATGGTCGGGGCGAGCGGCAGGATCAGGCGGTGATGGCGGTACGCGAACATTCTCGACCCGTTGCTGCGGCGTCTAGGAGCGCCTCATAGAGAGGGGCGTAGCGCGAAATATTTGACGACCAGTTACGCTCGGCCTCGACGAACGCCCGCGCGCGCACCCGCCGCGCGTCCCAGCCCGAGCGATCGGCGAGCAAACGCCCGAGCGCCTCGGCAATCGCGCCCGTGTCGTCGGGCGCAAACAGCGTGCCGGTGTCGCCGTCGCGAATCAGCTCGCGGTGCCCCCCGACGTTCGACGCCGCGACCAGCCGCCGCTGCGCCATCGCTTCGAGCGGCTTCAACGGCGTAACCAGTTCGGTCAGGCGCATCGCCTTGCGCGGATAGGCGAGCACATCGACCAGACTGTAATAGCGATCGGCCTGGTGATGCGGCACGCGGCCGACGAAGCGGATGCGGCTCGCGACCGGCGACGCCGCCGCCTGCGCGCGCAAAGCGGCTTCCATCGGCCCGCCGCCGACCAGCAGCAACTGCGCCGCCGGGCGCGCGGCGACCAGCATCGGCATCGCCGCGATCAGATCGTCGATGCCTTCATAATCGTAGAAGCTGCCGATGAAGCCGATCACCTCGCCATCGAGGCCGAGTTCGGCGGCTAGAGCCTGGTCTCGCGGTGGCGATTCGCCGAACAGCGTCAGGTCGACCCCATTGGGCGAAACCATGATCTTGCCCGGATCGATGCCGCGGCCGATCAGGTCGTCACGCAAGCCCTCGCAAATCACCGCGACGGCGTCGGCGCGGCGCACCGCCCAAGTTTCGAGCGCCTTGGTCAGCCGGTAGCGCGGCGACCCCTCGACCCCGGTGCCGTTGCCGACCGCGGCGTCTTCCCAGAACGCGCGAATTTCATAGACCAGCGGCAGCTTGCGCGCCCGCGCGGCCTTGAGCGCCGCCAGCGCATCGAGCACCGGCGAATGAGCATGAAGGATGTCGGGGCGGAATTCATCGACCACCTCGCCGATGCGCCGTGCGAACGCCGCGATCTCGCGCGCCTCGTCGATCAGCGGCGCGAGGTTGCGGATCGGCGGCGTGCGATGAAACGTCAGCCCGTCGACCGACTCGACCGCCGCGGGCGCATCGCCGTGGCGCGGGCCGGTGACCGCCGCGACCTGCCAGCCGAGCGCCTGCTGCGCCTTCAGGATCGCACGCGTGCGGAAGGTGTAGCCGCTGTGCAGCGGCAGCCCGTGATCGAGGACGTGCAGGATGCGCATGGTCGCACCCCTCCTGCACCGACAGTGTTTAACGCCGCGTCAACCTCGCCCGGCTAATCAAGGCATCGAACAAACGGCACCGTTCGTGCTGAGCTTGTCAAAGCACGGGTGCAACTCCCCGCCCTTCGACAGGCTCAGGGCGAACGGCCGTGAGCGCGTGGAAGGGCGACCATGATCGACAATTTCTCGCTCGGCCTTACCCATGCGCTGATGCTGCTCGCGGCATTCCTGATCCTGCGCCGCCGCGATCTCGATGACGAGCCGCCGGCCACGGCGAAGGACGAACCGGATGCGTGATCTCGCCTTCATCGGTTTCCTGCTGGCGATCTTCGGGATGGGTTTTCGCAAGCCGTTCCTGTTCGTGCTTGCCTATGTCTATATCGACATCGTCTCGCCGCAGCGGCTGACCTATCTGCTGCTCAATTCGGTGCCAATCTCGATGATCGCGGTGGTGTGCGCGGTCGGCGGCTGGGCGGTGTTCGACGACAAGAAGGACACGCGCGTCGCCCCGCGCCAATTCCTCATCCTGCTGCTGCTCGTCTATTGCGGGATCACCACGCTCCACGCCGATTTTCCCTTGAACGCGCTCGATAAATGGGCGTGGGTGTGGAAGAGCCTGGCCTTCGCCGCGTTCCTGCCGCTCACGCTGCGCACGCGCCTCCGGCTCGAATCGCTGCTGCTGTTCATGATACTTTCCGCCGCGTCGATCATCATCGTCGGCGGGATCAAGACTCTGGCGTCCGGCGGCGGCTATGGCGAGCTCAACCTCATGGTGAGCAACAATAGCGGGCTCTACGAAGGCAGCATCATCTCGACCGTCGCGATCGCGATCATCCCGCTGATCCTGTGGTTCACGCGCTATGGCACGATCTTCAAGCCCGATTGGCGGGTGAAGCTGTTCTGCTACGCGCTGTGCTTCGCCTGCCTACTGATCCCGGTCGGCACCCAGGCGCGCACCGGCCTGCTGTGCATCGGCTTGCTCGCGGTGCTGATGCTGCGCGAAACCAAGCGGCGCGTGCTCTACCTCGTCGCGCTCGTCGCAGCGGGGGCGATCGCGATTCCATTCCTGCCGGCGAGCTTCACCGAGCGGATGGGGACGATCGACAGCTACCAGGCCGACGCCTCCGCCTCGACCCGGATCGAGGTGTGGAAATGGACGCTCGGCTACGTGAAGGATCACCCGTTCGGCGGCGGGTTCGACGCCTATCGCCAGAACCAGATCCGCTACGACACCGTCGACCTCGTCCAGCACGGCGACCAGACGGTGGTCGACAAGACGCTGCAGGTCGATTCGGCGCGCGCCTATCACAGCAGCTATTTCGAGATGCTCGGCGAACAGGGCTGGCCCGGGCTCGCGATCTGGTTGGCGATCAACCTCACCGGGCTGGTGCGCATGGAAGTGCTGCGCCGCCGCTACGCCCGCGAGAGCGATCCCGACCAAGCCTGGATCGCGCCGCTCGCCAGCGCGCTGCAGGTCGCGCATCTGGTCTATCTGCTCGGCGGGGCATTCGTCGGCATCGCCTTCCAGCCATTTGTGTTCCAGCTGATCGGCGCGCAGATAGGCCTCGACACCTATCTCGGCCGCCGCCGCCGCGAGCAAGCCTGGCAACCGATGCGCGCTGCGCGTCCGGCCCGCCAAGAGGCCCCGCGCTTTGGTGTATTGAATAACTAACACACATCGCGTATGACTGGTCGATCAACAGGAGGATGGGCCTGATGTACAGCGAAAGCGATATCGATGGCGCGGTTGCCGCCGGCGTGATGCCGCGCGACGTGGCGACGGCGTTCCGCAACCATGTCGCCGGCGATCGGATGACGCCGGCGGTCGACGAAGAGCATTTCCGGTTGCTCACCGGGTTCAACGACATTTTCGTCACGATCGCGATCGGGCTGCTGCTCGCCGCGGTCTCGCAGATTGGCGACTGGATTATGGAGCCGTTCGCCGGCGCATTCGTCGCGATCACTGCCTGGGGGCTGGCCGAATATTTCACTCGCGTGCGCCGCATGGCGCTGCCCTCGATCGTGCTGCTGCTCGCCTTTGTCGGCGGCGTCGCGGCGACGATGATCGGCGTGCTCGTGCACAACGATCCCAATCTGCCCGATCGCGTCAACGCGCTGATCGGCGCCGGTATCGCGCTGGTGACCGCAGGTGCCGCATGGCTGCACTGGAAGCGCTTCATGGTGCCGATCACTGTCGCGGCGGGCGCTGTTGCGCTGGTCGGGCTGGTGATCGCCTTGGTTGTGGCGGCGGTGCCGACGATCAAGGACTCGCTGTGGCCGCTCGTGCTCGTCGGCGGGATCGCGGTGTTCGCGCTGGCGATGCGCTGGGACATGAGCGACCGCGCCCGCGAGACGCGCCGCGCCGATGTCGCCTTCTGGCTGCACCTCGCCGCCGCACCGATGATCGCGCACCCGATCTTCCAGATGCTCGGCGTGTTCAACCCCGACGTCGCGATCGGCACCGCGGCAATCGTCATCGCGCTGTATCTGGTGTTCGGGTTCGTCGCGCTCGCGGTCGACCGCCGCGCGCTGCTCGTCTCGGGGCTGGTCTATGTGCTGTTCGCGATGTGGGCGGTGTTCCGCAGCGCCGGCGCGATCGACCTCGGCTGGGCGCTAACCGCCTTGGTGATCGGCGCCGCGTTGCTCACTCTGTCGGCCTTCTGGCACCCGATGCGTCGCTTGGTGGTCGGCACGCTCGGCGGCCTCGGCAACCGCCTGCCGCCGGTGCAGACGATGCTGCCGGCCTGATTGCTCGTTTGGAAGACTTCGCGCCCCGGCCGCTCGCGGCCGGGGCGTCTTTTATTCGGCGACGAGCTTGAGCAGCCGCCGCTCGACCGGCGCCAACACTCCGGCAAGGTCGTGGCCGCGCTTCACCACCATCCCTTGTTCGGCGACCAGCGCCCACATGCCCTGGCGATTGCGCAGCGCGGGACGCTTCTCGATGCGGAATTCCGGGCGCTCAGAGGCGCGGCGGAACGCGGCAAAGATCGCCGCATCGCGCCCCAATTCGATTGCATAGTCGCGCCAGTGGCCGGCCGCGACCATGCGGCCATAGAGATCGAGGATACGCGTCAACTCGACCCGCTCGAAGCCGATCTGGCTGGCGCGACCCGGCGGCAGCGGAAAGGGGGTGATCGTCCCCATCAGGCGCGGTCGCGCTTGTCCTCTTGCGCCGCGAGCAGCGCATCGAGCCGCCGCCTCAGCGTCTCGACCTCGCAGCGCATCAGCTCAACCTGCTGCGTCGCCGGATCGAACATCTCGCTGCACGGCGTACCGTAAGGCACGAAACCGGGCTCGACCCGCCCGCCCTCGACCATCGTCGCACGCGCCGGAATACCGACCATCACCGCGCCTTCTGGCACGTCGCGCGTCACCACCGCATTGGCGCCGATCCGGCTGCGCTTTCCGACCGTGATCGGCCCCAGCACCTGCGCACCGGAACCTATGATCGCGCCGTCGAGGATCGTCGGGTGGCGTTTGCCGGCAACCCCGCTGTCGGGACTGGTGCCGCCTAATGTAACGCATTGATAGATTGTCACGTTGTCGCCGATCTCGGCGGTCTCCCCGATCACCGTAAAGCCGTGATCGATGAAGAAATTGCGGCCGATCGTCGCACCCGGATGGATGTCGATCGCCGTCAGGAAACGCGCCCAATGATTTACCGCGCGGGCAAGGAAGAACAGCCGCGCGCCGTACAGTCGGTGCGCAAGCCGGTGATACGCCAGCGCCCACACGCCCGGATAGAGCAGCACTTCCCAACGCGAACGCGGCGCAGGATCGCGCGCCTTGATCGAATCTAAATAGGCCGTCAGCCGCGTCACCATAGCGGTTCCCTTGGTCGGATCATCGCAATCTAGGCGCTCGCCGGGCCGAATTCCAGCGCCAGACCATCCCAACCTTATCGCCCGAAACACCATCTATCTTGTCGGGATTTACCCTCGGGCTTAGCGTGCCTCTCGTCATCAGCATCGAAGGCACCCGCAACCTGTCCGCTGTCGATCTCGAGATGCTCGCCGCCTTCGCCGCGGTCGGCTTTGTCGCGCAACTCATCGACGGCGCGCTCGGCATGGCGTTCGGCGTCATTTCCAACACGCTGTTGCTGGCGCTCGGCGTGCCACCGGCGGCCGCGTCGGCCGGCGTGCATGCCGTCGAGACCTTCACCACCGCGGTATCGGGAATCGGCCACGCGCTGCACCGCAACGTAAACTGGAAGCTGTTCGTGCGGCTGCTGATCCCCGGGGTGATCGGCGGCGTGCTGGGCGCCTATATTCTTTCGAATATCGATGCGACGGCGGCCAAGCCGTTCATTTTCGCCTATCTCGCTGCAATCGGCTTGTATCTGCTCTGGCGCGGCTGGCGTTATCCGCCGACCGAGCGCAAGCCACGCGTCGTGGAGCCGCTGGGGTTCGTCGGCGGCTTTCTCGCCAGCCCGAGAATGACGATCGGCACCGTCAACGCCGCCGAATTCTTCCTGACACTGACCGTGTCGATCACCTTCGTCACGCAATTGGGGCTCGCCGCAGTGACGCTCGCTACCGCGGGACTGCTGATCGGCGGCGTGGTCGCTGCGCCGCTGGGCGCTTCTCTCGCAAGGCGCGTGCCGGCAAAGACGTTGCTGATGTTCGTCGGCGCGGTCTTGACCGCGACGAGCCTGTTCGGCCTCGCACACCTGCTCGGCCGCAGCGCCGGACACTGATCGACTCCTTCGATCAACGCCATCGGCCATTCTCACTTTCAATGCTGCGTCGCGGCAACCATATGCCGCATCGCAACATCAACTGGAGACTAATCCAATATGGCCAAGATCGGCGATACGCTTAAGCCCTTCACCACCCAGGCGTTCAAGCAGGGCAAGTTCGTTCCCGTCAGCAACGAGGACGTAGCCGGCAAATGGGCGGTGTTCTTCTTTTATCCCGCAGACTTCACCTTCGTCTGCCCGACCGAGCTCGAGGATCTCGCCGGCATCTATCCGACGCTGCAAAAGATGGGCGTCGAGGTGTTCTCGGTCTCGACCGATACGCATTTCAGCCACAAGGCGTGGCACGACACCTCGCCCGCGATCGGCAAGATCGATTTCTTCATGCTCGGTGACCAGAACCACGCGATCGCGACCAATTTCGACGTGTTGCGCGACGGGCAGGGCCTCGCCGACCGCGCGACCTTCGTGATCGATCCCGAAGGCGTGATCCAGCTCATCGAAATCACCAGCGAAGGCGTCGGCCGCAACGCCGCCGAGCTGCTGCGCAAGGTGAAGGCCGCGCAATATATCGCCGCGCACCCGGGCGAGGTCTGCCCCGCCAAGTGGGAAGAAGGCGAAGAAACGCTCGCGCCGTCGCTAGAGCTTGTCGGCAAGATCTGACGACGAACCGCCATGCCGGACTTGTTCCGGCATCCAACGCGCCACGAGCGATAGCGCTTGAGGAGGGTTGGACCCCGGAACAAGTCCGGGGTGACGGGCTGAAATCGAATAGCGTTTGCCCGCCGTCCGCTCTCGCGGAGGCGGGCGCTAGAGCGGCCCGGGTCGGTCCCCCTCCCCCTCCCCGACCCGGGCCGTTCGTCCAAGGAGTCCCCATTATGCTCGACGCCGCGATGACGCAGCAGCTCAGCGCCTATCTCACCAAGCTGCGCCAGCCGATCGAGCTGGTCGCCAGCCTCGGAGACGATACCAAGAGCTGGCAGATGGACGAGCTGCTGGCCGAGATCGCGGCGCTGTCCGATCTCATCACCGTCTCGCGTGACGGCAGCGACGCGCGCAAGCCCAGCTTCGAGATTCGCCGCGCCGGCACCGATGTCGCGGTGACCTTCGCCGGGCTGCCGATGGGGCACGAATTCACCTCGCTGGTGCTCGCGCTGCTCCAGATCGGCGGGCACCCGCCCAAGATTGCCGACGACCTCGCCGAGACGATCCGCGAGCTCGACGGCGCCTACGAGTTCGAGACCTATTTCTCGCAATCGTGCGGCAATTGCCCCGACGTGGTGCAGGCGCTCAACACGATGGCTGCGCTCAACGCCCGCGTGCGCCACACCGCGATCGACGGCGCGCTGTTCAAGGATGAAGTCGAGCGGCGTCAGGTGATGACGGTGCCGCAGGTTTTCCTCAACGGCGAGCCGTTCGCGCAGGGCCGCATGGAGCTTGAACAGATCGTCGCCCGGCTCGACACCGGCGCCGACGCCAAGGCCGCCGACAGGATCGCCGCCAAGGAGCCGTTCGACGTGCTCGTCGTCGGCGGCGGCCCGGCGGGCGCGGCCTCGGCGATCTATGCCGCGCGCAAGGGCATCCGCACCGGCATCGCCGCCGAGCGATTCGGTGGCCAGGTGCTCGACACCGCCGCGATCGAGAATTTCATCTCGGTGTCCGCCACCGAAGGCCCCAAGCTCGCCGCCGACCTCGAACGCCATGTCCGCGATTACGACGTCGATCTGATGAACTTGCAAACCGCCGTCGAGCTCAAGCCGGGCGGCGCGGGCGGGATGCACGAGCTGGTGTTGAGGAACGGCGCCAGCCTCAAGGCGCGCACGATCATCCTCTCGACCGGCGCGCGCTGGCGGCAGATGAACGTGCCCGGCGAAGCCGAATACCGCACCAAGGGCGTCACTTATTGCCCGCATTGCGATGGCCCGCTGTTCAAGGGCAAGCGCGTCGCGGTGATCGGCGGCGGCAATTCGGGGGTCGAGGCGGCAATCGACCTCGCAGGTCTCGTCGCGCACGTCACGCTGATCGAATATGACAGCCAGCTCCGCGCCGACGCGGTGCTGCAGCGAAAACTGGGCAGCCTGAAGAACGTCACCGTCATCACCTCGGCGCTGACCACCGAGGTGCTCGGCGACGGTAGCAAGGTGACCGGCCTCGCCTACAAGGATTGCAATCACGGCACCGCCCACGAGATCGCGCTCGACGGCATCTTCGTCCAGATCGGCCTCGTCCCCAATACCGAGTGGCTGAAGGGCGCGATCGCGCTCACCCCGCGCGGCGAGATCGAAATCGACGACCGCGGCGCGACCTCGCAACCCGGCATCTTCGCCGCCGGCGACGCGACGACCGAACCCTACAAGCAGATCGTCGTCGCGATGGGTGCCGGCTCGACCGCGGCGCTGTCGGCATTCGATTACCTGATCCGCTTGCCGGCGGAAGCGAGGGAGGCGGCGTAATTCTTCCTCGCCGTCATGCCGGACTTGTTCCGGCATCCAACGAGCCGCGGGCGATAGCGCTTGAGGAGGGTTGGACCCCGGAACAAGTCCGGGGTGACGACCGCGTGAGATTCGATTAGGTTTCCGTCTATCATCGACGGAGACGATCACTGAGCCAGACCTACCTGCCGACGCTCAAGCAGCTGCAATATCTCGTCGCGCTCAAGGATCATGGCCATTTCGGACGTGCGGCGGAGGCGTCGTTCGTCACGCAGTCGACGCTCTCGGCCGGCATTCGCGAGCTCGAAACGCTGATCGGCGTCACGCTGGTCGAGCGCACCCGCCGCGTCGTCCGCTTCACGCCACTCGGCGATCGAATCGCCGATAAGGCGCGCCGCGTGCTGCGCGAGGCCGAGGAACTCGGCGACCTCGCCCGCGCCGCCGGCCGGCCGCTGTCGGGCGAGATGCGGATGAGCGTGATCCCGACCATCGCCCCGTTCATGCTCCCGCGCGTGCTGCCGTTGCTGCGCCGCGACTATCCCGAGCTCAAGCTGTTCCTGCGCGAGGAGCCCAGCGGCCCCGCGTGCGAGGGGCTGCACAGCGGCCGCACCGATTGCGTGCTGCTCGCCTTGCCTTATGCCTGTGGCGAGGTGACCGCCGCGCCGCTGTTCGAAGATCGCCTGTTCGTTGCCGCGCCCGCCAGCGATGGCGACACGACGCCCGCCTCGATCCGCCCCGCCGAGATCGACGAGACCCGGCTGCTGCTGCTCGAGGACGGCCATTGCCTCAAGGATCACGCGCTCGCCGCGTGCAACCGCCCCGAGCTTCGCGCCGAAGCGGCGATGATGGGCACCTCGCTCCACACCATCGTCCAGATGGTCGACAACAATCTCGGCGTAACGATGCTGCCCGAAATGGCGCTGAAGGCAGGCATCCTCGACCACACCGAAATCGTCGCGCGCCCGCTCGAAGCAGCGCATCCATCGCGGACGATCGCCTTGGTGTGGCGCCGGGCAAGCCCCCGCGAAAAAGATTTCCGCCTGCTTGCCGAGGTCCTCGCGGCCGCGCAATAATGTCCTTTCGGGGCCGAATCGAAACCAAATCGCGCTTCGTCCGTATGTTTCTCCGACCAACGGAGCTGACCGATGCGCGCGACTACCCTGATCCTGCCTCTCGCCGGTGCGCTGGCGCTTGCCGGTTGCGCCTCGTCCCGCGACAAGGCGCAGACCACCGCCGACACCTCGCCGCCGATGCACCCTGCGCGGTCCAAGGCCGCCCCCGCCCCAACGATCGGCGGCGCGGTGCTCGACGCGAGCGACACGATCGCGGCCAACGTCGCCAAAGCGCCCAACCTCACGACTTTCGTCACGGCCTTGAACGCCGCCGGGCTCACCGCGACGCTCGCCGGCGCCGGCCCCTACACGCTGTTCGCGCCGACCAATGATGCATTCGGCCGACTCGCGCCAGGCACGGTCGACACGCTGCTCAAGCCCGAGAACAAGCCTTCGCTGGTCAAGCTGCTCAACTACGTCATCGTCGCCGGCCGCGTGACGACCGACGACCTGCGCACACGGATCGCGGCCGGCGGTGGCAGCGTCAAGTTGACGTCGATTGAAGGTGATCCGCTGACAGTAACCCTGACCGGAGATGTGCTCACACTAACCGACGTCAACGGCAACCGCAGCTACATTCAGACCGGCGACGTGCCTCAGGGCAACGGCGTCATTCAGGTCGTTAATGGTGTGCTCATCCCGGATTTGGGATGATAGCGATGACGCGAGGGGGTGCGCGGTTCTTCGATCGGCGCAAGCTCGTTGAGAGCGGGATTTTGACAAGTCCCGACGTCGAAATCTATGCCTTTCTGCAACCAACAGGAGAATGACATGCGATTGATCAAAAATCTGTCGATTGGTCTCGTTTCGACCGCGGCCCTCGCCGTCGCATCACCCGTGCTCGCCCAGTCGACCGCGAAGGCGCAAGGCGGCATTCCCGTCGGCCGCTCGCAAGCGGCACCGACTCCCACCCCCGCCCCGATTCCGGTGCAGCCGACCGCAGCGGCGACCACCACGGTCGCGCAAGCGCTGATGGCGCAGAGCGACCACACCACTCTGGTCAAGCTGGCCCAAGCCGCCAATCTGACATCGGTTCTCTCGGGGCCCGGCCCGATCACCGTGTTCGCGCCCGATGATGCCGCGTTCGGCCGGCTCGGCGGTGCGGTTCAGCAGTTGATGGACCCGGCCAATGTGTCAAGCGCGACGCAGATCCTGAAATATCACATCGTTCAGGGCAGCTATCCCGCGAAGGACTTGATCGCTCAGTTGAAGGCGAAGGGCGGCACGATGACGCTGCCGACGCTCGACGGCCAGCCGCTGACGCTGACGCTGCAGGGCGAAAGCGCGATCCAGCTGACCGACGCTAAGGGCGGCAAGGCGTTCATCTCGAAGCTGTCCGACGTCGAATCGAACGGCGTGATCGAATATATCAACGGCGTGCTGTCGCCGAACATGGTCGCGCAGCCCGCCGCTGCCCCGGCCGCGACGCCGGCCCCCGACGCCGCGGCGGCGCCGGCCACCGGCGATGGCGATCAGGACGACGCGTCGGGTAACTGATCCCAACGCGCGGCGGCGACTCGGTCGCCGCCGCGCTGCTCGACCCAGCGGGCCTCGCGCCCGCGGGTCTCGCGCTTCCAGAACGGGGCGTCGGTCTTCAGCCGGTCGATCATGAACGCACAGGCATCGAGCGCCGGCTGGCGGTGATCCGCCGTCGCAGCAACGAAGACGATCGCCTCGCCTGGCGCCATGGCGCCGACGCGGTGGACGATGGTCGCTTCCACCAGCGACCAGCGCGCGGTCGCCTCGTCAGCAACCGCCTGCAACGCACGCTCGGTCGCGCCGGGATAATGTTCGAGCAGCAATTCGCTCACCCCGCCATCGTCGCGAACGCGCCCGATAAAGGTCGCCAGCGCGCCGCTCGCCGACAACTCCGCAATCAGCGCGGCGAGATCGATCGGCGATTCGGTAACGCGGATCATCCGCCCGTCACCGGCGGGAAAATGGCGACCTCGCGCGCCTGGCCCATCACCGCGTCGAGCGACACGAAGCGCTGATCGATCGCCGCGCGCAACCGGCCTCGGTCGGCAAGCGCGACGGCATGGCCCTCCCCTCTACCGCTCAGCCAGTCGATCAGCTCGGCAACCGTCGTCACTTCGGCGGGCGGCTCGACCCGCTCGGCACCAACACCGATCGCCTCGCGCACCCAGGCGAAATAGAGCATCTCGATCGCCATCGCCGGATCAATCCATGTGCCTCAAGCCGACGCGCAGATAATCCCAGCCGGTAATCAGCGTCAGCCCCGCCGCCGCCCAGAGCGCAACGATCCCGGCAAGGTGCAGCCACGGCCAATCGGGCAGCGCGCCTGCAAGGATCAAGGCCCCGAGCGCAAGCAACTGGAACGTCGTTTTCCACTTGGCGAGCCGCGTCACCGGCACCGACACCTGAATGCCGCCGAGAAATTCACGAAGCCCCGACACCATGATCTCGCGCACCAGGATGACGAGCGCGGCGATCTGATTGAATCCGCCGATCACCGGGGGCGCACCGTCCCGGGTGCCGACGAGCAGCAGGATCACCGCCGCGACCATGATCTTGTCGGCGATCGGATCAAGGAACACGCCGAGCTTCGATACGGTACCCTGCGCGCGCGCGAGATAGCCGTCGAAATAATCGGTGATGCCCATCAGGCAATAGAGCGCGAAGGCGAGCGCGTAGCCGACATGCCAGCCCGGCAGCCACAACAGCCAGGCCAGCAGCGGCACCGCGACGATCCGCGACAATGTCAGGATGTTGGGCAGCGTCAGCATGCTTCTCGATGTAGCGAGCTGCCGCCCGCCGCGAAAGCCCGCGTTGAACAACACGATTTGCACTCGGCGCTTGCGCTCGGCTATGCCCGGCGCGACGTAAGTGTTTTGGAGAGGCGGTTCCCCGCATGATTGGTGCGCTCGGTTTGCTCAAGGAGCGCCGATTTCTCCCGCTTTTCGTCACGCAGTTCCTCGGCGCGTTCAACGACAACCTGTTCAAGCAGGCGATGGTGTTGTTCGCGACCTATCGCGTTTTCAACGACGCGCGGGTCGAATCGACCTTCAACGCCTTCGCGATGGGCCTGTCGCTGATTCCGTTCTTCCTGCTCTCGGCCTTGTCGGGACAGCTTGCCGATACGGTCGACAAGGCCAGGATCATCCGCTGGGTCAAAACGGCCGAGATCGGGATTATGTTGATCGGCGGCGCCGGGCTGATGATCGCGCTCGACGGTCATACCCGCATCGGGCTCGGCCTGATGCTCGGCGCGGTGTTCCTGCTTGGCGTGCACTCGACCTTTTTCGGACCCATCAAATACGCGATTCTGCCGCAGCATCTCGATCCCGATCATGTCCTCGGCGGCACCGGGCTGATCGAGGCGGGCACCTATCTGTCGATCCTGCTCGGCACGATCCTGGCGGGCGCGCTTTCGGTCGAACAGTCCTCGATCGCCGTCCTCGCGGTCGCCGGGTTGGGCTGGATCGCCGGGCGGCTGGTGCCCCCGGCGCCGCGGATGGGGCCGAAGCTGGAGATCAGCCACAATCCCTTCACCTCGTCCTGGCGGCTGATCAACGCGACGATGCACATCCCGCGGCTGTTCCTGGCGATCTGCGCGATCAGCTTCTTCTGGACGATCGGTGCGGTGCTGATCACGCTGTTCCCGCCGCTGGTGAAAAACCTGCTGACCGCCGACGAGCGCGTCGCCAGCACGGTGCTGGCGATCTTCTCGATCGGCATCGCGATCGGCTCGATGATCATCAACCGGCTGCTGCGCGGCCACATCTCGGCGAAATACGCCCCCGTCTCGGTGATCGCGATGGGCGGCTTCATCGTCATGTTCTCGCTGGTCGCGCGGACCTGGACGCCGGCGCCGGCCGGACATCTCTATTCGATCGCCGAATTCGTCGAGATTCCGCAGGCGATCCCGATCCTGCTCTCGCTCGCCGGCATCGCGATCACCGGCGGCATGTTCGTCGTGCCGCTCTACGCCTTCCTCACCACCACCGTGACCAAGGATCAGACGGCGCGAACGGTGGCGGCGAACAATGTCGTCAATTCGGGCGCGATGGTGGTCGGGGTGCTGCTCGTCGGGGTGCTCGCCTCGATCGGCACGACGCCGGAAAACATCCTGTTCCTTGCCGCGGCGATGTGCCTGTTTTCAGCTTGGATCGCTCAGAAGCTGCACCTCGCCTGCGATTGAGCGGGCGGTCGCCGCCGCGCTAGCGTCAGGCGAAGAAGGTATAGAAGCAGACGAAGAAAGCCGCGAAGCTCAGCATAAACAGCTTCCAGTCGCTGTCTTGGTCGACGTGCGGCCTGGGTTGCGGCGGGGGCGGCAAGCGGCGGCGCATCGGGTGGCCGGCGGCTTCGTTGGTCAGGACGAGACGGCGTTGCATGGTGAAGACGTTAACGCCTTCTTTACCAATCCGCTCCAGCCAAATGATGGTTAACGCGCGTCCGATTGCGGGACAGGCGGCATCGCACGCCGTCCCGCATCAGGATTCCGTCCGAGCGTCAGAAGTGGAACGAGGTCCCGATATAAACCGCCTGGCTGTCGTGCCGGCTGTCGTCGAGCCGCTGCAGGCGATCGCGCGCCTGTTCGGACTTGTAGCGCACGCCTGCGGTCACATCGAGGCTGCGGGTCAGCGAATAGGATCCGCCGACGTCAATCATCTGGCTCGGCGCTTCCTGGGTCAGCGCCGGGGCATCGCCGATCGGCTCGTCGCTGCCGACCTTGACGCGTGCCGAGGCGCGCTGGCCGGTATAGCTCAGCGTCACGCCCTTGGTCTGGCGGCTGCCCGGCATCGCGCCGAGATCTACCCGCGCCATGTCGCCCGAAACCGCAAAGCGCTTCCACCCGACCGACACGCCGAGATCGTATGCGATCGGCTGGATCTCCAGGTTGGTGCTGTTGGCGGCGACATCGCGATCCTGCCGGCTCGCCGCCTGGGTCGAGCGTGCGCGGACCGCGACGGTCACATCATGGTGATCGCCGTCGTTCGAATCGGACGGCGTGAAGCGGAAGCCGCTCATCGTGTCGAGCCCGCTCGCGGCAAGCGCCGCGGCCAGCCGCGGATCGGCCGCCGCCGGCGTGAACGAACCGATCCCGCCGTCGAACCCGAAAGTCGCGGGCTTGTGAACCACTTGCTTGTGCTGAAGGCCGGAAAAGCCGAGTGCCGGGGACACGGCGATGGCGGCGGCGACAAGCGCCCCCAACCCCACACCGGCAATGGCCCCAAAGCGCTTCATCGATTCTCTTTCCGCTCCGTCCAAAGCCGATATCATGATTCAGTTGCGTTTTTCCACAGCGCGGAGTCGATTTGACCCCGAGTGTTGCGCGTTCTCCACAACGCGAGTGTGCTTGCGGCGAACGCGAGACCATCTATAGAAGCCATAACTCTCGCCGACCGTCAGGGAATAGCCAATGAACCGCCCGTTGCGCACCGCGATCATGGTCTCGCTCGCACTTCCGATCGCCGCTTGCGCCGGCCATCACCGCCCCAGCACCGAAATGGCCGCCTCGAAGATCACCACGATCGGGGTCAATTCGTATCTGTGGCGCGCCAGCCTCGACACGGTGTCGTTCATGCCGCTGGTCCAGGCCGATTCCTCGGGCGGCGTGATCGTCACCGACTGGTACGTCAATCCCAACACCCCGGCGGAACGGATGAAGCTGACGGTGTCGATCCTCGACCAGGATCTGCGCGCCGATGCGCTGCGCGTCGCCGCCTCGCGGCAGATTCGCCAGAACGGCCAATGGGTCGACGCACCCGTTCAGGCTGCGACGGTGCAGAAGCTGGAGGACATCATCCTCTCGCGCGCCCGCGACCTGCGCCGCCAGTCGCTCGTCCCCACCAAGTAAGGAGCGCTTCTCGATGGCGTCGCGCTTCAACGCGCTGAAGGCGGACGCGGCATGGCAGAAGGTGTGGGACGATCGCCGCACCTTCGCCGCCAGCAATTCGTCGATCAAGCCGCATGCCTATGTGCTGGAGATGTTCCCCTATCCGTCGGGGCGCATCCACATGGGGCATGTCCGCAACTACACGATGGGCGACGTGCTCGCGCGCTACAAAAGGATGACCGGGCACGAGGTGCTCCATCCGATGGGCTGGGACGCGTTCGGCATGCCCGCCGAAAACGCCGCGATGGAAAAGGGCGTCGCGCCCGGCGGCTGGACCCGCGAGAATATCGCGACGATGAAGGCGCAGCTGAAGCGCCTCGGCTTCGCGCTCGACTGGACGCGCGAGCTGGCGACCTGCGAGCCGGAATATTACGGCCACGAACAGGCGCTGTTCCTCGATCTCTACGCCGCGGGCCTCGTCTATCGCAGGGAATCGGCGGTCAATTGGGACCCGGTCGACATGACCGTGCTCGCCAACGAGCAGGTGATCGACGGCCGCGGCTGGCGTTCGGGCGCGCTGGTCGAAAAGCGCAAGCTGAGCCAGTGGTTCCTCAAGATCACCGACTTTGCGGACGAATTGCTCGAAGGGCTGGATGGCCTGGAGGATTGGCCCGAGAAGGTGAAGATCATGCAGGCCAATTGGATCGGACGATCCAAGGGGCTGCGCTTCAAGTTCCGGCTCGATGGCGGGC
>JBQCHO010000101.1:0-31588 GCA_051954635.1 Sphingomonas sp. | reverse complement strand
CGATATCCTCGATCCTGAGCAGGAAGCGACCGCCGCGGTCGCGCGCGAGGTCATGCGCCTGGATCGCCGAGAAGACATGGCCGAGATGCAGCCGCCCCGTAGGGCTCGGCGCGAAGCGCGTGACGACACCGTTCATCGCGCCCTCGAAACGGGCTCTTGACGGCGATTCATCGGCTGTGCTGTCATCACGGCGTCATCCGGATGCGCGACAGCGCGGCCGACCACGACGGGGGAGAACAGATGTATCATCCCGACATGATCCGCCATCCGGACAGTTGCCCCGCGCTCGTCCTCAACGCTGACTATACCCCGCTCAGTTATTACCCCTTGAGCGTGTGGCCGTGGCAGACCGCGGTCAAGGCGGTGTTCCTCGATCGCGTCGATATCGTCGACCATTATGAACGCGAGGTGCGAAGTCCCAGCGCGAGGCTGAAGCTCCCTTCGGTCATCGCGCTCAAGCAATTCGTCAAACCCTCGCAATTTCCCGCCTTCACCCGTTTCAACCTGTTCCTGCGCGACCGCTTCGCCTGCCAATATTGCGGATCGCCCCGCGACCTGACCTTCGATCATGTCGTCCCCCGCGCCCAACGCGGCCGCACCACCTGGGAAAATGTCGTCACCGCCTGCGCCCCGTGCAACCTCAAGAAAGGCGGCCGCACGCCTATTCAGGCGCACATGCCGCTGCGCGTGCCGCCGATCCGGCCGACGAGCTGGCAATTGCAGGAGCACGGTCGCTCGTTCCCGCCCAATTATCTGCACCAGACATGGCGCGACTGGCTCTATTGGGACGTCGAACTCGAAGCCTGAACACCCTCAAGCTGCGGTCGGCGGCTATTGAATCCGTCGAAGCGTGCGCCACATCAGGCGAAACAGCCAGGATCCCACTCATGCGTCGTGCCTCGTTCATCATCGTGCCCATGCTGCTCGCCACCGCCGCCTGCTCGGGACACAAGGACGAAAAGGCCGCAGCCAATGCGGTGGCGCCCGCGGGCTTCGTGCCGCCGACCGCGCTCAACCGCACCGATTTCGTCGGCATCCTCGACAAGCATTTCACCCAATACGACCTCAACCACGACTCGATCCTCGAGGCGAGCGAGGTGCCCGCGCGTCATCACGATCGCATCATGAGCTTCGACACCAATCACGACGGCAAGATCACGCTCGACGAGTTCGAGAAGGGCGGCTTGGCGCGGTTCGACGAGGCCGACGGCAATCACGATCAGGTGCTGACCGGCGAAGAACGCCGCGCCGCGCTGGGCAACGACATGGACGACGACGCCGTGGCGAACCAGAGCAGCGCGACCGGATAAATCTGCTTTAAGGGCGGGATAAAGCCCTACTGCGGTTGACCCTCGCCCTGGTGCAGTGCAGCAAGGCGGGTATGGCTGATCTACCCCCCATCACGAATAATCCCGATGTTCGCTTTCTCGGCGCGCAGCTCGGCGACGTCATCCGCGCTTATGGCGGGGACGCGTTGTTCAAGCGCATCGAATATATCCGATCGACCTCGGTCGAT
Organism: Sphingomonas sp.; assembly: GCA_051954635.1. Lineage (GTDB taxonomy): Bacteria > Pseudomonadota > Alphaproteobacteria > Sphingomonadales > Sphingomonadaceae > Sphingomonas. The sequence continues at coordinate 30,072 of JBQCHO010000101.1, read as the reverse complement.
CGCGCCCGCGGGGTGGCGGCAGCCGACGCGATCGATCCCGGGCTCGACCGGCTCAGCCTCGACGAGCAGCTCGATTTCACGCGCGGGTTCATGCTGTTCTCGATGCTCGCCAACCTCGCCGAGGATCGTCAGGGCGTCGCGGCTGAAAAAGGCGCCGATGTCGCCGCCGCGATCGAGCGGCTGGCAGGCGAAGGCGTCGACAAGGCGACGATCGTCGACCTGCTCGCGCACGGCCTGATCGCGCCGGTGCTCACCGCGCACCCGACCGAGGTGCGACGCAAGTCGATGATCGATCACCGCAACCGCATCGCCGAGCTGATGGCAATGAAGGATCGCGGGCTTTCCGCGACCCCCGAAGGCGACGATATCGACCAGGCGATCACGCGCCAGATCGCCCTCCTCTGGCAAACCCGCGTGCTGCGCCGCGAGAAGCTCTACGTCGCCGACGAAATCGAAACCGCGCTCAGCTATTTCCGCGACGTGTTCCTGCCCGCGCTGCCGGCGCTCTATCAGCGCTGGGACCGCGCGTTCGGCGAACGGCTGCCGAGCTTCCTCAAGCCGGGAAGCTGGATTGGCGGCGATCGCGACGGCAATCCCTTCGTCACCGCCGCCTCGATGCGCACCGCGCTCGGCCGCGCCTGCGAGACCGTGCTGACCGCCTATATGGCCGGCGTTCATGCGCTCGGTGCCGAGCTGTCTATTTCCACCCAGCATGCCACGGTCACCGACGAGGTGCTCGCGCTGGCCGAAGCGAGCCACGACGACGCGGAGACTCGGTCCGACGAACCCTATCGCCGCGCGCTGACCGGCATCTACGCCCGGCTGGCGGCGACCTTCACGCATTTCACAGGCAAGGCCCCGCCCCGGCCGGTCGCGCATCAAAGCGATGCCTACGCGACGCCGCAGGAGTTGCGCGCCGATCTCGTCGCCATCGCGCACGGGCTCGCCGCAAGCGGCCACGGCACGCTCGGCTCGGGCGGCGCGCTGGGTCGGCTGATCCGCTCGGTCGAGACCTTCGGCTTTCACCTCCACACGCTCGACATGCGGCAGAATTCGGCGGTGCACGAGCGCGTCGTCGCCGATCTGCTCAAGACCGCGGGGGTCGAGCGCGACTATCTGTCGCTCGGCGAGGGCGCGCGCGTCACGCTGCTGCGCCACGAACTCGCGTCCCCGCGCCCGCTGATGAGCCGCTTCAGCGACTATAGCGACGAGACACGCTCCGAACTCGCCATTCTCGAAGCCGCGGCCGAGGCGCACCAGCGCTACGGCAAGGCGGCGATCGTCAATTATATCGTGTCGATGGCGACCTCGGTGTCGGACCTGCTCGAGGTCAACCTGCTGCTCCGCGAAGTCGGGCTGTACCGCCCCGGCGATACGCCCGAAGCCGACATCATGGCGGTGCCGCTGTTCGAGACGGTCAGCGATCTCGAAGCCGCGCCCGATGTGATGGCCGACTGGTTCGCGCTTCCCGAGATCAAGAAGATCACCGACGCGCGCGGCTACCAGGAAGTGATGATCGGCTATTCCGATTCGAACAAGGACGGCGGCTATCTCACCTCGACCTGGCAGCTTTCCAAGGCGTCGAGCGCCCTCGCGCCGGTGTTCGCCGAGGCGGGGGTGCGGATGCAGCTGTTCCACGGCCGCGGCGGCGCGGTGGGGCGTGGCGGCGGCTCGGCGTTCGCAGCGATTCGCGCGCAGCCGCCCGGGACCGTCCAGGGCCGCATCCGCATCACCGAACAGGGCGAAGTGATCGCGGGCAAATACGGCACCCGCGAGAGCGCGATGACCAATTTGGAGGCGATGGCGTCGGCGACGTTGCTCGCCAGCCTCGAGCCCGAGCGGCTGTCGGACGCGGATTACGCGCGCTTCTCGGGCGCGATGGACGCGCTGTCGGACACCGCGTTCAAGGCTTATCGCGACCTCGTTTACGGCACCGAGGGGTTCACCACCTTCTTCCGCGAGATGACGCCGATCGCCGAGATCGCCGGGCTCAAGATCGGCTCGCGGCCGGCGAGCCGCAAGAAATCGGACGCGATCGAGGATCTGCGCGCGATTCCCTGGGTGTTCTCATGGAGCCAGGCGCGCGTCATGCTGCCCGGCTGGTACGGCGTCGGCCAGGCGATCGCCGCGCATCCCGACAAGAAATTGCTCGCCGAAATGGCCGAGGGCTGGCCGCTGTTCGCCGCGACGCTCGCCAATATGGAGCAGGTGCTCGCCAAGTCGGACATGGGCATCGCCGCGCGCTACGCGACGCTGGTCGAGGACAAGGGCCTGCGCGATAGCGTGTTCGGGCGGATTCGCGAGGGCTGGCAGCAGACGCATGACGGGCTGCTCGAGATTACCGGCCAGTCGCGACTGCTCGAAAAGCACCCGAATCTGGAAACGTCGATCCGGCTGCGGCTGCCCTATATCGAGCCGCTCAACCTGCTCCAGATCGAACTGATGAAGCGCCACCGCGCCGGCGAGACCGACGAGCGTATCGGCGAGGGCATCCTGCTGTCGATCAACGCGATCGCAACTGCGCTGCGCAATTCGGGCTGAGCAAAATCGAGCGCGATCCGCTGGCGTCATGCGCCTCGGCGGATCGTCGCTTGGATTACGTCAATGTACGGAAATGGTGGAGCCGAGGGGGATCGAACCCCTGACCTCTACACTGCCAGTGTAGCGCTCTCCCAGCTGAGCTACGGCCCCACATCGTCGGGAGGCGTCGCCCTTAGACAGGCGACGCTCCCTTGGCAAGCGATCAGTTTTCTTCGTCTTCGTCGCCGCGCTTGACGCCGCCGATATCGTCGTCGTCATCGCCCAGATCGACCTCGTCGTCGGGCGAGGCTTCCTCGTCCTCGTCGATGTTCAGATCATCGTCTTCGTGATCGTCGTCATTGCCGGCGAGCGCGGCATCCTTCTTCTTGGTTTCGGCAGGCGTGCTCTGGTCGAACGCGACCGGCTGCTTCGACTTCAGGATCGGTTCGGGCGTCCAGGTCGTGCCGCATTCGATGCAGGTGACCGGATCTTCCTTGCCGAGATCGTAGAATCGCGTCGCGCATTTCGGGCAGGTCCGCTTCGTGCCCCATTCCGGCTTCACCATCTGTGCGCCTCATGCCTTTCGAATTGATTGGAGGATTGCAGGTTGACCTGCAAAGTGGGGCGCGCCTTGCCATAGCGCAACCTGACTGTCAAAAGCCCGCGCGCCATGGCCCATCCCGCTTCCCAAGAAATGACGATCGCCGCGCGCGGCCCGCTGACCGGATCGGTCGCGGTGCCCGGCGACAAGTCGATCAGCCACCGCGCGCTGATGCTCTCGGCGCTGGCGGTCGGCGAGAGCAGAATCACCGGGCTGCTCGAAGGCGAGGACGTGCTGGCGACGGCGGCGGCGATGCGCGCGATGGGCGCGACGATCGAGCGCCACGACGACGGCACCTGGGTCGTGAGCGGCGTCGGCGTCGGCGGGCTGCTGCAGCCCGAAAGCGCGCTCGACATGGGCAATTCGGGCACCTCGACGCGGCTGCTGATGGGCCTGGTCGCGAGCCATGCGATCACCGCGACCTTCACCGGCGACGCCTCGCTCAGCAAACGCCCGATGGCGCGGGTGATCGAGCCCTTGTCGCAGATCGGCGCAGATATCACCGCATCACCGGGGGGCCGCCTGCCGCTGATGGTGCGCGGGATCGTGCCGGCGGTGCCGATTGCCTACACGCTCCCGGTCGCCTCGGCGCAGGTCAAGTCGGCGGTGCTGCTCGCGGGGCTCAACACGCCGGGGATAACGCGCGTGATCGAGCCGATCGCAACACGCGATCATTCCGAGCGGATGCTGCATGGCTTCGGCGCCGAGATCAATGTCGAGGAAACGCCCGAGGGCCGCGTCATCTCGCTCACCGGCGAGGCCGAACTTCAGCCGCAGACGATCGTCGTACCGGGCGATCCGTCGTCGGCGGCGTTCTGGGCGGTGGCGGCATCGATCGTGCCGGGATCGGACGTCACGATCACCAATGTCGGCATGAACCCGACGCGCACCGGGCTGTTCGCCGCGCTGAAGTCGATGGGCGCCGACATCGTCGAACAGAGCCAGCGCACCGTCGGTGGCGAGCCGGTCGCCGATCTGCGCGTGCGCCATGCCGCGCTCAAAGCGATCGACGTGCCGTCCGAGCTCACCCCGAGCATGATCGACGAATATCCGGTGCTGTTCGTCGCCGCCGCGCTCGCCGAAGGACGCACCACGGCGCGCGGCGCGCACGAGCTGCGCGTCAAGGAATCGGATCGCATCGCGACGATGGCCGAGGCGCTCGGCGCGTGCGGCGTCGCGATCGAGGAGTTCGACGATGGCCTCGCCATCACCGGTAGCGGCGGGGCACCGATCGCGGGCGGCGCACGGATCGCCTCGAAACTCGATCATCGCATCGCAATGTCGCTCGCCGTGGCTGGACTGGCGGCGCGCGATCCGGTCACGATTGACGACGTCGCGCCGGTTTCGACCAGCTACCCGACATTCTTCGCCAGCCTTGACGCCTTAAGCCAATAGAGTTCTGAGTACCCCATGATCATCGCCGTCGACGGACCCGCCGCTTCGGGCAAGGGCACCATCGCCCGCGCGCTCGCACGCCATTACGGGCTTCCGCACCTCGATACCGGTTTGCTCTATCGCGCCGTCGCACTGACGGTGATGCGCAACGAGCTCGATCCCGCCAAGGAGGCCGACGCGGTCGCCTCGTGCGATTTCGACGCGGCGCTGCTCGATGACCCTGCCTTGCGCAGCGACGAGGTCGGCAAGGCCGCCTCGATCGTCTCGGCGCATCCGCTGGTCCGCGCGGCACTCCTCCAGCGCCAGCGTCGGTTCGCGCAGCAAGCCGGCGGCGCGGTGCTCGACGGGCGTGATATCGGCACGGTGATCGCGCCTGACGCCGACGCCAAGCTGTTCGTCAAGGCGACCCCGATGATCCGCGCACGCCGCCGTCATGACGAGCTGCGCCGCGCCGGATCGACGCTGACCTATGACCGCGTGCTCGCCGACATCCGCGCGCGCGACCAACGCGATTCGTCGCGCTCCGCCGCTCCCCTGGTCATGGCTACCGACGCCGCGCTGCTCGACACCAGCTTCCTGTCGATCGAGGCGGCAGTGCAGAAGGCGATCAAGTTGGTCGAGACGCAGCGCGCGTCACACGCGCATGTGGAAGGGTGAGAAGTCGGTCCCGCGATCGTAGACGTCGACCCCCTCGCGCCGCTTGAGCCAGCCGACCACCGCATAGGTCACCGGCGTCAGGGTCACTTCCCAGCTCACCTTGAGCACGAACTGGCTGAGCATCACCATCAGCAGTGCGTCGACCGGCCAGTCGGCGAGGCCGTAGAAAGCGAGCGGGTAGAAGATCAGGCTGTCCGCGCCCTCGCCGATGATCGTGCTGCCGATCGTGCGCGTCCACAGCCAGCGTCCGCGCGTCCAGATCTTCATCTTGGCGAGCACCAGCGAGTTGAGGAAATCGCCCGCCCAGAACGCGCATAACGACGCGAGGATGATCCGCCACCCGCTGCCGAACACGCGTTCGTAAGCCGCCTGCCCGGTCCAGCCCTCGGCGACCGGCAGGTGGACGACGGTCCATTCCATCACCGCCATGAAGCCCAGGGCCGCGAACCCCGCCCAGATTACCCGACGCGCGCGGGCATAGCCGTAGACCTCGGTCAGCACATCGTCGATCACATAGGAGATCGGAAAGAACAGGATGCCCGCGCCGAACGGCCACAGCCCGATCCCCGGCAGGTCGATCACCGAGCGCTTCTCCGCGCCGATCACGTTCGACAGCAGCAGCACGACGACGAACGCCACCATGACGAAATCGTAACAGCGGAAGTGCCGCGTACCGATCGCGGCGGCGTCGATCGGCGTCGGGCCGGATGCGCGCATATCCCCCATGGCGCTTTCTATGATCGAGGTTCCCCGCCCACGCAATCCGCGCTAACGGATGCCGCCATCGCGCGCCCGTAGCTCAGTTGGATAGAGCACGAGACTTCTAATCTTGAGGCCGCTGGTTCGAATCCAGCCGGGCGCGCCAGCCTCCTTCAAACGAACAGCTCGCGCAGAAAATCCGTCATCGCCTGCCAGCTGCGGCGGTCGGCGTTTGCGTCATATGCGACGCCGGGGCGAAGCGGGCCGCGGTCCTTGAGGTCGATGTCGGTGAAGGCGTGGCCGGCGCCGCCATAAGCGTGGAGCTGCCAGTCGGCGGCGCTTTCGGTCAACTCGTTCGCAAGCGCCACCACTTTCGCTGGCGGCCCGAGCGGGTCGTCCCAGCCGTGGCACACCAGCACCTTGGCGCGGATCGGCGTGACGCTTTCGTAATCGGGGCGATCATAGACGCCGTGGAAGCTGACGACGCCCCGCACGTCCATCCCGGCGCGCGCCATGTCGAGCACGCATTTGCCGCCGAAGCAGAAGCCGATCGCCGCGGTCCTGCCCGGATCGACGGCATGGAAGTCCTGAAGCGTGTCGAGCGACGCCGCCAGCCGATCGCGCAGCAGCGCCCGGTCGGCGTCGAGCGCGTTCATGTAGCGCGCGGAATCGGGGTCGGCGCGTGTCGTTCGCTTGCCTTGGCCGAATACGTCGCAGGCGAAACCGACATAGCCGAGCTTCGCGAGCGCCTCGGCCTTCGCGGCATCGGCTTCCTTCTGGCCGAGCACGTTGGGCACGACGAGCACGCCGGGCCGCGCTGCCTCGACCTCGGCGTCATAGGCAACGACGCCCTCGAACGGGCCGCCGGGGCCGTCATAAATCAGCGTCTCTCGGACGATCGTCATGCGAGGAGCCTTTCGCGCGCTTGTCTTGAACCGCCCATCCACCCTATCAGCGCCGCGACCCCACAGCCACGAAGGAATCCCGCGATGCCCACCCTCGTCCTGCTGCGCCACGGCCAGTCGCAATGGAATCTCGAAAACCGCTTCACCGGCTGGTGGGATGTCGACCTGACCGAGAAGGGCGCGGCCGAGGCGAAGGCGGCGGGCGAATTGCTCGCCGAAAAGGGCTTCGATTTCGACATGACCTTCACCAGCGTCCAGACCCGCGCGATCAAGACGCTCAACATCGCGCTCGAGGCGATGGGCCGGCTGTGGCTGCCGGTCGAGAAGGACTGGCATCTGAACGAGCGGCATTATGGCGGCCTGACCGGGCTCGACAAGGCCGAGACCGCGGCGAAACACGGCGACGAGCAGGTCCATATCTGGCGCCGCAGCTTCGACGTGCCGCCGCCGCCGATGGAACAGGGCGGCACGTTCGATCTGACCAAGGACCGCCGCTATGCCGGCATCGATATCCCCGCGACGGAGAGCCTGAAGGACACGATTGCGCGCGTGCTGCCTTATTGGGAAAGCCGCATCGCCCCGGCGATCAAGGCGGGCGAGCGCGTGCTGATCTCCGCGCACGGCAATTCGCTGCGCGCATTGGTCAAGCATCTGTCGCACATCTCCGACGACGAGATCACCGCGCTCGAAATCCCGACCGGGCAGCCGATCGTCTACGAGCTCGACGATCAGCTCAACGCAACCGATCGCTATTATCTGAGCGAACGCTGAGCGTCGCGGTTGCCCGATCCGGGCGCCGCCGCTAGGAACGCGCCTTCTCGCATCGAAAGGGCGCGCATGGCGGAGGCACCCACGGTCGGCATCATCATGGGCTCCCGATCGGATTGGGAGACGATGCGCCATGCCGCCGAGACGCTCGACGCGCTGGGTGTCGCGCACGAAACCAAGGTCGTCTCGGCGCATCGCACCCCCGATCGGCTGTACGATTACGCCAAGAACGCCAAAGGCCGCGGGCTCAAGCTGATCATCGCCGGCGCGGGCGGCGCGGCGCACCTGCCGGGCATGGCCGCATCGATGACGCCGCTGCCGGTGCTCGGCGTGCCGGTGCAGTCGAAGGCGCTGGACGGCATGGATAGCCTGCTCTCGATCGTCCAGATGCCCGCGGGCATTCCGGTCGGCACGCTGGCGATCGGCCGCGCAGGCGCGGTCAACGCCGCACTGCTTGCCGCCGCGATGCTGGCGACGACCGACGATGCGCTCGCGACGCGGCTGGCCGATTGGCGGCAGGCGCAGACCGACGCGGTGGACGAGGAACCGGCATGACGATGCTGCCGCCCGGATCGACGATCGGCATATTGGGCGGGGGGCAGCTCGGCCGGATGATCGCGGTTGCCGCCGCGCAGCTCGGCTATCGCACCCACATCCTCGCGCCCGATGCGGAAAGCGTCGCCGCGCAGACCGCGTCGAGCTTCACCCGCGCCGATTATCACAGCCGCATCGTGCTCGACGAGATGGCGGCGAATTGCGACGTCGTGACCTACGAGTTCGAGAATATCGCGCTCGAGCCGGTCGAATATCTCGCGGGAAAGGTGCCGGTTCACCCCGCCCCGGTCGCGCTCGGCATCGCGCAGGACCGCGCGAACGAGAAGCAGTTCGTCAACGATCTCGGCGGCCGCACCGCGCCGTGGCGCAAGGTTTGCACGCGGGAGGAATTGGACGAAGCGCTGGCGGCGATCGGCGCGCCGGCGATCCTCAAGACGCTGCGTCTCGGCTACGACGGCAAGGGCCAGGTCCGGCTGAAATCGATCGACGAAGCCGATGAGGCCTGGGCGGCGATCGGCGGGCGACCGGCGATCCTCGAAGGGCATGTCGCCTTCGACCACGAGTTCTCGATCATCCTGGCGCGCGGGATCGACGGCGCGATGACCAGCTATCCGCCGCCCAAGAACGATCATGTCGACGGCATCCTCGCGCGCTCGACGCTGCCCGCGCCGGCCGAAATCGCCGCGCAGTGGACCGAGGCCGCGGCGCTCGCCGGGCGGATCGCCGACAAGCTCGGCTATGTCGGCGTGCTGGCGTGCGAGTTCTTCGTCGGCAGCGACGGCCCGGTGTTCAACGAAATGGCGCCGCGCGTCCACAATTCGGGGCATTGGACGATCGAGGGTGCGGTAACCTCGCAGTTCGAAAATCACGTCCGCGCGATCTGCGGGCTGCCGCTCGGCGATACGGCGCTGACCGCGCCGCGGGTCGAGATGGAGAATCTGATCGGCGACGCCGCGCATCGCTGGGCCGACATCCTCGCCGAGCCCGACGCGCACCTGCACCTCTACGGCAAGCGCTCGGCGCGCCCCGGCCGCAAGATGGGGCACGTCACCCGGATCGCGCGCGGCGTTACTTCTTGACGGGCAAATACTGCTGGAACGCGCCGAGCCGGCAATAAGCCGACGGGATCGTCGCATTGGGTTCTAGCACGCGGAAGCGATCGTTGTGGCAAAGCTGCCCGCCATAGATGTCGGCGATCACCGTGACATTGTCGTCGAGCGCCGGGCACGGGCCGATCACGTTCGCCTTCCAGATCGTCGAGCCCTGGTGGTAAAGCAGCGTGTCGTGCCCGATCACCGTCGGCCCGCTGGCGAATTGCGGATCGATACACTCGCTGGTCTTGCCGGGGACGTGCCCCGCGAGCGCCTTGGCGAGGTCCTTGGCCGGATCGTCGTCATGCGCTAGCGCGGCCCCGGCGATCAACGCAGTGGCGAGCCCGGCGATCATCATCCTGCGCATCGCGTCACCTCTTGTACGGTACGAACGAATTGAGCGCGCAGCTCCCGCTCGGAATGTTCGGGGTGCCCGGCGAGAAGGTGCGCAGGATGTCGCCGCGGCAGAGCTGCGTCGTCGGGGTACGGCTGACGATCGGGTCGCCGTAGCGCAGGCCCTGACAGCCATCGACGTCGTTGCGGTACATCTCGCGCTGCGAATAGACGTAGACGATCGTGCCTTCGAACTTCTTGACGTCGCGCACGCGGGTCTGGTCGATGCAGCTGACCGGTTCGCCCGGGGTCAGTCCTTTCAGCGCATCGGCGATCTCGGCGAGCTGCTTGGGATTGGTGGTGCCGGGCGGCGTGCCGCCATCGCTGGCGCAGCCGGCGATGAGCACGGGAACGACGAGCGCAAGCCAACGCATCGCGATACTCCTTTGCGACCTTATCCCTGTCGTCGCCAATATAGGGCATTCAGCCGCGAAATGCATCCTTTGCCGCGCGTCGTTCAGCCAATTCTTGCGGCGAGCCCGCGCGCATGAAGGGGTTGGTCTCGCGTTCGAGCGCGATCGTCGTCGGCAGCGTCGCCTCGCCGGCGCTGCGGGCGGCTTCGATCTCGGCCAGCCGGGTGACGACTGCCTGATTGTCGGGTTCGGCGGCGCGGGCGAAGCGGGCATTGGCCAGCGTATATTCGTGCGCGCCATAAGCCCTGGTCTCGCCCGGTAGCGCGGCGAGACGCTGCATGTTGGCGAACATCTGCTGCGGCGTGCCCTCGAACAACCGGCCGCAGCCCATCGCGAACAGCGTGTCGCCGACGAAGATCATGCCGTCATCGGCGAAATGATAGCTGATATGACCCGCGGTGTGCGCCGGCGTTTCCCAGACGGTGGCGACGTGATCGCCGATCCGCACGGCGTCCCCCTCGCCCACCGTCGCGTCGAGCGTCGGGATTTTCGCCGCTTCGGCCGCCGGGCCGGTGATCCGCGCGCCGGTCGTCGCCTTGATCGCCGCGTTGCCGCCGGTGTGATCGGGATGCCAATGCGTGTTCCATATCTGCGAGATCGTCCAGCCGCGTTCTTTCGCCGCGGCGAGCACCGGATCGGACTCGGCAGGGTCGATCACCACCGTCTCGCCGCTCGCGGTTTCGTGGATCAGCCAGATGTAATTGTCGCTGAGCGCGGGAATACGGACGATATCGAGCATGGAAATGCCTCCTGTCATGCGTGGAGCAGCGCGAGCGCCTCGCGCCCGAGCCTGGCGGTGAGCGCCGTAGCGGGCTCGTCGCGGCCGAGCCGTGCTGCCTGCCCCGCCCAGAGCGGTGAGACGCCGGCATCGCCCTCGGCCTCGGCCGCACGGCGCAGCGGGGCCAGCGCGGCGCTGGCAAAAGGATAAGGCGGCGCGGCGGGATCGATCGCGCCGAGCGTGTCGATGAGGCGGTTGCGAATGCCGCGTGCGAGCCCGCCCGAAAACAGGTTGGTGAATACACTATGCTCGGCTGCTTCGCTCGCCAGTGCGGCGCGGTGCATCGGCGAGACGAGCGATTCGGCGCTGCGCAGATAGGCAGTGCCGATCTGCACCGCCGCTGCACCGAGCATCATCGCCGCCGCGATGCCGCGCGCGTCGGCCACGCCGCCGGCGGCGATCACCGGCACGTTCACCGCATCAACGACCTGCGGCAGCAGCGCGAACAGGCCCATCTGCTCGGCCGGATCGGCGCCGAGGAACCGCCCGGCATGCCCGCCCGCTTCCCAACCTTGCGCGATGATCGCATCCACGCCCGCGGCGGCGAGCGCGCGCGCCTCGGCGATCGTGGTGGCGTTGCCGATCACCATTGCGCCCGAAGTGCGCACACGATCGAGCAGGTCCCGCGCCGGCAGCCCGAAGTGGAAGCTGACGACCTCGGGCCGGAGCTCCTCGACCAGCGCGCACATCGCGGCGTCGAACGGCAGGCGCAGCGGCGGCGGCGGCGCGTCGGTCACGCCGAGCTCGGCATAGAAAGGCGCGAGGCGGGCACGCCAGGCGGTCTCGTCGGGCGGCGGCGCCAGCGCGTGGCAGAAGAAATTGAGGTTGATCCGCGCGTCGGTCGCAGCGCGGAAGGCCGCGACCTCGCGCCGCACCTCGTCGGGGCTCGACATGCCGCACGGCAGCGACGCGAGCGCCCCGCCTCGCGCCGCAGCGATGGCAAGCGCGCTGCCCCCGGCGCCCGCCATCGGTGCCTGGACGATCGGCAGCTGGGTGCCGGCCCGCGCCATGAAGCGCGGATCGGGCCAGCTGCCGGCCGCCATCACCACTCGCCGACGTTGGGCATCGACACCCAGGGCTCGGCCGGATCGAGCGATCCGTCCTTCTGCAGCAGCTCGATCGAGATGCCGTCGGGGGTGCGGACGAACGCCATATGGCCGTCGCGCGGCGGGCGGTTGATCGGCACGCCGGCATTCATCAGCCGCTGGCAGGTCTCGTAGATATCGTCGACGCGGTAGGCGAGATGGCCGAAATTGCGGCCGCCGGTGTAAACTTCGGGCGAACCGCCAACTTCCGCGGGCCAGTTATAGGTCAGCTCGACCTCGGCATTGGCGCGTTCGCCCTCGCCGTTCATATCGCCCGGCGCGGCCAGGAAAATCAGCGTGAAACGCCCCTTTTCGCTCTCCATCCGGCGAACTTCCTTGAGGCCGAGGAGTTCGAAGAAGGCGATCGTCGCGTCGGGATCGGTGACGCGGATCATCGTGTGGAGATAGTTCATTGCTGGCCTCGGCCTCCATTCATCGCTATTAAGTACCGGTTCATCGCCGATTGGCGACATAGGTTAACGGCAATATCGGGAGGATCGTCGGCAATGGAAGAGCGCGCGACACGTTTTGGCGGCCCATTGGTGATCGCCGCGATCGTCCTGGCGATCGGCATGATCGTCGGCGGCTATCTGCTCGGCAACGGGCTGGTCCGCGCACGCCACGCCGATCGATCGGTGACCGTGAAAGGCCTTGCCGAACGCGACGTCACCGCCGACCTCGCCACCTGGGACCTCAGCTATTCCGAACAGGGCAGCGACCTCGCCGAGGTGCAGGCGCGGATCACCCAGGACACGCAGGCCGTGCGCGCCTATTTCCAGCGGCTCGGCTTTCCCGCCGACGTGCTCCAGCCCGCCGGCGCCGGGGTCAACCAGTTCTACGACAACGGCAATCCGCGGGTGACAATCAATCAGCGGCTGCAACTGCGCACCACCGACATCGTCCGGGCGCGCCGCGCGGTCGCCGACCAGTTCGATCTCGTCAAGGCAGGCGTGCAGCTCCAGGACGGATCGAAGATGAATTACAGCTTCACCAAGCTGAACTCGATCAAGCCGGCGATGGTCGCCGAGGCGACCAAGGATGCGCGGGCCGCCGCCGAACAATTCGCCAAGGATTCGGGCACAGGCGTCGGCGGCATCAAGAGCGCGAGCCAAGGCTATTTCTCGATCGACGCGCGCGATGGCGACAGCAGCAATTACGGCGTCGCCGATACGCCGTTCAAGAAGGTCCGCGTGGTGACGACGGTGGAGTTCTACCTCGACTGAGGCGCGGCCGGCGGGGTGCCAGGCACGGCGGCGAACTGCTGCAACGCCTGCTGCGCCTCGTGCCCCGCACTGGTGTTCGGCGCGAGCGTCACGGCGCGGCGCCACGCCGTCTTCGCGCCCTCTTCGTCGCCGCTCTTCGCCGCGATGTTTCCGGCTTCGAGCTCGACGGGCGCGGCGTCGGGCGCGCGCTTCTCGGCCTCGGCGATATCCTTGTGCGCGCGCGCCAGGTCGCCCGTGCGCCGCGCCAGCGTCGCCGAGAGCAGCCAGGCGAGCGGATCCTGCGGCACCGTCGCCAGCGCCTTGTCGAGGTCGGTTCGCGCCTGGGTGGCGTCACCGGTCGCAACCGATGCGCGAGCACGGTCGAGCTGCGCCTCGGCGCGCTGCTTGTCGTCGAGCGTCCCCACCGCGAGCGCGGCATCAAGCGCGGACTTCGCGCCCGCCGCATCGCCGCCGGCCAGCCGGGCATTGCCCGCCTCCGCCCAATAGACCGCGGCGCGATCGTCCTGCGCGGCCTGCGCGGCTTGCGCGGCGCCGACGAACTCGGTCGCCGCGGCCTGCCACTTGCCCTGATTGGCGTAGGCGACGCCGAGGCATTGCTGCGCCACGAAACCGCCGCCGTCGAGCCGCCATTGATTGGCACGCGTCTCGGCCTTTTGCGGATCGCTCGTCGCGAGCTGGAAGCAGCCGTGATAGCGCACTTCCTCGGGCGAGGCGGGACCGGCGACTCCGCCGATCGCGCTGCGTGTGCCGATCGACGATTGCGGCTTGTCGGCGGGTTGGCTCGTCTGCTGCGCGGCCAGAAGGAGCGGGATCAGGAACAAGCGAGCACGTCCTCCACGGCACGAATGATCAGCGCGATGTCGCCGGCACGCGACATGCGGTGATCGCCGCCCTTGACGAGCCACATCTGCACATCGGCTGAACGCAAGCGTTCGGCGATCAGCGCGGCGCGCTCCCACGGCACGTCCGCGTCGGCCTGGCCCTGGACGATCCGCACGGGCCCGTCATAGCCGATCTCGCCGTCCAGCACATGCAGCCGCTCGCCCGCTTCCCAGAAGCCGCGCGTGGTGACGGTCGGCTGGTCGGAATAAGGCGATTCCTCGAGCACGCGGCCGTCCGCGACGAACACGCGCTTCTGATCGTCGGTGAACCCCCAATCGGTGAAATCCGGCGCCGGGGCGATGCCGATCAGCCCCGCGATCCTGTCGGGCCGCGCTCGCGCCGCGAGCAGCATCAGCCACCCGCCCATCGACGAGCCGACCAGCACCACGGGACCGTCGATCGTATCCAGCATCGCCGCCACGTCATCATACCAGTCGGCGAGGGTGAAATCCTCGAATGCGCCGGCGCTTTCACCGCAGCCGCGATAATCGAAACGGATGAAGGCGCGGCCATTCGCCTTTGCCCATTGTTCGAGCGCAACCGCCTTCGTGCCGCTCATGTCCGAGGCATAACCGGGCAGAAAAAGGACCGCAGGAGACGCCCCTGCGGTCCGATATTGGGCGAGATGCGAGGAAGCGTTCATTCGCCTCCCCTACCGAACGCCCGGCTATTTCGCCAGAAAGGCGTCGAGCGCGGTGTAGAACGCTGCCGGCTGATCGAGCATGATGAAATGCGCGCTGTCCGCGATTGGCACGTAGGTCATGTGCGGCGTGCCGGCATAGGCGCTGTGATAGAGCTGGTCCGCTGCCGCAGCGGCGGGGCCGGCATCCGAATGCGGATAGAGCAAGGTGACCGGCGTTTCGATATGGGCGAGATCGCCGCGCAGATCGAGCACCATGTCCTCGTAATAAGCCTCGGCGGTGACGCGCGGATCGGCGCCCTGCATCCAATCGAACGCCTTAACGCGCGAGTCGGGCTTGAGCGCGAGCGCAGCGACGGTCGCCTTGGCGGCATCCTGATCGACCGGCTGGCCGTATTTGGCGGCTATCTTGTCGCGCATCCCTGCGGCGATCGGCTCGACCTGCGCCGCGGTCGTCGTCGGCGGAACCGCGAGCAGCGCCACCCAGGACAGCGAATCGACCAGCATCACGCTGTGCAGGTCTCCGGGGTGCATCTTCGCCATCAGCAGCGTCAGCGTGCCGCCGAGCGAATGGCCGACGATCCGCGCGTCCTGGATGTGATTGGCCTGGATGTAGCGGTGCAGGTCCTCGACGACGCCGGTCATCAGCCCGGGCTTCGCATTAGCGCCAGCCGCGCTGCCGCCGAAGCCGTTCAACTGGACGAGATAAACGCGGTAGTCGCCCTTGATGCGGTCCGCGGTGGCGCGCCAGTTCTCTCGCGACATCGACAGGCCGGGGATCAGGAACACCGACGCCCCCTTGGGATTGCCGACTGCCTCGATCGAGATGTGATCCATCTGGGTGATCGGCGCGGTCGCCGGAGCACTCTGGATGACGGCGGCATGGCTCGCATTCGGCTGCAGGACGGTGCCGAGCGTGAACAGGCCGGCGGCGATACGAGTCTTGAGAAAGCGGATCATTGCACATTCTCCTTGGACGGGCTCGTGAACACATCCTCGATGGCGAGCCCGAACAGTTCGGCGATCTTGAAGGCGAGCGGCAGCGACGGATCGTAGCGGCCGGTTTCGATGGCGTTGACGCTTTGCCGCGAGACTTCGAGCCGCTCGGCGAGATCGCCCTGGCTCCAGTCGCGTTCGGCGCGGAGCACCTTGAGGCGATTGTTCATCGGTCCCTCCGCAGCATGTCGCTCCACGAGCAGAAGGCCTGGGCGAAACCGAGCCCGACGCACCAGATGATGAAGGCCCAATAGAGCGGCAAATGGTGGACCACGCCGCCTTCTTCGAGGAACCCCCACACCGTTGTCACTACCAGCATGAAGCCAGTGGCGCCGAGCATACCGCGGATCATGCGGTAGCGCAGATACTCATCCTGCTCCTCGGCGATGTAGAGCCCCATGATGAGGACGACCGCGGCGAGCGGCAGTGCAGGCAGGATGGCAAGCAGTGCGAGCAGCACACCGGTCGGGCGCCACGTCGCGATCAGATGTTGCGCCGTGAACAGCAGCACGACGTACAGCACCATCGTCGGTAGAAAGCGGTAAGTGTAGCGCCGCCCCGCGTTGCTTTGATTGAATTGGCCAGCAGGCATGATGAACCTCCCTTCGAATCGGTAAAGGGAGCTTTACAGTCAAGTTTGCCTGTCTGTCAAGTATGCTTGCTATTTTGTCGTTGACGCTTTCCGTTGGAGCGCGGCGAGCATCTCCGCGGCGAGCACGCTCAGCGTGTCGTCGCGCGCGCCCATCACGACGATGCGATCGCCCGACCGCGCCTCGGCAACGAGGTGTGCGGCGGCGGCGGCGCGGTCGGGGATATGGCGTGCATGGGCGCCGGTCGCGGCGATGTTGGCGACGATGTCGGCACTGGTCACCTCGCGCGCGACGGTGCCGCCTTGGTAGACCGGGTCCGGAAGTACGAGCTCGTCATCGGGGCGCAGGCGCTCGACGAAGCTCGCGACCAACTCACGGCGCATCTGCTTCAACGGGCCGTAGCCGTGCGGCTGAAACAGGACCAGCAGGCGGCCGGGAAAGGCGTGGAGCGTGTCGAGCGTGGCGGCGATCTTGTCGGGGTTGTGGCCGAAATCGTCGATCACCGCGACGCCTGCTGCCTCGCCGACGAGATCGAAGCGGCGCTTGAGCCCGGTGAATCCGCCGATCGCCGCCGCCGCATTGGCGATGGACACGCCCGCCGCCGCCGCCGCGCCGATCGCGGCCAGCGCGTTCGAGACGTTATGCCGGCCGGGCACCTGGAGCGACACGGGGATCGGCGGCTCGCCGCGCTCCGTGAGGTCGAAATCGACGCCGAACGGACGCTCTTCGAGGTTCGACGCCACGAGATCGGCGTCGCCATCGATCGCAAGGGTCAGCCGCCGTTCCGGCGGCAGGGCCATTGCCAGCGCAGCGCCTTCTCCATTGTCGAGGTTGATCACCGCGTGGCCGGCGCGGCCGATGAAATCGCCGAACAGCGTGCGCAGCTCGTCGAGCGTCTTGTGATCGACGCTGACATTATTGAGCACCGCGATCCCCGGCCGGTAGAGCGCGATCGAGCCGTCGCTCTCGTCGACCTCGCTGACGAAAGCGTCGCCGTGGCCGACCAGCGCGCTGGCGAACGGCGCGTCATCGCTGACGAAGTTCTTCATCACCGCGCCGTTCATCACCGTCGGGTCGAGTCCGACTTCGTGAAGGATCCAGCCGATCATCCCGGTGACGGTCGATTTGCCGCTGGTCCCCGCAACGCCGATCGGCAGCACGGCGGCGTTGAACAGTGAGGCGAGCAGCTCGGCGCGCGTCATCCGCCACGCGCCCAGCCGGTTGGCGGCAACGATATCGGGCACGGTCTCCTCGACCGCGGTGGAGGCGACGACGATCTGGTCGGCCGAGGTCACGCCGCTGCCGTCCTGCGCGAACAAGGCGATGCCGCGTGTCCGCAGCGCGTCGAACTTGGCTGGCACGCGCCCGGCGTCGAGCGCGCGGTCCGAACCCGCCACGGTTGCGCCGCGCGCGGCGAGGATCATCGCCAGCGGCATCATGCCCGAGCCGCCGATACCGACGAAGAAGTAGGATTTGCCGTCACTCATGCGACCGGGCTATCGACGGTTTCCATTTCGGGGGCAAGGAGCAGCCATGCGCATCGGGGTCGTCGCACCCGCACGAGAGCTCGATCGCGGCACCGCGGCGAAAGCCAAGGCGTTCGTCGCGATCGCGTTCCCCGAGATCGAGCTGGTGGTCGATCCGCAATGCTTCCTGTCGGACGGCCATTTCGCGGGGAGCGACAAGGAACGCGCCGCCGCGTTCCTGAAGATGGCAAACGATCCGGCGATCGATGCGATCTGGTTCGGGCGCGGCGGCTACGGCTCGAATCGGCTGCTCGACGCGGTGATGCCCGAGCTCGGCCCGGCGGCGCGCGACAAGGCGTATGTCGGCTATTCGGACTGTGGGTTCCTGCTCGGCGCGCTCTACGCGCGGCGGATCGGGCGACCGATCCACGGCCCGATGGTGATCGACATCGCCCGCGACGGTGGCGACGTCACCGTGACGCGCAGCCTTGCCTGGCTGACCGCGGGCAAGCGCGACGGCCTCGAACCTGGACTCGGCACCCGCCCCGCGGCCGCGTTCAACCTCGCGATCCTGACCGCGATGGTCGGCACGCCGTGGCTGCCCGATCTCACCGATCACGTCCTGCTGATCGAGGAAGTCTCCGAACCGCTCTACCGGATCGACCGGATGCTGTTCCAGCTCGCGCATGCGACGCAGTTGAAGGGGCTCGCGGGCGTGCGGCTCGGCGCGGTGCGCGACGTTCAGGAGAACGATCCGCCTTGGGGCGAATCGCTCGAGGCGATGATGGCGCGCTGGTGCGGCGAGATGGGCGTGCCATATCTCGGCCGCGCCGAGATCGGCCATTATGCCGACAATCACGTCGTCCCGTTCGGCCTCGCGTAACCGTCACGGCGGCGTCACAGACCCGCGTTAGGGCCTTACGCAGGAGGCCCGCAATGTCCGACCACGAACTCATCGAAATCGCGCCGACCCTGTCGCGAACCGAGCAGGAAGCATTGGTCCTGCGCTATTGGCGTCGCGGCGAGCTGACCCCGCTCAATCTCGCCAACGCACTGGCAAAACGCCGCCCGATCGAGCGGCGCGCGGCGGCCTAAGCCGCCCCCGCGTCGAGCCGCCGACCTAGCCCGACGAACAGGTAGATCGCCGGCGGCACCAGGATCGCCGAAAGGACGACCTTGGCGATCATCTGACCGACGAGCAGCGCGCCGATCGGGAAGGTGCCGGCGAAGGCGATCGTCACGAACAACAGCGTGTCGACAATCTGGCTGAGCACCGAGGCGAGGCCGGCGCGGAACCACAACAAGTGGCTCCCTTCCCGACCCTTCAACGCGGCGAAAATCGTGACGTTCAAGGTCTGCGACACGCCGTAAGCGACGATCCCGCCGAGCCAAATCCGCCAGGTGCCGCCGAGCACGAGCTGGATCGCGTCGCGATTGGCCGGCTGCATCTCGGGCGAGGCGGGGAGCGCGCGGACGATGATCGAGAGCAGGATCGAGACGATCAACGGCACGAAGCCGATCAGCACCAGCCGGTTGGCGATCTGGCGCCCATGCAGCTCGGCGACCGAGCTCGAGGTGACGACGAGCAGCAGGAACGCGACGATCCCCGCCTCGACCGCCAGCGGCCCGACGCCGAGCACGACGCCGAGTTGCGACAGCGGACCGAGCGCGATCTGCTTGTTGCCGAGCACGCCAGCGATGCAGACCATGCCGCCGTAGAAGATCGAAAAGGCGAAAAGCGAGCGCGGGATCGCGCGGGAGGGTTCGTTCATCGCCGCGACGCTAGACGGATTCGCTCGCGCGTCAACGGGGCTCGCCTCGCGCGCCAATCTTCGCCATAACCCGCCCTTTCGTGACAAGCCGGCCGCACGCGCCGGTGGGGTGGGGACGCAACCGAGAACATGACCCGTTTCCTGATCGGCATCGCCGGCATCGTCGTAATTCTGTGCATCGCGCTCCTCTTGTCGACCAATCGCCGGGCGATCCGGTTGCGCGTCGTCGGCGCGGCGTTTGCGCTCCAGGCGGGAATCGCCACGCTGGTGCTCTACGTGCCGTGGGGGCGCAGCGTGTTGGGATTCATGTCCGGTGGCGTGTCGGACCTGCTCGGCTTCGCCAAGGCGGGCGTCGATTTCATCTTCGGCCCGCTCGCCAGCCCGGCGATCGGCGGCAACAGCTTCGCGATCGCCGCGCTGCCGGTGATCATCTTCTTCGCCAGCCTCGTTTCGATCCTCTATTATCTGGGCATCATGCAATTGATCGTGCGCTGGATCGGCGGCGCGATCGAATGGGTGATCGGCGTATCCAAAGTCGAGAGCCTGTGCGCGGCGGCGAACATCTTCGTCGGGCAGAGCGAATCGCCGCTCGTCATTCGCCCCTATCTCGCCGGGCTGACCCAGGCACAGCTCTTCACCGTGATGACCAGCGGCATGGCCGGCGTCGCGGGGACGATCCTGGCGGCCTATGCGGCGATGGGGATCAAGATCGATTATCTGCTCGCGGCCAGCTTCATGTCGGCGCCCGGCGGCATCCTGATGGCCAAGATCATCATGCCCGATTCGATCACGGGCGTGCCCGAAGGCGAACTTCCGCTCGGCGACGATCCGGAAGAAGAGCAGATCGCCCTCGCCGAGGCGACGCACGACGAGGAAAAGCCCGCCAACATCATCATGGCCGCCGCGCAAGGCGCGCAGACCGGCGTAAAGCTCGCGGTCGCGGTCGGCGCGATGGTGCTGGCGTTCGTCGCGCTCGTGGCGCTGGCGAACGGCATCCTGACCGGCATCGGCCACTGGTTCACGCCCGCCGACATCACCTTTCAGGGAATCATCGGCACGATCTTCAAGCCGGTGATGTTCTTGCTCAACGTGCCGTGGAACGAGGCGGGCGCCGCCGGCGGGTTCTTCGGCGAGAAGATCGTGCTCAACGAGTTCGTGGCGTATATCGATCTCGGCAAGGTGCAGGCAACGCTGTCGCCGCGCACCGTGGCGATCGTGACGTTCGCTTTGTGCGGCTTCGCCAATTTCTCGTCGATCGCGATCCAGATGGCGGTGACCGGCAGCCTCGCGCCCAACCAGCGCCCGGCGATCGCCAAGCTCGGCCTGCGCGCGCTGGCAGCGGGCAGCCTCGCCAATCTGATGTCGGCGGCGCTGGCCGGGCTGCTGATCGGCTAAAGGCAGCCGTCGCAGCCCGACGCGCGGTCATTTGATGCGCTTGTTGCAGGCGCTCCAATATTGCGGCCACTTCTGGCCGGCGGGAATGCGGTGCGCGGCGCTGTCGGCCTTCCACATCTGGCCGCACTTCTTTTCGCGGGCGTACATCGCCTGTTGCGCTGCGCTCGGTTGACCGGCGGGGCGGCGCGCGACGGCAGGGACGGGCTTCGCCATCGCGATGGCGGGCGCCGCTTTCGCGGTGCTGCCGCGGCATTGTGCGAGGAACTGGTTCCAGGTTTCGCCGGCGGGCAGCGTGCCGGCCTTCTTCGCGGCCTGATATTTGACGCCGCACTGCTTCATCGTGTCGTTGGCGGCGCTGGCGGGTGCGGCCAGCGCGGTCGCGCAAAGCGCCGCGGCAGCAACCGTCATCACGATTCTGAACTGCACCATCTCGTCTCTCCCTCTCATCGGTCGACGGGCCCAATGTAGCGGTGCGCGTCCTCGCTAAGAGGTGACGCAGACATGACAAAAGCGTTAGGAACCGCTCCTTTTCGCCGCACCGGCGCGTTGGATCCGCATGACCGCCTTCATCCTACACCTCATTGAAAGCGCCGGCTATTGGGGCGTCGCGCTGCTGATGGCACTCGAAAACGTGTTTCCGCCGATCCCCTCCGAGGTGATCATGGGGTTCGGCGGCATCGCGGTCGCGCACGGGCGGATGGATTTCGTCTGGCTGATCGTGTTCGGCACCGCGGGTTCGGTCGCGGGCAATTACGCCTGGTATCTGGTCGGGCGGACGCTAGGGCTGGAGCGGCTCAGGCCGCTGGTCGACCGCTGGGGCCGCTGGCTGACGATCGAGTGGCGCGATCTCGAGAAGCTGAACGCCTTTTTCGAGTCGCACGGGGGCAAGACGGTGCTGATCTTCCGCATCCTGCCGACCTTTCGGACGATGATTTCGCTTCCCGCCGGCCTGACCCAGATGCCGACCGCAAAGTTTCTGCTGATGACCGCGATCGGGACGGGCCTGTGGAATACCTTGTGCGCGGCGCTCGGCTATTGGCTCGGACTGCGGTTCGACGCGATCGAGAAGTTCACCGGCCCCGCCGCGATCGCGCTGTTCGTGGCGGTGATTCTCATCTACCTCTACCGCGTGTTCACCTGGAAACCGCGCCAGTAGCTCGTCGCTCAGCAAAGGCTGGCATCACGACTAAGCGCGCGGATGGGCGTTGCGATAGACGTCCATCAGGTGCGCGGCGTCGACCGCAGTGTAGATTTGCGTCGAGCTCAGGCTGGCATGGCCGAGCAGCTCCTGCAGCGCGCGGAGATCGGCGCCGCGGCCGAGCAGATGCGTCGCGAAACTGTGCCGCAGCGCGTGCGGCGTCGTCCGCTCCGATAGCCCCAGCCGCCCGCGCGCGCCCCGCACCGCGCGCCGCACGATCGCGGGTGACAGCGGCCCGCCGCGTGCGCCGCGGAACAGCGCGCCGTCGCGCGGCAGCGGCCACGGGCACTCCGCCGCATAGGTCTCGATCGCCTCGCGCACCTGCGGCAGCAGCGGCACGATCCGCGTCTTGTCGCGCTTGCCCGTCACGGCGAGCGTTTCGCCGAGCGGCAGCGCGGCTGCGGTCATCGCCACCGCTTCGCCGATCCGCAAGCCCGCGCCGTAGAGCAGCAGCAGCACCGCCCAGTCGCGCGCCGCCAGCCACGGCTCGGCCGCTGCCTCGGCGACATCCTCGGCCAGCGCCACCGCCTCTTGCGGAGAGACCGGGCGCGGCACGCCTTTCTTCACGCGCGGCGCCTTGATCCGCGGCATCGCCTCGGCGCCCGCGGCGAAAGCGAGGAAGCCGCGCATGGCGGAGACCTCGCGCGCGGCCGAGGCATTGCCGAGCCCCTGCCCGCGACGATAAGCGAGATAGGCGCGCAGATCGGCTGCGCTCACCGATGACAGGCGATTGGCATCGGGCAGTTCGCCCCAATGCTGCGTCAGGAAGTGCAACAGCCGCGCGGCGGTTGTCTGATAGGCGCGCACCGTGTGTGCCGAGCGCCGCCGGTCTCGCACGAGATGCTGGCCGAATGCCGCCGGCAGGCCGGTTTCGTCCATCCTCGCCTTGTCAGGCCCTGGCGATCAGCACCTTGACGCTCGGCGCCGAGATGCCGGTCAGATGGAGCGCGTAACGGCCGCGCTTGAGCGGAAAGTCGACGACCTTGCTGATCCCCGAGCAAGCCGGGCCGTGGCCATGCGCGGTCGACTTGACCACCGAATTGCCTGCGACGACGTCGATCCATGCCTTGTCGGACACGGCGACGCGGTAGGTCGCGTCGCTCTCGACCTCGAACGGCACCAAGGCGGCGCCGCCGCTCCGCGTGACTTCGCCGACGCGCAGCCCGCGGATCGTGGTCGGATCGGCCGCCGCGACGGTGAACGCCTTACCGATCGCGCCGGGCGAACCAGCATCCCTCCATCCGGTCAGCGAGGCGGGCATTGCCACGCGGACGCTATCGCATTGGGATGGCGCGGCCGCCTGACCGGCGTGAGCGAGCAACAGAGCGAGCGCGATCGGCGCAACCATGATCTTGATCCTTCGGACGAACGAGGCGCGAGGATAGCCCAACTCGTCGCCGCCGAACAGGGCGGATCGGTCGCCGCGGCTTCCACGCGCGCGGATCAATGACTAGGTGGAGGAGGATGCCTTCGTCGCGCGCCCGTGTCCTCGTCATGAATTCCGCCCTCGGCCCGCTCGATTACCGGGTGCCGCATGGCATGGAGGTCGAGCCTGGCTCGATCGTCGTCGCGCCCTTGGGGCCGCGTCAGTTGATCGGCGTGGTGTGGGAGCCCGAGCACATGCCGTCGGACGCCGAGGTCGGCGACAATCGGCTGCGCAACCTCGTCGGTATACTCCCCGCCCCGCCGCTCCGCGCGCCGCTGCGGCGGCTGATCGAGTGGACCGCGGATTATTACCTCGCGCCGCCTGCCGCGGTAGCGCGGATGGCGCTCGCCTCGACATCGGCGCTGGAGGGCGGGCGGACGATCACCGAATATCGCGCGACCGGCACGCTGCCTGAGCGGATGACTCCGCAGCGCACGCAGGCGTTGGAAGCGATCGGCGAGCGGCAGGGGCTGATCCGCGAGCTCGCGCTCGCCGCCGACGTTTCCGACGCGGTGATCCGCGGGCTGGTCAAGACTGGCGCGTTGGAGGCGATCGAGGTCGATATCGACAGTCCCTTTCCCCTCCCCGACCCCGATCACGCCGCGCCCGAACTATCGCCCGACCAGCAGCTCGCCGCCGACGCTCTGACCGCCTCGACCCGCGCCGGATTGTTCCAGCCCTATCTGCTCGACGGCGTCACCGGATCGGGCAAGACCGAGGTCTATTTCGAGGCGGTCGCGGCGGCGATCGCTTCGGGCAAGCAGACGCTCGTGCTGCTCCCCGAAATCGCGCTGACCGAACCGTTCCTCAAGCGCTTCACCGCGCGCTTCGGCTGCGAGCCGGTCGCGTGGCATTCGGGTCTGCGCCAATCGCAGCGCCGCCGCGCCTGGCGGCAGATCGCCGAGGGGCAGGCGCTGGTGACGGTCGGCGCGCGATCGGCGCTGTTCCTACCTTACGCGAACCTCGGCCTGATCGTCGTCGACGAGGCGCACGAAACGAGCTTCAAGCAGGAAGACGGCGTCCATTACCACGCGCGCGACGTCGCGGTGATGCGCGGGTTGTTCGAACGCTGCCCGGTGGTGCTCGCCTCGGCGACCCCGGCGATCGAGACGCGCCAGCAGGTCGAGATCGGCCGCTATGCCGAGTTGAAGCTCCCCGGCCGCTACGGCGTCGCCGAAATGCCGACGATCGAGGCGATCGACCTGATCGCCGAGCCCCCCGAGCGCGGCCGCTGGATCGCGCCCAAGCTGGTCCGCGCGATCGACGAGACGCTGGCGCGCAAGGAACAGGTACTCCTCTTCCTCAACCGTCGCGGTTACGCCCCGCTCACCTTGTGCCGCACCTGCGGGCACCGCTTCCAATGCCCCAATTGCACCGCCTGGATGGTCGAGCATCGGCTGGTGCGGCGCCTCGCGTGCCACCATTGCGGGCATATCGAGCCGGTGCCCCGCGTCTGCCCCGAATGTCAGAACGAGGACACGCTGGTCGCCTGCGGCCCCGGCGTCGAACGCATCGCCGACGAGGCGGCGGCCTTGTGGCCCGACGCCAAGACCGCGATCGTCACCTCCGACACGATCTGGTCCCCCGCCAAGGCCGCCGAGTTCGTCCACCGCATGGAAGCCGGCGACATCGATATCGTCATCGGCACGCAATTGGTGACCAAGGGCTATCACTTTCCCAATCTGACGCTGGTCGGCGTGATCGACGCCGATCTCGGCCTCGAAGGCGGCGATCTGCGCGCGGCCGAGCGCACCTTCCACCAGATCATGCAGGTTTCCGGCCGCGCCGGTCGCGGCGAGAAGCCGGGGACGGTCTATATCCAGACGCACAGCCCGTCCGCCGCGGTGATGCAGGCGCTGGTCACCGGCGACGCCGAAGCCTTCTACGCCGCCGAGACCGAAGCGCGCCGCGAGGCCGACGCCCCGCCGTTCGGCCGCTACGCCGCGATCGTCATCTCATCGGAAGACAAGGACGCCGCGCACGCCGCCGCGACGCTGATCGGCCGCACCGCGCCGCGCGTCGAGGGGATGCACGTCTACGGCCCCGCCCCCGCCCCGCTCGCGATGCTGCGCGGCCGGCACCGCTTCCGCCTGCTCGTCCACGCCCGCCGCGCGCTCGACGTACAGGACGTGATCCGCGACTGGCTCGGCGCGCTCGACTGGCCGAGCAAGGTACGCGTCGCGGTCGATGTCGATCCGTACAGTTTCCTTTGACATCAGGGAACGACAGGATCACTGACCCGTTCTGCAGCTCATGATCCAGCTCGACCCCCAAACCACCGCCCTCGTCGCTATCGATCTGCAACAGGGCATCGTCGCCAATAGCTTAGCCCCGCACAGCGCCGACGACGTCGTGGCGCACACCAAGGCGCTCGCCGGGACGTTCCGCAAGGCCGGCTCGCCGGTCGTCTGGGTCCATGTCGGGTTCGCGCGCGGCGAGGCGCCGAGCGGTGCGGTCGACCAGCCCTCGCTTCCGGCCGATGGTCTTCCCGCCGATTTCACCAAGCTGGTCGATGGGTTGAAGCAGGACGGCGACGTCACCGTGCTCAAGCGCCATTGGGGCGCGTTCATCGGCACCGACCTCGACCTTCACCTGCGCCGACGCGGCATCAAGACGATCGTGCTGACCGGCATCGCGACCAATATGGGCGTCGAATCGACGCTGCGTTCGGGCTGGGAATTGAGCTACGACATGGTCGTCGTCGAAGACGCATGCTCGTCGCGCTCGGCCGAAATGCACGCCTTCGCGTTCGACAACATCTTCCCCAGGATCGCCCGGGTCTGCACCGCTGACGACATTTCGTTTGGCGGCTGACCAATTGACGGGACGAAGGACGGCCAAAGTCGCCGTCCTGCTGATCGCATCGACAGCGCTTGCGGCGGCGTTCGAGGTCGCGGGCATTCCTGCCGGCCTGCTGCTCGGGCCGCTGATTGTCGGCATTGCGTTTGCCGCGAGCGGGCACCGCATGGCCATCCCGTCGTCCGCCTTCCGCGCCGCACAGGCGATCGTCGGTGTGCTGATCGGCAGCGCGCTCAATGCCGATATCGTCCGCACGGTCGCCTCGCACCCGTTGCTGTTCTTCGGCTCGGCGCTGGCCACGCTGGCGGCAAGCGGCGTGCTCGGCTGGATGCTCAGCCGCTGGCAGGTGCTGCCTGGCACCACCGGCGTGTGGGGATCGATGCCCGGCGCGGCGACGGCGATGACGCTGATGGCGCGCTCGTTCGGCGCCGATTCGCGGCTGGTCGCGGTGATGGCCTATCTGCGCGTCGTCTGCGTCGCGGTGATCGCCTCGGCGATGGCGGCGATCGCGACCGGCACGACCGGCGCGCACCCGCCCGGCGGCGCCTGGTTTCCCGCGATCCACGCCCTGCCCTTCGTAGCGACGCTGGTCATCGCCGTCGTCGGCGCCGCCGCCGGTATCGCGATCGGCTTGCCGGCGGGCGCGCTGCTCGGGCCGATCATCCTTGCCGCAGGCCTGTCGATCGCCGGCCTGGGCCATGTCGAGCTACCGGGTTGGCTGCTCGCGGTCAGCTATGCGATCGTCGGCTGGCGCATCGGGCTCAGCTTCACGCGCGAGATCGTCGCCGCCGCACGCACTGCGCTGCCGCGTATCCTGCTGTCGATCGGCGCGCTGCTCGGCTTCTGCGCGGGCGTCGCCGTGCTGATCCACGAAACGACCGGCATCGATCTCGTCACTGCCTATCTGGCGACCAGCCCGGGCGGCATGGATTCGGTCGCGATCATTGCCGCCTCGACGCCCGTCAACGTGCCGTTCGTGATGGCAATGCAGGCGCTGCGCTTCGTCGCGGTGCTGCTCGCCGGGCCGCCGCTGGCGCGGCTGGTCGCGCGGCGGGTGCGTTGACTCGCGTCTAGGCCAAGCCCAAGCTCGGCCCCGCAAAACGAGGGGGCGGCCATGCGGGCGGGGCATATCGGCATCATCGCGGTACTCGCGGCATTTGCTGCACCGGTGGCGGCGCAGCAGGTGCGTCAGACCATCCCAATCACGCTCGGCAATGTGGTCAACGCGCCGCAGTCGGGGCGGCTGATCGTCTTTGCCAAGAAGGTCGATCCCGTCACCAAGGCGTCCGACGAGGTCGATACCTCGGCGTTCAAGCCGACCGACACCGCGATCGCCGCGCGCGAGACCTGGTCGCTTGCCCCGGGCGAGACCGCAACGATCGACGGCGACAGCGACGCCTTCCCGTCGGCCTGGTCCAAACTGCCGCCAGGCACCTACGCAATCCAGGCGGTGCTCGATCGCGACCATAATTACAATTATCGCGGCCGCGGCGAGGGCGACCTCGTCTCGAAAGTGGTCCAGACGAAACTGCCCGGCCCCATCCCGGCGCTGACGCTCGCCGAGGTCGTTCCCGAAACCTCGATGGAAGCGGCGCTCGCACACCTGCCGCCCGCCGATCAGGCAACGCTACGCGCCAATCTCGCCAAGGCCAGGCCGGTCGATTTCGTCAGCCCGGCGCTAACAGCCTTCTGGGGTCGGCCGACGCACATTCGCGGCTGGGTCGCGCTGCCGCCCGGCTACGGCGACAAGGGCAAGACCTTCCCGACGGTTTATTCGACCGGCGGGTTCGGCTCGACCTTGATGAGCGCGCAAGGCAACGCCGCCAACATGATCGGCATGATGGCCAGAGGCGAGGCGCCGCCGATGATCTGGGTCTATCTCGACGAGAGCTCGGCCACCGGCACGCATGAATTCGCCGATTCGGTCAATAACGGCCCGTGGGGCCAGGCGCTGACCACCGAATTCATCCCCTGGATCGAAAAGCAGTACGCAATGGACGCCAAGCCGTCGTCGCGCTTCCTCACCGGCCATTCGTCGGGCGGCTGGGCGACGCTGTGGCTGCAGGTGCGCTATCCCAAGGTGTTCGGCGGTTCGTGGCCGACCTCGCCCGACCCGAGCGATTTTCACGACTTCACCAATATCGACATCTATGCCCCGAACGCCAACGCCTATCACGACGCCGCCGGCAAGCCCTATCCGCTGGTCCGCGATCACGACAAGCTGATCGCCACGATCGAGCAGTTCGTGAAGATGGAGCGCGTGCTCGGCCCCTACGGTGGCCAGTTCGCCTCGTTCGAATGGGTGTTCTCGCCCAAGGGCCCCGACGGCCGGCCGATGCCGCTGTTCGACCGCGCGACCGGCGTCATCGACCCTCAAGTCGCTGTCTATTGGCACGACCATTATGACATCGCCGCGCGCGTCCGCCGCGACTGGAAGAGCATCGGCCCCGATCTCGACGGCAAGGTGCACCTGACGGTCGGCACCGCCGACACCTTCTATCTTGATGGCGCCGCCAAGCTACTCCAGCAAGCCTTCGCCGACGTCGGCGCGCATGAGGACATTACCTTCCTGCCCAATAAGACACATTTCGATCTGATGGAACGCGACGGCGACCGTTACGCGCTGATGAAGGACATCGCCTGGGCGATGTATGCCCATGCCCGCCCCGGTACGAAGCGCCCTGCCTCGTCCTCGCCGGCAGGCAAATAATCAGCGCGCTGGCGATGCGCCCGACCTCTCAGCTTCTTTTATCCGATATATATGTTGCGAGCGATACCAGAGCGCCGTAAAGCTGGTGCGAGTTCGGCCTGCTGCGGCGATGCCGACGGCTGGTTTACGAGAGGGTGCTGGTGACAGAGGCGAAAGACGGCGGGCGGGTATTGCGGTCGCGGGCGTGGTTTGACGATCCGTCGAACGCGGACATGACGGCGTTGTATCTGGAGAAGTATCTCAACTACGGGCTGTCGATCGAGGAGTTGCAGTCGGGCAAGCCGATCATCGGGATTGCGCAGACCGGCAGCGATCTGGCGCCGTGCAACCGCCATCACATCGTTTTGGCCGAGCGGGTCAAGGCGGGGATCCGCGAGGCCGGCGGCATTCCGATCGAGTTTCCGATCCACCCGATCCAGGAGACCGGCAAGCGGCCGACCGCGGGGTTGGATCGCAACCTGGCGTATCTCAGCCTGGTCGAAGTGCTCTACGGCTATCCCCTGGACGGGGTGGTGCTGACGATCGGCTGCGACAAGACCACGCCGGCCTGCCTGATGGCGGCGGCGACCGTCGATTTGCCCGCGATCGCGCTATCGGTCGGCCCGATGCTCAACGGCTGGCACAAGGGCGAGCGCACCGGCTCGGGCACGATCATCTGGAAGGCGAGGCAGATGCTCGCCGCCGGCGAAATCGATTACAAGGGGTTCATCGAGCTGGTCGCCTCCTCGGCGCCCTCGACCGGCTTCTGCAACACGATGGGCACTGCGACGACGATGAACTCGCTATGCGAGGCGCTCGGCATGTCGCTGCCCGGCTCGGCGGCGATCCCGGCGCCGTACCGCGACCGCCAGGAATGCGCGTGGCGCACCGGCAAGGCGATTGTCGAGATGGTCGCCGCCGACCGCAAGCCCTCCGACATCATGACGCGGACCGCCTTCCTCAACGCGATCCGGGTCAACTCGGCGATCGGCGGATCGACCAACGCGCCGATCCACCTGAACGCGATCGCCGGCCATATCGGCGTCGAGCTCACGCTCGCCGACTGGGAGGAGCACGGCGCCGATGTGCCGCTGATCGTCAATTTGCAGCCGGCGGGCGAGTATCTCGGTGAGGAT
>JBQCHO010000100.1:0-35146 GCA_051954635.1 Sphingomonas sp. | reverse complement strand
GCACCCACGCCGCGAGCCGCCGGCTGATCCGCCCCGCCATTTCCGCCGCGCCCGCCTTGGTGAAGGTCAGGCACAGGATCGCGCCGGGATCGACCCCGCGCAGCAACAGCCGGAACACCCGCGCCGCCAGCACCTGCGTCTTGCCCGTTCCTGCCGACGCCGACAGCCAGACATGCGTATCGGGTCGGCTCGCCGCTGCCTGGTTGCCGGTCAGCGTCGGCAGCGCGGAAGGCGTGCGGCGCTCAGCCACGGCCATACCATTCGTCGAGCCGCATCAACTGGTCATACTCGGCATAAGGGGCATATTCGGGGTGGAGCTTGGCGGTGAAGCGTGCCTCGCCGGTCAGCCATTCCTCAGCCGCCGCCGTAAAGTGCGCCACCGCGAGCGCGACGAACTCGTCATTGACGACCTTGCCGTATTTCCCCGCCGGATCGACGGGACTCTCGATATAGCCGAACGCATCGCGCTTCTTGCCGAGCGACCAATATTCGAACCCCGTCGCGGTCCCCTCGACACCGTCGAACCCGCCGCGCTCGGCAATCGCCGCAATCAAGCCGAGTTGCAGGCTGTACCCCGCCGCCACCGCGCGCGACGAGGGCGGCTTGCCGGTCTTGTAGTCGACGATCCCCAAGCCGCCATCGGCCAGCCGGTCGATCCGATCCGCCTTCCCCGTCAGCAGCACCCCCGCGATCGTCGCCTTCCCCGACGCCTCGACCGCGAGCACGCGGCGGCCGGCTTGCTGTTCGGCGCGCATCGTCTCCGCGATCCAGTCGATCGCCTCGATCAGCCGCGGCTGCCACAGCGCCCGCAGCATCGGGTGCGTCCGCGCGTCCGCCATCATCGCCCGCGCGCGCGCGTGCAGCTTGTCGGGCGCGCACGCGTCCTGCTTAGCCCACGCCTCCAGGATCGCGTGCACCGCCGTCCCGCGCCATGCCGCGCTCGGATCGGCATCGACCGTGTCGAGTGCCGACAGCTCGAGCACCCGCCGCGCATAGAAGGCGTATGGATCAGCCTTGAGCCGATCGACTTCGGTCACCGAAATCCGATCCGGCCGCCACGCCGCCGGCACCGCCGGCGCCGGCCGCGCCGCCGGCGCATAGTCCTCCGGCCGATCGAGCGCTCGCGTCCAGCTTTCCAGCGCCGCTTCAGGCGTCAGTCCGCCCGCCATCGCCTCGAGCCGCAGCCAGAACCGTGAGGCGATCGCCGGCGCCCGCGCATCGCGCCGCGACCGCGTCAGCATCGCCTGTGGTGCGCCGAGCGCCCCCGCCAGATCGTGCGCCGCAAGCCCGATCTGCCGATCGAGCGCCGGTAGTCCCAGCTCCGCACGTATCCGCGGCGCCAGCCACGGATCGGGCGCCGCCTGCGCCGGCCAGACGCCTTCGTTGAGCCCGCCGAGGATCATCAGGTCTGCGGTCTGCAACCGCGCCTCGATCAATCCGTAGATCGCCAGCCGCGGATGCCCGCCCTGCGGCGGTCGCACCGCCACCTCGCCCATCAGCGTCGTCAGCAACGGCCCCAGCGCCGCGGGCGCAACGCGCTCCGGCCCCGCCGGCGCTTCGGCTTCGAGCTCGCCGAACAGATCGGCCAGCGCGCGCCCCGCCGGCTCGGCCCATAGCGCGTCGTCGCACAACCTCGCCGCCGCCTCGCGCACCGCCGCAAGCAACTCGCTCAGCGGTTGCTCGCCTTGCGCGACCTGCGCCGCCAGCGGCGCGAGCAACGCGCGCGCCTCGGGCCACCACGCCGCCGCCGCGCGGCGCACATGCCTGTCGCGCCCTTCTTGATCGGCGAGATGCGCGTCGATACCCTCCAATCCCGGCGCCGGGCGCGGTCCGCGTAACGCCAGATCGAGCCGCCGCGCTCCTTCGAGCCACGCCAGTCGCCCTTCGCCGCGTCGCACCAGCGGATGCTTGAGCAACGCCAGCAGCGCAGTCGGCGCGAATTGCTGCGCTGCCGCCTCGGCCAGCGCCACGATCAGCGTCCCCGGCGGCAGGATCGCCAGCGGCCGTCCGGCCGAATCGTCGATCGCGATGCCCCAGCGCCCGCAATGCGCCGCCACCCGCCGCGCCAGCGCCCGATCGGGCGTCACCAGCGCCGCGGTCCGCTCGGGCGTCTCGAGCACCTCGCGCAGCTTGAGCGCGATCGCCTGCGCCTCTTCGGCCGGCGTCGCGAGCTCGGCGACCGTCACCCCAGACAGCCGCCGCGCCTCGGCCGGCAAGTCGGTCCATTTCCCCGTGAACGCCGCCGGCGCCAGCGCATTGTCGACCGCGCGCCCGCGTGTCGCACCGGCGTCATGCCCGCCGCCCTCGCGCCACACCGAAACCTCGTTGCGGTTGATCCCCATCCTGTCGAGCAGCAGCTTCAAATGGAATTGCGGATGCGTCTCGATCGAGCGCGCCCGCCGGTCCGTCACCGGATCTGCATCATGCGGCCCCAGCGCCTGCCACTCGCCCTCGTCCATCTCGACCGCCAGCCCCGGCAGCACGACCATCCCCTGCGGTATCTCGCTGACCACGCGCAGCAGCCGCGCGATCGCCGGCGCCGACGCGGTAATCCCTGCCGCACAGACGAACCCGCTGGGCGGCGCCTGCCGCCAGCGGTCCGCCAGCCGCCGCATCAATCGCGCCCGCCGCTCGGCAAGGTCGATCATCCCGCGCGCTTCGAGCTCGCCCGGCCAGCGATCGAGCACGATCCCGAACAGGTCGAGCGCGCTTTTCCAATGCGCCGACAATTCCTCGCCGAGCTCGATCTGACGCAGCCGCCGCGGCGGCACTTCCTCGACCAGCAACTGATCGAGCGTCCGCGCCAGTTCACCCGCCAGCCGCACCGCCTCGCTGCCATCCACCGGCTGCCCGGCGCGCGCGCGCTCCTCGCTCACCAGCCGCGCCAGGATCATCCGCCGCGCCAGCGGCGCGATCGCCGGGGGGATCGGATCGGGATCGTCCGCCGGATCGAGCGCCGCGCCCGCCGCCTCGTCGAGCTCGGGATCGCCGATCGCGACCAGCCGCGGCAGCAACAATCCGCCGTCGCTCGCGCGAACGAATGCATCGCTCACCGCGCGCTTGGCGCGATTGCTCGGCAGCAGCACGATGCCGCGCGCCAGCCCCATCTGCTCCTTGCCGAAGCGCCGGATCAGCCCCGCCGCAAGCGCATCGGCGAACGCGCGATGCGCGGGAATCGTGAAGACGGCGGGACCGGGCACGCGAGTACCCTAAGGCCTTGTCGCGCCGACAATCAATCGCTTGCCAGCGCCGCCTCGGTCGATTTGATCGCTCCTGGCGTGCCGACGTCGAACCACAGCCCCTGGTGCACCAGTCCGTAAGCCCGCCCCGCATCGATCGCGCGTTCCCAGAACAGCCGCGTCGAAAACGGTCCTTCGGGCCAATCGGCGATCACGCGCGGCGACAGGATCTGCACCCCGGTGAAGACGAACGGCGCCACCCGACCCGGCTTGCGCCACCCCGTGATCCGCCCGCGCGCATCGAGGTGAAAGTCGCCCCGCCCGCCATGATTGTTCGCCCGCGCCAGCGGCACCAGCAGCAGCAGCGCGTCCATCCGCGCATCGTCCCACGCCGCGGCCAGCGCGCGGATCGCGTCGGTCGGCCCGTCGAGCCACAGATTGTCGCTGTTGACGACGAGGAACGGCTGGTCGCCGATCAGCTCGCGCGCCTGCACCAGCCCGCCGCCCGTTTCCATCAACTGCGCGCGCTCGTCCGAGATGACGACGTCCAGATCCTTCACATGGCTCTTCAGATGCGCCTCGACCGCATCGGCGAGATAATGGACGTTGACCACCGCGCGCTTGACCCCCGCCGCACGCAGCCGATCGAATACATGATCGATCATCGCCTTGCCCGCGACCTTGACCAGCGGCTTGGGCCGCGTCGCGGTCAGCGGCCGCATCCGCTTGCCGAGCCCGGCCGCCATCACCATCGCCGTCTCGGGGACCGCGCCGCCCGGATCGGGTCGGATCGCGAGCGTGCGCCTGGTCGTCATTTCTGGCCAATCTCCATCGGATCGCCGCGCAGTTCGGCCGGCACCTCGGCATCGAACCACGCCTTCACTTCCGCGAGTTCCGGCGCCGCCAGATCGGCTTCAAGATAGCGCCACACCCGCGGGCACATCGTCGGATACCGCGGCTTGCCGTCGCGCTTCCACAGCCGCGTGAAGATGCCGATGATCTTGGCATTCCGCTGCGCGCCGAGCACGCGGTAGGCGGCGACGAAATCGTCCCCCGCCCCCGTCGCCGCCCGATAGCGCGCCAGCATCGCCGCCTCGATCTCCGGCTCGACGTCACGCCGCGCGTCCTGCAACAGCGAGACGAGATCGTAGGCGCGATGCCCCGCCAGCGCGTCCTGGAAATCGAGCAGCCCCAGCCCGCCGCGCTCGATCAGCATCAAATTCTCGGCATGATAATCGCGCAGCACCGTCACCGGCCGCGGCGTCTCTGCGACCAGATCGAACGCCGAGCCCCAAGCGGCGCGATACGCCCCGGCATCGACATCGAGCCCCACCGCCGGGCAATACCATTCGACGAACAGCCCCGCCTCGCGATCGAGCTCGGCGCGGTTGTACGGCCTTAGCGGCCCAGCATCGTGCTCGTGCAGGTCGACCAGCACGTCGATCGCCGCAGCATAAAGCGCCTCGGTCCGCGCCGGCTCGGCATCGATCGTCTCGCGCATCCGCACGTCGCCGAAATCCTCGAGCAGCACCAGCCCACGATCGAGCTCGGCCGCCAGGATCGCCGGCGCGGCGAACCCCCGCGCGTGAAGCCACGACGCGACATCGACGAACGGTCGCGGGTCCTCGTGCGGCGGCGGCGCATCCATCAGCACCGCGCGCCGCGTGCCGTCGCTCACCCGGAAATAGCGCCGGAACGACGCATCGCCGGCCAGCGGCGCGATCGACGCGCCCGCCCAACCATGTTTCGCCAGAAACGCTCCGGCATCCGCCGGCGGGGTCATATCGATCGCCATCGCGCTTCCCATGACGGCGGCACGCGTGCTGTCAAGCGCCGCGCGCCATCCGGTTCGATCGCGAGGGTCAGCGCGAGCGCGTCGGCCCAGTCGCCGCCATGTTCGGGCCATTCGACGAGCAGCAGCGCATCCCACCGCGCCTCGTCGAGCCCGAGTTCGTCGATCTCCGCCGGATCGTCGAGCCGATACAGATCGACATGCAGCACCGGCAACCGCACCTCGGGCGGATCGTATGGCTGGACGATCGCGAAGCTCGGGCTCGGCGCTTCGCCTTCCAGCCCCAGCGCAGCCAGCAACCCGCGCGCGATGCTCGTCTTGCCCGCGCCGAGCGGTCCCGACAACGTGACGACATCGCCCACGCGCACGATCTCGGCCAGTCGGGCGCCGAACGCCTCGCTCGCCGCCGGATCGGCAAGGCGAATCATGACCGCGGCAGCTCGACGACGATCATCGTCCCCTCGCCCGGCTCCGACAGCAGCGCGATCGTCCCGCCATGCGCCTCGACAATCCGCTTGGCGAGCGGTAAGCCCAGCCCCAGCGCCGGTTCGCCGGTCGCGGTCAGCCCCGGCCGCGCAAAGCGATCGAACGCGCTTTCCACCGCGTCGGCATCCAGCCCGGGCCCGTCATCGGACACCACCAGCCGTGCGCGCTTCTTGGTGCCGTCACCATGCAGCAGCACCCGCCCGCCCTCCGGCGTCGTCGCGATCGCATGACGCAGCAAGTTCTCGATCACCTGCTGCAACCGGGCGCCGTCGCCGACCATCTTGCCCAGGCTCGGCGCCATTTCCATCGCGAAATCGAGGTGATGCCGCTCGATCAGCGGCGACACCGCGGTCGACGCCGCCTCGGCCACCGCCGCCAACTCTGTCGAAGACCGATCGAGCTCGGGCGTCTCGCCCTGCCGGGTCAGGTCGAGCACCTCGTCGATCAATGTCCCCAGCCGTGCCGCCGAATCGATGATCGCGCCGACATAGCCCTTGCCCGCCTCGTTCAGGTCGCCTGCGTACCCCGCGTCGAGCATCTCGGCGAACCCGCTGATCGAGGTCAGCGGCGTGCGCAATTCGTAGCTCATATTGGCGACGAACGCGGTCTTGACCTTATCCGCCGCCTCCAGCGCCTCGGCGCGATCGCGCAGCGCGCGTTCGATCCGCCGGCTGTCGGTGATGTCGAGCATCGTGAACAGCGCGTTGCCGTCGGGCAGCGGCACCGCCGCGAACCCGAAATGCCGGCCATCGGCAAAGGTCACCCGCCCGCCGCGCTGCTGCCGCTCGACCGTCGCCGATCGCACCAGCTCGCCGACCAGCCGCGCGCGCTCGGGATTGGCCAGGCTCGCCGCCGCGCGCTCGACCAGCGCATCGACGCGCGGATGGCTGGCGAGGAACTCGTCGTCGAACCCCCAGGTCTTGGCGAAGCGCGTGTTCCACAATTGCAGCCGCCCATCGGCCGCGAATACGCCCAACGCCTCGAACAGATTGTCGAACGTCGCGGTGCGGACGCGCAGCAGCGTATCGCGCGCGCTGGCGAGCTGGACCTGCTCGGTGCGATCCTCGAACACCAGCAGCAACCCGCCATCGGGCAGCGGCTGCGCGAGCAGGCGCAGATGCTTGCCCGCGCCGAGGTGCCAGTTTTCCTCGACCGCGCCGGTCGCGGTGAACCATTCGCGCCGCTCGGTCTTCCAGGCCGGAAAGTCGCGCACCTCGGGCAGGCGATTGGCTTCGCGCATCCGTTCGAGCACCCGCTCGAACTCGGGCCGGTCGGCGATCCATTCGCGCCGCATCGCGAACAGCCGCCGAAACGATTCGTTGCAGAATACCAGCGTGCGATCGGCCCCGAACTGCGCGACACCCGCCGACAGTCGGTCGAGCATCGTCCGCTGCGCCTCGGCAAAGCGTCGGATGCCGCCGCGCGCCTGCTCAAGCTCCTCGATATCGACCGCGAACCCCGCCACGCCACCCGACGCCAGCGCGACGTCATAGATACTCAGCATCCGTCGTTCGCCACCGATCGTCGCCGGCATCGCCTGCTGATGCGTCGCGCCGCTGTCGCGCGCCGCCGCGGCACCCGCCAGCGGCCCGCCGAGCCCGGCCGCCTCGACCAGCTCGATCCCGCGTGCGATCACCTCGTCGGCGTCTTTCGCCTCGACTGCCTCGACATAGGCCGAATTGACCATCGACAGCCGCAGATCGGCACCGCGATACCACATCGGCATCGGCGCCGCCTCGATCAGCCCGGTCAGCGACCGGAACGCCGCTTCTAGCCGAACATTCTCCTGCTCCAGCCGCACGATCTCGCGCTGGCTCTCGGTCGCGTCGAAGAACCATAGGATCACCGCGCTCATTCCGTCGACGTCTATGGGCGATCGCTGCCCTTCGATAATCAGGTTCCGCGCGGTGTTCTGCGCCTGTACGCCCAAACTGAACGATCTGCCGGCGCGTTGCGTCGCTAGAATATGATGCGACAGCGCTTCGACATCTTCGGGCGGAAGGCCGGCACCATCGCCGCCTAGATCAGTCAGCACGCGTGGAGGTCTAATGAGGCCCAGCCAATCGACTACCTGTCCAGGCATATCCAGTTGCCCGTCCGCGCCGACCACGACCGCTTGAGCCGGCGATGCACGCAGCAGTTGATCGGCGCGCCGCAGACTCTCCTCAACCTCAAGCGCCATCGCCTGCTTGCGAAGCCCCTGAAACAAAAACCAGACGCTGACGGCAAGAAAGGCCGCGATCACGCACCCGGATGCCAAAAATGCTGCGGACATCTGGTTCATGGTCGGGATATCCGCGAGGCCAAAGCGTTAGTCAAACCGCGTCCGCCGCCGGACCCCACGCCATTTCGTTGCGACCTCGGCTGTTGTTCAAATATCACAGTCGCATCAATGACGATTGCCTTTGCCTCAGAGAACCTTGCCCTTCTCATTCCGTCGTATAATTACGTAACTAGGGAAAAAACATTATTGGGGGTCTCCAAATGCGTAGCTCGCATATTAAGCTTTGTCGTGCGCTGTCCACGACGACCATTCTAGCAGGTGCGTTCGTCGCGCTGACGGCAAGTGCGTCGGCGCAGACCGCCACAGATTCGGCTCAGACCAGCCCGACGCAGCCGTGCGCCGACGGTTCGCTGCCAACCATCGATAAGCCTTGTCCGCCGGCTACAGAAGCGGCGAATGCTGGCTCGGATCTGATTGTCGTCACGGGCTCGCGCATCGCCCGCCCGAGCCTCGATTCGCCGGTTCCGGTGACGTCGCTCTCGGGTGAGAAGTTCTTCGAAACCGGATCAACCTCGATCGGCGACGTGCTCAACGAACTGCCGGCGCTGCGCAGCACGTTCAGCCAGTCGAACTCGACACGCTTCCTGGGCACCACTGGCCTCAACCTTCTCGATCTGCGCGGTCTCGGCACGCAGCGCACCCTGGTTCTGGTCAACGGTCGTCGTCACGTCGCAGGCGACATTCTCAGCGATGGCGTCTCGACCGATACCAACACGATCCCCACCGATCTGATCGATCGCGTCGACGTGGTAACCGGCGGCGATTCGGCTGTGTACGGGTCCGACGCCCTCGCCGGCGTCGTCAACTTCGTCCTCAAGGATCATTACGAGGGTGTTCAGTTGCGCGGCCAGGGCGGCGTCAGTTCGCACAAGGACGCCGGCAACGAATTCGTCAGCTTCCTCGCCGGCAAGAATTTTGCCGATGGTCGCGGCAACGTCGCGATCAACCTCGAATATGCGCACCAAACCGATTGGTACGCGTCCGATCGCGGTGCTTACAGCCAGAACAATGGTTTTGTTACCGTGCGCCCGGTCGGCACCGCCGATGCGCCGCAGGCTGAATTCTTCCGCGATATCCGCAGCGGCGTTTACTCCAATGGCGGCACGTTCCTCGATTACTTCGGCGGTAATTATTACACGCCGCTCCTGTTCCAGCCGGACGGCACGCTGATCCAGCAGACCGGCCAGCAGATTCAGTCGCAGGTTTCGTCGGCGCCGTCGTACATCGGCGGCAACGGCGACAATTTCCGTGACGGTGATCAGTTCGTTTTCCGTCCGCGGCTCGATCGCTTCAACGCCAACCTGATTGGCCATTTCGAAATTTCCCCGGCCTTGGTCCCCTTCGTCGAAGCGACCTACAGTCGCACCGACTCTTTCGGCGGCGCCAACGGCCCGTTCTTCACCAACGCGCTGGGCGAGCGTTTCCACACCGACAACCCTTATCTGAGCAACCAGGCCCGGACGATCATCCAGGATTACTATGGCGATTATGATGGCGACGGGCTGAATAACGCGGATCAATACGGATTCGGTTTCTATAAGAACGCGCTTGATCTCACCAATCGTACCGAGGCGGCACGACGTCAGACATACCGCATCGTCGGCGGCGTGCGCGGCGACTTCAACACCGATTGGCATTACGAAGTTTCTGCCAATTACGGCGAGTTCGACGAGCACACCAAAATCGAGGGCAACGTCAACCTCCAGCGTTATTTCCTGTCGATCGACGCGGTTGACCAGGGCCTGGCGTCGGGCGGTGCGGCAAACGGAAACATTGTCTGCCGTGCGCAGGTCGATCCGGCTGCGGCAGCCGCCGCAAACCAGCTCGCGCTCGATGACGGCGTCGATCCGACCTATGCCAACGGCCATCTGGCCGGCGACGTGTCGAGCTGCGTTCCGGTCAATTTGTTTGGGCGCGGCAACGTGACCCAGGCGGCCCGCGACTATCTGCTGCAGAATTCGTACGCCGACGGCAAGATCACACAGTTCGATCTCAGCGGCTTCGTCAGCGGGGATACGAGCGACTTCTTCAACCTTCCGGGCGGCCCGGTCGGGTTCTCGATCGGCGGCGAGTACCGCCGCGAGACCAATTACTACAAGGAAGACTCGGCCACGGCCGCTGCGGCGACCTTCTACAACGCGATTCCGGAATTCAATCCGCCCGCGTTCGTCGTGAAGGAACTCTTCGGGGAGCTTCGTGTACCGTTGCTCAAGGACGTGTTTGCCATCCACGAACTGACGTTGAACGGCGCTGCGCGCGTCGCCGATTACAAGGGCTCCGCGGGCACCGTATTCGCATATAATGGCGGCTTCGAATATTCCCCGTTCGTCGGCTTCAAGGTTCGCGGCAACTATTCGCGTTCTGTTCGTGCCCCGAACTTGGCCGATCTGTATACGCCGCTCGGGCAGAACTATTTCAGCTTCTCCGATCCGTGCGCGGCACAGAACCGACAAGCCTCGGGCGCTTCGCAATATCGTGCCCAAAATTGCGCGCTGGCCGGCGTTCCTGCCGATTACGACTACGAATATAAGTCGACCCCGGGCTATCTCTCGGGCGGCAATCCCGACCTCAAGGCAGAAAAGTCGGATTCCTGGACGATCGGCGGCGTTCTGACGCCGCGGGCGATCCCGGGCTTCTCGTTCACGGCGGATTACTACCACATCGTCGTCAACAACACGATCAGCACGCCGGATGCACAAGGCATCATCAACGCGTGCTACGACTTGCCGACGTTGGACAATCAGTTCTGCAAACTGTTCCAACGTGACACCACGGGCGATCCGCACAAGGAAGGCGAATATGTCAATAACAGCCTCAAGGACACGCCTCTGAACTTCGCCAAGCTGGTCAACAGCGGTATCGACGTTACCGCCAATTATCAGCACCATTTCGATGGCTTCGGCGCGATCAGCGTCGAGGGGATCTACACCCTTGCGCTTCAGAAGGACCAGTATCTGGATCCGACCAACCCGCATTATCAGGATCGTTTCCTCTCCGAACTGGGCGATCCCCAGAACGAGTTCACGATCAATCTCGGTCTGAATACAGGCCCGATCACCTTCGGATACAAATTGCATTACATCGGTCACATGACCAACGGTGCGTATGAAAACTATTATTCGGTTCAGGGTCGTCCGCCGGCCGATCCTTACGCCTATGCGGCCGAGTACCGTCTCTATCCGATTGTGACCTATCACGACATCCGGGTGCAGTATAACGTCAACGACAATTACAATCTGTATTTCGGCATAGACAATCTGACCAACAAGCTGCCGCCGTTTGGCCTCACCGGCGCTGGCGCAGGCAGCGGCATGTACGACAATGTCGGCCGCTACATGTATATGGGCGTCGTCGCCAAGTTCTGACACGCCTGCTAATGACTGAAACGCGGTCGAGCTCAGCTCGGCCGCGTTTTTTTATTGCGTCGGCTCGGTGGTGCCGTAGCAAGAAACGATG
The DNA here is from genome assembly GCA_051954635.1 of Sphingomonas sp. Classification (GTDB taxonomy): domain Bacteria; phylum Pseudomonadota; class Alphaproteobacteria; order Sphingomonadales; family Sphingomonadaceae; genus Sphingomonas. Next base: position 23,949 of record JBQCHO010000100.1, on the reverse strand, counting down.
CCGTATTTGACAGACGACCACTCAACCGCAGCCCCACCGCAGCTTGCCCCTGCCGTCGCCCAGGCCGTGACGCTCATTGGCCAAAACCGGCTGAGCGACGCAGAAGCAATTGTCAGAAGCCATCTGGCAACGCATCCCGATGACGTTTTCGCATTATGCGTTCTCGGTGATCTTGCCGCTCGATCAGGCCTTTTGCAGCAAAGTGCCGAGCTGTTTCGTCGCGTGCTCGACTTGCAGCCTTCATTTGACGAGGCGAAGGCCAATCTCGCCAAGGCAATGATACAGCAAGGCGCGATCGGCGAAGCTGTCGAGCTCATGAGGGAAGTCGTCGTCGCGAAGCCCGACGACCCCAGAGCCGAGATGCAGCTTTACATGACACTGGCTCAGCTGGCGCGATACGAGGAGGCCGAGCGCGGTTACGCCGACCTTGTCGATCGCCACCCCGCAAATCCCAATGCTTGGCTCGGCTATGGCAACTTGCTCAAGACGATCGGCAAGCCGAGCGAAAGTGCAGCTGCATTGCGGCGCGCCATCGGATTGGATCCGCGCATCGGCGACGCCTGGTGGGCGCTCGCCAATCTGAAATTTGTGGATTTCGCGCCGGACGAAATCAGCTCAATGCGGGATCTGCTCGCGTCGAACCCCGCGCCGAAACTGGCATGGGAACTCAATTTCACATTGGGCCGCGCCTTTGAGCAAGCGGGAAGCTATGCGGACTCGTTCGCGCACTATGCCGAAGGCAATCGCTTGCGCCACGCGGCAATTCGCTCTGATCCGGCTGAGGTGCATGACGAGGTGGCACGGGTTATCGATTATGAATCGCGCGACAGGCGCGATTGCGAGCGTCGCGCATTGACGGATGACCCCGTCCCGATCTTCGTCGTCGGGATGCCGCGCGCGGGATCGACCCTTGTCGAACAGATACTTGCTTCGCATCCGCTGATCGAGGGAACATCGGAACTACCGATTATCCCGATGCTGATCCAAAATTTGATCGCCGAACGATGGCCGGCGACGGACGTGCGCTATCCGGGCATAATGAAAGCGCTCGACGACGATCGAGTAGCGGAACTGCGGCGCAGTTACCTCGACACGGCGTCGCTCTATCGTCGCAGTGATCGCCCCTATTTTATCGACAAGCAGCCCAATAATTGGCGCAACCTGTCCTTCATTATGGAAATTCTGCCCGAAGCGATCATTATCGACGCACGCCGCGATCCGCTGTCGTGCTGCCTGTCCAACTTCAAGCAATATTACGCGCGCGGTCAGGAATTCTCATATTCTTTCGCCGAAATGGCGGCATATTATGCCAGCTATGTGCGGCTAACGGCGCATCTGGAAACGGTGCGTCCCGGCAAGGTTCATCTCGTTCAACACGAAAAGCTGGTCGCCGACCCGGAAACGGAGATCGGCGCAATGTTGGCGCATATCGGCGTCGCTTACGACCCTGGATGCCTCGACTTCCACAAGAACACGCGCCCTGTCCGGACTGCCAGCTCGGAGCAAGTCCGGCGGCCCTTAAGTTCGGCCGGCCTCAACCAATGGGAGAATTTCGCTCCCTGGCTGGGTGAATTACGCGCGGAGTTGACCGCGGCCGGGCTCGCATAACGACAACAAACCGACAGAGCCGCCGCCGCCCCCCCAAAAAAAGGGGGGCGCGGCGACGCCAATCGGCGATCAATAGCGATAATGATCCGGCTTGAACGGCCCCTCGACCGGCACACCGATATAATCGGCCTGCTTCTGGCTCAGCTTAGACAGCTTCACGCCGAGCTTTTCGAGGTGCAGCGCCGCGACCTTCTCGTCGAGGTGCTTGGGCAGCACATAGACGTCGTTCTTGTAATCGTCGGTCTTGGTGAACAGTTCGATCTGCGCCAGCGTCTGGTTGGTGAACGAGGACGACATCACGAAGCTCGGATGGCCCGTCGCGCAGCCCAGGTTCACCAGCCGCCCCTTGGCGAGGATGATGATCTGCTTGCCGTCGGGGAATTCGACCAGGTCGACCTGCGGCTTGATCTCGGTCCACTTGTAGTTGCTAAGCCCCGAAATCTGGATCTCGCTGTCGAAATGACCGATGTTGCAGACGATCGCCATCGGCTTCATCGCCTTCATGTGATCGGCGGTGATGACATCGGCGTTGCCAGTTGCCGTCACGAAGATGTCCGAGCGGCTGACCGCCTCGTCCATGGTCACGACCTCGAAACCCTCCATCGCCGCCTGCAGCGCGCAGATCGGGTCGATCTCGGTGACGAGCACGCGCGCGCCGCCATTACGCAGCGACTGCGCCGAGCCCTTGCCGACGTCGCCGAACCCAGCGACGGTCGCGACCTTGCCGGCGAGCATCACGTCGGTCGCGCGGCGGATCGCGTCGACCAGCGATTCCTTGCAGCCGTACAGATTGTCGAACTTCGACTTGGTGACGCTGTCGTTGACGTTGATCGCCGGGAACGGCAGCTTGCCCGCCTTGGCGAGGTGATAGAGTCGGTGGACGCCGGTGGTCGTCTCTTCGGAGACGCCCTTGATGTTCTTCACCGTCTCGGTGAGGTAGCCGGGCTTCGCCTTGACGAACGCCTTGAGCGCGCGCTGCATCTCGACCTCTTCGTCATTCTCCGGCTCGGGCATGGTCTCGCCCGCCTCGATGCGCGCGCCCCACAAAGCGAACATCGTCGCGTCGCCGCCGTCATCGAGGATCATGTTGCAGGTTTCGTCGCCCCAATCGAAGATGCGGCCGACATAGTCCCAGTAATCGGCGAGACTCTCGCCTTTGATCGCGAACACCGGCACGCCCGACGCGGCGATCGCGGCGGCGGCATGGTCCTGAGTCGAGAAGATGTTGCAGGTCGCCCAGCGGACGTCGGCGCCCAATGCGGTCAGCGTCTCGATCAGCACGGCGGTCTGGATCGTCATGTGCAGCGATCCGACGATCCGCGCGCCCTTCAGCGGCTGCGACGCGCCGAATTCCGAACGCAGCGCCATCAGGCCGGGCATCTCGGTTTCGGCAATGTTGATCTCGGCGCGGCCGAAATCGGCCAGGCTGATATCCTTGATGACGTAATCTTCGCGCTCGATCGCGGGGGCGGTAGCCACAAACTGTCTCCTGAGTTGATCTCGAACGGGCGCGCAAAAACGCGCCGACGGATGCCCGCCACATAGAGGCCCTCAGCCTCCAGATCAAATATAAAGATGTCTTTATATGTTTGCCGGACGGCGTAGCCGAGAAAATCCTGCCCCGCGATGTCACAAACCGGCGCGATCCTTCGTCAAGACAGGCGATACCCCCAAAAGGAGCCTGTCATGACCCCACGCCTCAACCCGTATGAAGCCGCCCCGCACCTGCTGAAAGCATTCCTCGGCATGTCCGCCGCCGCCGAAAAGGGCACACTCGAGCCGGCGCTGATCGAGCTGGTCAAGATGCGCTCGTCACAGATCAACGGCTGCGCCAATTGCCTCAACATGCATTCGAGCCACGCGCGCAAAGCCGGCGAGACCGAGCAACGCCTCTATCTGCTCGATGCCTGGGAGGAAGCCCCTTGCTATTCGGACCGCGAGCGCGCCGCGCTTGCCTGGACTGAGCATCTGACCGAGCTTGCCGACAAGCGCGCGCCCGATACCGTCTATGCCGCACTCGCCGAGCAGTTCACCCCGGAGGAACAGGTGCAGCTCACCATGCTGATCAACGTCATCAACGGCTGGAACCGCTTGGCGGTCGGCTTCCACCTGTTCGATCCGTCGCTCGCGGCATGAGCGCGGGCGACGCCGGCGCAGCCTTCGACCGCGAGCGGCCGATGCTCGCCCGCGTCGCCTATCGCATGCTCGGCTCGGTCACCGATGCCGAGGATGTCGTGCAGGAAGCCTGGCTGCGCTGGTCGGCGGCGGATCGCGCCGCGGTCGACAACCCCGCCGGCTTCCTGCGCCGCATCGTCACGCGGCTATGCCTCGATCAGCTCAAGTCCGCGCGCGTGACACGCGAGACATATTGGGGGCCGTGGCTGCCCGATCCGGTAGTCGAGCCGGAAGAAACCGACGATGTCACCCTCCCGCTGATGCTCGCGCTCGAACGCCTGTCGCCGCTCGAACGCGCCGCCTTCCTGCTTCACGATGTGTTCGGCCAGAGCTTCGACGAGGTCGCCGCCGCGATCGGCCGCGATCCCGCCGCGTGCCGCCAACTCGCCAGCCGCGCCCGCGCCAACATCCGCGCCGAGCGTCCGCGCTACCCGGTCGATCGGCAGCACGGCATGGCGCTGGCCGAGGCGTTCTTCGCCGCGTCGCGCTCGGGCGACGTGGCCGAGCTCGGCGGCCTGCTCGCCGAAGACGTCGTCCTCTATTCGGACGGCGGCGGGAAGCGGCCGGCGGCGGGCCGCCCGATGATCGGCCGCAGCGAGGTGCTTCGCGCGCAAAAGGCCGTCGCCCGTCTTCAGTCCGGCAAGCCCGCGCAATCGGTGCAATTCACCTGGATCAACGGACTGCCCGGGATCGTCACGCTCGAACATGACGGCCTGCCGCAGACCACCGCGCTGGCGATCGAGGACGGCCGCATCGTCGCGATCTACGTCATGCGCAACCCCGACAAATTGGGCCACGTCACGCTGCAATAGCGCGTCAAGCGGTCCCGGTGCTGCTCGCCAGCAATCGCGGGTCGATCCCCGCCGAGGCGAACCCGCTTTCCCAGCGCTCCGCCGCCGTCGTGTCGTAGATCAACTCGGGCGTCGCCGGCGTCGAGAACCAGCCGTGCCGCGTCATCTCCTCGTCGAGCTGCCCTTCGCCCCAGCCGGCATAGCCGATCGCGACAAGCCAGCGGCTCGGCCCCGTGCCCGCGGCGATCGCGCGCAGCACGTCGATCGTGCCCGACAGCGCCCAGCGCCCCGCGACGTCGACCGTATCCTGCCCGCCCCAATCGAGCGAATGCAGTACGAACCCGCGCCGCGTCTCGACCGGGCCGCCGAAATGGACCGGCGCGTCGGGCGTGTCGCCGGGCTCGATCTCGAATTGCTCCAACAGGTCGTGCAGCCCCAGCCCCGCGACCGTCGCGCCGATCCCGACGCCGAGCGCCCCGTTGGCGTCATGCGCGCACATCGCGATCACCGATCGCTCGAAACGCGGATCGCCGATGCCAGGCATGGCGAGCAGAAATTGCCCCGTCAGATACTCAACGGCTTCCATATCCTTGGCTATAGCCGACGCCGCCCGCCCTCGCCACGCTTGAAAAATGCGCGCCCGCGCCCAAGCTAACGGCCGACACCCCAAAGGAGGAATTCGAATGACCATCAAAGTCGGCGACCGCTTGCCCGCCACGAACTTCGTCAAGGCGACCGACAACGGCCCCGAACAGGTCGATTCGACCGACTTCTTCAAGGGCCGCAAGGTCGCCTTGTTCTCGGTGCCCGGCGCCTTCACGCCGACCTGCTCGGCCAAGCATCTGCCGGGCTTCGTCGACAAGGCCGCCGAGCTCAAGGCCAGGGGCGTCGACGAGATCGCCTGCACCGCCGTCAACGACGCCTTCGTGATGGGCGCCTGGCGCCAGCACAACAACGCCGACGCGGTGACGATGCTCGCCGACGGCAATGGCGATTTCGCACAGGCCGTGGGCCTTGAAATGGACGGCTCCAAATTCGGCATGGGCAAGCGCGGCCAGCGTTACTCGATGGTCGTCAACGACGGCGTCATCGAGCAGCTCAACGTCGAAGCCCCCGGCGAATTCAAGGTCAGCTCCGCCGAGCACATGCTCGAGCAGCTTTGATCGACGCTCCCCGTTCCCCCGCGAAGGCGGGGGTCCAGGAACCAGGCGATAACTCAGGCGGTTTCCGGTCCCCTGCCCCCCGGGGGCCCGGAAACCGCGTCCCTACCGAACCTTCCGAACCGCCGCCAACGCCCGTTCGCGTGCCTCGCGGTGGCCGATCAGCTTGCCCGGATAGCCCTCCGGCCGCCGTCCCGCCGTCTCGGGATCGTGGATGACGTCATCGCTCAGCCCCGCCAGCTCGGGCACCCAATCGCGAATATAATCGCCCGCCTCGAACTTCTCCGATTGCGTCAGCGGCGCCATGATCCGCTGGAACATATTGGCGTCGATCCCTGTCCCCGCGACCCATTGCCAGTTGACGCTGTTATTGCCGTAATCGGCATCGACCAGCGTGTCCCAGAACCAGCGCTCGCCCTCGCGCCAGTCGATCAGCAGATGTTTCACCAGAAACGAGGCGGCGATCATCCGCACGCGATTGTGCATCCACCCCGTCGCCCATAGCTGCCGCATGCCGGCATCGACGATCGGATAGCCGGTCCGCCCCTTGGTCCACGCCTCGAACTCCTCGCGCACCGCCGACGATCGAAAATCGCGCCATTCAAGCGCATCGTATTTTTCCCGCGCATTGTGTGCCGGATAATCGGGGAATTGCAGGATCACGTTCTGCGCATAGTCACGCCAGCCGAGCTCGCCGAGGAACGTGCCGACCGACCCGCCGGCATCGGCCACGCGGTGCCAGACATAGCCCGGCGACACCTCGCCGAAATGGAGATGCGGGGAGAGGCGCGACGAGCCTTCCTCAGACGGCAGGTTGCGCGCCTCGTCATACCGCGCCGCTTCGTCGACAAAGGCATCGACCCGTTCGCGCGCACCGTCCTCGCCCGGCGTCCAGTCGTCGAACCCTCTCGCCCAGTTCGGTTTGGTCGGCAGCAGCCCCCAATCGCCGAGCGTATCTGTCTCCGGCCATGATGTGGGCGCCGGAATCTCGCGCGGCCGGTTGATCGGATCGGCCGGCGGCATGTGGTCCTTCAGCGCCCGCCAGAACGGCGTGTAGATCTTGTAAGGCGATCCGCTCCCGGTCGTCACCGAGCCCGGCGGCGCGAGATAATTGCCGTCATGGCGAACGAGATCGAGCCGCTTCGCCACCGCGCGCTCGGCATTGCGCCACCACGGCTCGTAATGCCTGTTCGCATGCACCCGCCCCGCGCCGACTTCCTCGGCGAGCTTCGCCAGCTCTTCGTCGCTCCTGCCTCGCCGCAGGATCAGTCGCGAGCCCTTGGCGCGCAGGCTCTTGTCGAGCGCGGCGAGACTGTGATGCAGCCACCAACGCGACGCGCCACCCATCTTGCGGTGTTTGGGCGTCTCGTCGTCGAGCACATAGACCGGCACCACCGGCCCTTCGGCAGCGGCGGCGGCGAGCGCGTGTTGATCGGACAGCCGCAGGTCGCGGCGAAACCAGACGAGGACGGGATCGGCCATGCCAGGCCTTACGCCCGCACCGCCGCCCCGGTTCCGTTCACTCGGCGCGCGGCTGCTTGTCGACCATCCAGGTCTGCCCCTTGGCGAGCAGCTTCTGCAGGTCGGCGACCTTGCCCTGGCTCGCCGCGCGGTTCTGTTCGATCACCGCGCTGTCGAAGGTCGGCGCGGGATCGTCGTAGATCACGCCAAGCGCCACCGGGAAGCCGACATAGGGCATCTCGACCAGCATGTGCGCCAGCCCGCGATTGGTCTGGTCATGACGGATCACGCCCGCTGCCTGCCAATCGCCCTCGACGACATCGACCACCTTGAGCACCAGCCGCTCGCTATCGAGCGCCAGCCCCTTGGCGCCATTGTCGAACAGCAGCGGCTCGCCATGCTCCGCCCACAATTGGTTCGCCGCCGCGTTGGGCTTGGCGGTGAACGCCGCGAACACGTCGTCGTTATAGACGATGCAGTTCTGGAAAATCTCGACGAACGCGGCGCCCTTGTGGGCGTGCGCGGCCTTCAAGACGGCGGGCAGGTTCTTGTTGACGTCGATCCCGCGGGCGACGAAGCGCGCGCCCGAGCCGAGCGCGAAAGCGCACGGCCGCGCGGGGTGATCGACCGAGCCGTAGGGCGTCGAGGGCGAGCGCGTGCCCTCGCGGCTGGTCGGCGAATATTGGCCCTTGGTGAGGCCGTAAATCTCGTTGTTGAACAACAGCACCTGGCAATTCAGGTTGCGGCGCAGCAGGTGCATCGTGTGGTTGCCGCCGATCGACAGCGCGTCGCCGTCGCCGGTGATGATCCACACGTCGAGCTCGGGATTGGCGAGCTTGACCCCCGTCGCCACCGCCGGCGCGCGGCCGTGGATGGTGTGGAAGCCGTAGGTCTCCATGTAATAAGGGAAACGCGACGAGCAGCCGATGCCGCTAACGAACACCGTCTTGGCCGGATCGGCGCCGAGCTCGGGCATCGTGCGCTGCACGGCCTTGAGGATCGCGTAATCGCCGCAGCCGGGGCACCAGCGGACCTCCTGATCGGTTTCCCAATCCTTGAGCGTGGTCTTGATCGGGGTCATTTCGTTCATGACAGAGCGCCTTCGATAGCGGCTTCGATCTCGGCGATGCGGAAGGGTTGGCCCGATACCTTGTTGAGCGGCCTGGCATCGACGAGGAACTGATCGCGCAGCACGGTCTTCAACTGCCCCGTATTCATCTCCGGCACGAGAATCTGGTCGAACTTTTCCAACAAGTCACCCAGATTCGCCGGCATCGGCCAGATGTGGCGGATGTGGATGTGGCTGACGTCATGGCCGTTCCGGCGAGCGCGGCGGACGGCCTGGTGGATCGGGCCAAAGGTCGAGCCCCAACCGACCACCGCGAGCTTGCCGCCAGTCTCGCCGAGCTCGACCTGCTGGTCGGGCACCGCGATCCCGGCGACCTTGTCGCGGCGGATATCGGTCATCTCCTGGTGGTTGGCGGGCGAATAATCGATGTTGCCGGTGCCGGCCTTCTTCTCGATCCCGCCGATGCGGTGGAGCAAACCGGGCGTGCCGGGCTTGACCCACGGCCGCGCGAGCTTCTCGTCGCGGGCATAAGGCAGGAAGCCGTCGGCCGGCGCTTCTTCGAGAAATTCGACAGGAAACGCCTCGTACCCGCTGATATCGGGTACTTTCCACGGCTCGGCGGCGTTGGCGATATAGCCGTCGGTCAGGAGCATCACCGGCGTCATGTACTGCGTCGCGATGCGGCATGCCTCGATCGCGCAATCGAACGCGTCGGCGGGCGAGCGCGCGGCGATCACCGGCATCGGCGCGTCGCCGTTACGGCCATAGACCGCCTGATAGAGATCCGATTGCTCGGTCTTGGTCGGCAAGCCCGTAGAGGGGCCGCCGCGCTGCGAATTGACCACCACCAGCGGCAGCTCGGTCATGATCGCCAGGCCGATCGCCTCGCCCTTCAAGGCGATGCCCGGCCCCGACGACGAGGTGACGCCGAGCTGCCCGGCGTAGCTCGCGCCGATCGACGCGGCGACCGCGGCGATCTCGTCCTCGGCCTGGAAGGTGGTGACGCCGAATTCCTTGAGCCGCGACAGGAAGTGCAGGATCGCCGAGGCCGGGGTGATCGGATAGCCGCCGAAGAACATGCGGACCCCGGCGAGCTGCGCGCCCGCGACGAGGCCGTAGGCGATCGATTCAGCGCCGGTGACGGTGCGGTAGAGGCCCGGCTCGGCGGGCGCGGCGGGACTGTGGAGCTGGCCGACCATCCGGCCAAGCTCGGCGGTTTCGCCATAGGCATGGCCGGCGTTGAGCGCGGCGATATTGGCCTCGGCCAATTCGGGCGCCTTGGCGAACTTGGCCTTGAGCCAGTCGACGATGGGGCCACGCTTGCGATCGAACATCCACAGCGCCAGCCCCAGCGTCCACATGTTCTTGCAGCGTAGCGCTTCCTTGTTGCCGAGCCCGAACGGCTTCACCGCCTCGAGCGTGAGCTGCGAGATGTTGAGCTTCAGAACCTGCCACTTGGCGAGGCTGTCGTCGTCGAGCGGATTAGCGTCGTATTTGGCCTTGGCGAGGTTGCGATCGCCGAACTCGCCCTCGTCGGCGATGATCAGCCCGCCGGGCTTCAGCACCTCGACATTCACCTTGAGCGCGGCGGGGTTCATCGCCACCAGCACGTCGGGCGCGTCGCCAGCGGTTTCCACCGCGGTCGAGCCGAAATTGATCTGGAAGGCGGAGACGCCGAACAGCGTCCCCTGCGGCGCGCGGATTTCGGCGGGAAAATCGGGGAAGGTGGCGAGATCGTTGCCGGCGAGCGCGGTCGACAGCGTGAACTGGCCGCCGGTCAGCTGCATGCCGTCGCCGCTGTCCCCGGCGAAGCGGACGACGACGGATTCGGCGGGCGGGTTGGCGCTCGCTTCGGCGCGAGTCACCTTGTGAACGGCGGTGGCCATGAAACAATCCTGCAAACAAACGTGGCACGCCCTCTACGCCCGGGGCGCTGCCGACCCAAGGTAGAATTTGCTGCGGCCGGTGCAATCGGTTCTTTTGGCTTTGCCGTGGCGGACTTGTTCCGGCAGCCGCCGAACGGCAAACGACGCCGGCTTCGTTCGGGTTGCCGGTATGACGGACTCCGTAACAAGTCCGGTGTAATCAAATGAGGAAATACTAATCTGGTCAAAGCGGTTATTATACGGCAGGCGAGTTGCTCTAACGGGGATAGCGCTCGTTCAAAGGGGATCGGCCAAAAATGAATTACCTGGAAGAAGGCAAATATATCTGGTCGCAGTTCGTCCCTAAGACGGGGCAAGCGCAAACCGTGCAGGGGGAACTTCTGCGGGCAGTTGAAAAGCTGCGAGACGAGGCAGTCCGCAATGGAAACGGAAACTGGGATCAAGGATTCGAAATCCTGCTTGGATATCTTGAGGCTCACCTTCTCGACGCCCAGGTTTTTGTGCCTGATGTCCTCTTACAAACCGAAGAAACGCTCAGCCGCCTTAGGGACTATGAAAATACGCATCAAGAGGATGTTCCGTACTACGACCTTGGGGATCGCGTCGTCGATTACTTTCGCCACTACGGATCGCGGCCGCATCGAGCAAACCCCGAACTCCGTCGATAGCTCCTCAGACGAGCACTCCCCTTACAAATTAATCCATCTGCGAGGCTACCGCAGCAGATGATTTTCGACTTAATTCTCGATACCTATACGACACGCGATGGCGGCGCACGTCAGGCCACATCTCGCCCAAGCACCTCCCCCAAAGCCAACACCGACGCGACGTGCCGCCGTGACACCTCCATCGCGTCGGCGCCGTAGCCACCGCCGAGCGCGCTTGCGAGCGGGATGCGGCGGTCGCGCGCCAGCCGGGCGATGAAGCGGTCGCGCGCCACCAGCCCCTCGGCGGTGAGCGCGAGGCGGCCGAGGCGGTCGCCGGCGAAGGGGTCGACGCCGGCCTGGTAGAGGATCAGATCGGGCGCGCCTTCGTCGATCAGCGGCACCAGCGTTTCGGCGAGCGCGGCGAGATAGGCGGCGTCGCCGGTGCCGTCGGGCAGGCCGACGTCCGGCGTCGAGCGGGCCTTGCGCACCGGAAAGTTCTTCTCGGCGTGGATCGAATAGGTGCTGACGTCATGGCGTCCGGCGGTGAGCGCGGCGGTGCCGTCGCCCTGGTGGACGTCGCAATCGACGATCAGCACGCACCCCGCCCTGCCCTCCTCGACCAGCCGCACCGCGGCGATCGCGAGATCGTTGAACACGAAGAAGCCCGCGCCGGTGTCGGCCAGCGCGTGGTGGCTGCCGCCGGCGCTGTTCGCCGCGAAGCCGCGCTCGATCGCGGTCAGCGCCGCCGTCCAGGTGCCACCGGGGACGACCTGCGCGCGGCGCGCGACCTCGGGCGTGACGGGGAAGCCGATGCGGCGTTCCTTGGCCTTGGGCACGCGCGCTTCGAGGACCTCGGCGACGTATTCGGGATCGTGCACCGCCTCGAGCCAGCGGCGCGGCATCGGCTCCGGCGTGATCCAGTCGATCGCGGCGCCGCTGTCGCGGAGCAGATCGCGGACCAGGCCGTTCTTGTTCCACTGATAGGTCGATCGGGCGGGCGCTGGCGCGACATAATCGGGGTGATGGACGATCGCGATCATCCCCTTTACGTAAGCGGCATGGCGCGCCGACCCAAGCGCCGCTTCGAAAGGAGAGCCATGACCGAGCCCTTCGTCCGTCCCGACGTCCGCCAGTTCCTCGCCTATCTCGACAGCGTGCCGGGGCCGAAGATGCACGAGCTGGCGGCGCCCGCGGCGCGCGCCGTCTATGCCGCGATGAAGGACGTAGCCGAGCTGCCAGTGGGCGCGCTGGCGGTGATCCGCGACCTGACGATTCCGGGGCCGGCGGGAGACATCCGCGCGCGGCTGTTCGATGCGCGCGAGAGTCGCGAGCCGGGGACGCTGGTCGCGTTCTTCCACGGCGGCGGGTTCGTGATCGGCGATATCGAGACGCATGCCAGCTTCTGCGCGGAGATGGCGCGGGTGCTCGATCTGCCTGTCGTCTCGGTCGATTACCGGCTCGCGCCCGAGGCGCCCTGGCCCGCCGCGCCCGACGATTGCGAGGCGGCGGCGCGGTGGCTGGCGGGGTCTCCGGAGGCGCTGGGGCGCAAGGTGACGGGGCTGGTGGTCGCAGGCGACAGCGCGGGGGGCAACCTCGCGATCGTCACCGCGATGGCGCTGCGCGATGCGGCGGCCGAGGTGCCGGTGATCGCGCAGCTCGCGCTCTATCCGGCGACCGATGCGAGCAGGCCCTACCCTTCCTATGAGGAATTCGCCGAGGGCTATCTGCTGACCAAGGACAGCATGGACTGGTTCATGGCCGCCTATCAAAGCGATCCGGCACATTTGCGGAGTTCGCCGCTGACGGGCGATCTGGCGGGGATGCCGCCGGCGGTGGTGGTCACCGCGAGCCTCGATCCGATCCGCGACCAGGGGCGGGCCTATGCCGCGGCGCTGGCCGAGGCGGGCGTGGCGGTGGTGTTCCGCGAGGCCAAGGGGATGATCCACGGCTTCGCCAACATCCGCCAGGCGATTCCGTCGGCGCGAGGGGACGTCGCGGGGATGCTCGCGGCGCTCAAGGACGTCGTCACCGAGGCCGAGGGCGAGCGCGCGATGGCGCAGGCGGCGGCATAGTCCCGGTCCGTTCGTATCGAGCGAAGTCGAGATACGGACCAGGGCGCTGCAATCATGTTTCTCGACTTCGCTCGAAACGAACGGAAATAAATATGGCCGACACCCTGCCCTATCGCCCCGCCGCGGGGATCATGCTGATCAATGCTGCGGGCCAGGTGTTCGTCGGCCAGCGGATGGATTCGACGCTCGAGGCCTGGCAGATGCCACAAGGCGGGATCGACGCCGGCGAGGACGCGCTGACCGCGGCGCTGCGCGAGCTCGGCGAGGAAACCGGGATCCCGGCGGACAAGGTCGAGCTGATTGCGACGGCAGAAGAGGAATTGCTTTATGACTTGCCCGACGAACTGATCGGCAAATTATGGAAGGGTCGCTATCGCGGGCAGCGGCAGACCTGGTTCCTGTTCCGCTTCCTCGGCGACGACGCCGATGTCGACATCGCGACCGAGCATCAGGAATTCCGCGCGTGGCGCTGGGCCGACCCGGCCGACCTGCCGGCGATGATCGTGCCGTTCAAGCAGCAGCTCTATCGCGACGTGCTCGCGGCCTTTGCGGCGCACCTCGCCTGAATAACAATTCGGATTTTCATTTTCGATAACGCCTTTTCTCTGCCCGAATCGCGGGGTAGAGCCGCATCATGCTGTTCGCGTTGGTCCTTGCCGCTTCGGCCGCCTCCCCGGCTCCGCCCGCCGCGGTGGATCAGCAAATATCGACCGGCGCACCGATCCCGCCCGACATCAAGGACATGCTCGATTCGGCGATCGCCTCGGGCAGCGATTCCGAAGTCAGCGTCGTCGCCAAATATGCCGTGAAGGCCGCGCCCGCGAGCGCCAAGACGATCAACGACACCGTCACCGCGTGGCGCGAGGCGCAGACCGCGGCGCACGAGGCCAAGGTCGAAGCCGCCAATTTCCTCGACCTGTGGACGGGCAAAGCCTCGCTCGGCGGTTGGCTGACAACCGGCAACAGCCAGAATGTCGGCGTCAGCGGCTTGCTCGATCTCGATCGTGAGGGCCTGCGCTGGCGCCACAAGCTGCACCTCCAGGCCGATTATCAGGAAAGCCTGCATGTCACGACGCGCGAGCATTACCTCGCCTCGTACGAGCCCAACTACAAGGTCGATGAACGCTCGTACATCTACGGCAATCTACAGTTCGAAAGCGACCGCTTCTCGGGGTATTTCAATCGCTATTCGACGTCGGTTGGCGCGGGCTACACCGCGATCAAGAATCCGAACATGCGGCTCGATCTCGAACTCGGCCCGGCCTATCGCTACACCAGCTTCACCGACGACACGGTCGAAAACAACATCGCCACGCGCGGTTCGATCGACTTCAGCTGGAAGCTCAATTCGTCGATTTCTGTGACGCAGCAGGCCGACGCTTATCTCGAGCGCTATAATTCAACCGTAAGCGGGACCTCGGCGCTCAACGCCAAGCTGTTCGGCCCGCTGTCGGCGCAGGTCTCGTACAATTTCCAGTATGAAAGCATGCCGCCAGTCGGCAGCGTCTCGACCGACACGATCACCCGCGCCTCGCTGGTCTACACCTTCTAATCCGCCGAAGTTGGCGCGTAGCCACTAAGGTTCTCACCGCGTCGCTTTCCGGCTAGAGCCGGTCGTCATGACCGAAATGACCACCACAGAACGCGACATCATCGCGCGCGTCGGCGATCAGCCGATGCTCGAACAGGTCCGCGCCTGGGCGGCGATCAACAGCGGCACTGCCAACATCGAGGGTTTGGTGCGCACTTCGAGCGCACTTTCGGAGGCCTTCGGCACACTCCCCGGCACGCTCGACCTCGTCGCTCCCGACGCGGCCGAGCGCGTCACCCCCGCCGGCCGCGTCGAGCCGCTCGATCACGGCAAGCACCTCCACTTGACCGTCCGCCCCGACGCCCCCGTCCAGATGCTGTTCACCGGCCATATGGACACCGTCTATCCGATCGATCACCCCTTTCAGGATCAACGCTGGCTCGACGACAACACGCTGAACGGCCCCGGCGTCGCCGACATGAAGGGTGGCCTCGCCGTCATGCTCGCCGCGCTGAAAACGCTCGAAACCGGCTCGAAGATCGACCGCCTCGGCTATGAAATCGTTATCAATTCCGACGAGGAAACCGGCTCCTTCTCCTCCGCCGCACTGCTCGCCCGCGCCGCCCGCGGCAAGGTCGCCGCGCTGACTTACGAACCCGCGCTCCCCGACGGCACGCTCGCCGGCGCACGCGGGGGCACCGGCAATTTCTCGATCGTCGTCACCGGCAAGAGCGCCCATGCCGGCCGCAACCCCGATGACGGCCGCAACGCGATCGTCGCCGCCTCGGCCATCGCGCTCCGCCTGATGGAAGCCAAATCGCCGACCCTCTCGGTCAACCCCGCCCGCATCGACGGCGGCGGCCCCAACAACGTCGTCCCCGACAACGCCGTGCTGAGGGTGAATTTTCGCCCGCAGTCACTCGAAGAAATCGCAAAAACTCAATCTCATATCGAACTTGTTTGTGATTCCATCGCAACCGAACGCGATGTCAAGGTCGCCGTCCATGGCGGCTTCACCCGCCCGCCCAAGCCGATCGACCCCGGCGCCGCCGCCTTGTTCGATCTCGTCAAGCGCTCAGGGACAGATCTCGGCCTCGACATCGCCTGGCGCGCCACCGGCGGGGTGTGCGACGGCAACAATATCGCCGCTGCCGGCGTCCCCGTCGTCGACACGATGGGCGTCCGCGGCGGCGCGATCCACTCCGCCGACGAATTCCTCCTCGTCGACAGCCTCGCCGAGCGCGCCGCGCTGTCGGCGCTCACCATCCTTCGCATCGCCGAGAAAGGCCACGCATGACGTTCCGTATCCGCCCCGCGCACGACGAGGATCTGCAGGCGCTCTACGAAATGGCTAAGCTGACCGGTGGCGGCTTCACCAACCTGCCGCCCGACCGCGAGTCGCTGAAGGCCAAGCTCGATCGCAGCCACAAGTGCTTCGATCGCGAGGACGACACGCTCGCCGACGACCTGTTCGTCCTCGTCCTCGAAAACACCGAGACCAAGGAAGTCCGCGGCACTTGCCAGGTATTCACCCAGGTCGGCCAGAAATGGCCCTTCTACAGCTACCGCATCGGCACGCTGACCCAACACTCGTCCGAGCTCGACCGGACTTTCCGCGCCGATATGCTGACCTTATCGACCGATCTTGAGGGATCGAGTGAAGTCGGCGGCTTGTTCCTCCACCCCGGCGAGCGCGCCGGCGGCCTCGGCCTTCTCCTCGCCCGCAGCCGCTATCTTTTCATCCGCGCCCACCGCGCCCGCTTCGCCGATCGCATCCTCGCCGAGCTTCGCGGCGTCATCGACGAAGCCGGAGGCTCGCCCTTCTGGGACGGCCTCGCCGGCCGCTTCTTCGGGATGAATTTTCAGGACGCCGATCAGTTCAATGCCACCCATGGCAACCAGTTCATCGCCGATCTGATGCCCAAGCACCCGATCTACACCGCGATGCTGACCGAGAGCGCGCGCCACGTCATCGGCCTGCCCCACCCCTCGGGCCGGGCGGCGATGCGCATGCTCGAAAAGGAAGGCTTCCGCTTCGAAAACTACATCGACATCTTCGACGGCGGCCCGACGATGACGACCCACACCGACACTGTCCGCACCATCCGCGACGCCCGCGACGCTCAGGTCCTCGCCACCGATCACGATGGCGGCGAAGCCTCGCTGGTCGCAACCGGCCGGTTGCGCGATTTCCGCTGTGCTTACGGCAAGATCCGCGCACTCGACGGCGACCGCGTCGTGCTCGACGTGCCGTGCGCCAAGGCGCTCGGTGTCGAGGAAGGCGCCGCCGTCAGCTATACGGGTCGCGCCTGATGCTCACCGAAATCAATTTCGACGGCCTGGTCGGCCCGAGCCACAATTATGCCGGCCTGAGCCCCGGCAACCTCGCCGCGACGAGCAACGCCGGCAAGGTCTCGCACCCCCGCGCCGCCGCGCTCCAAGGCCTCGCCAAGATGCGCGCCAATCTGCGCCTCGACCTCGCACAGGGCATCCTGCTCCCGCCGCCGCGCCCCGATCACCGCTGGCTGGCGAGCCTCGCCACAAGCTATGCCGAAGCGCCGCCGCACCTCCAGGCGCAGGCGCTGTCGGCCTCGTCGATGTGGGCCGCCAACGCCGCCACCGTCTCACCCGCGCCCGACACGATCGACGGCCGCTGCCACCTCACCGTCGCCAACCTTGTGACGATGCCGCACCGCAGCCACGAATGGCCCGATACGCTGGCGCAGCTCGCCACGATCTTCGCCGACGACAGCTTCGCCGTCCACGCCCCCGTCCCCGCCCCATTCGGCGACGAGGGCGCCGCCAACCACATGCGCTTGTGCCGCGATCACGCGAGCCCCGGCGTCGAAATCTTCGTCTATGGCGTCACCGGCGGTCGCTTCCCCGCCCGCCAGCACCGCGAGGCGAGCGAGGCGGTCGCCCGCGCGCATGACCTCGATCCCGCCAACGTGCTGTTCGTCGAGCAGAACCCCGAGGCGATCGCCGCCGGCGCGTTCCACAACGACGTCGTCGCGGTCGCCAACGGCCGCGTGCTGTTCGCGTACGAGCACGCCTTTGCCGACAAGGCTCGCTTCTTCGCCGATCTGCGGGCGCGCCTGCCCGAGGTCGAGATCGTCGAGGTCCCCGCCGACCGCGTCAGCCTCGCCGACGCCGTCACCTCCTATCTGTTCAACGCCCAGCTCGTCACGCTGCCCGACGATAGCATGGCACTGATCCTCCCCGGCGAGGCGCGCGACAATCCGAATGTCTGGGGTTGGCTGCAGGAGCATGTCGCCGGCAACGGCCCGATCCGCCGGCTCGAGGTCGTCGACGTCCGCGAGTCGATGGCTAATGGCGGCGGCCCCGCCTGCTTGCGTCTGCGCGTCGTCGCCGATCCTGCCAGCATCGACCCGCGCTTCCTGATCGATGAGGCGCGCCTCGACAGGCTCGCTTCGGTCATCGAGACGCACTGGCCTGAGGCGATCGACGCCGCCGCGATCGCCGACCCTGGGCTGGTCGGCGCGGTCGAGCGGGCGCATCACGCGCTGCTGGAAGCGATGGATTGTGTCGGGTTATTTGACAATTAACCACGCCGCTTAACCCGGAAACCGCAGATTTCCGTCATTGGCGCGGCGCTTGCTTAACCATTCGGCATGTGGAGCAAGCTCGCGCGTCTGTTCGTCATCAAGACGAAGTTCGAGGCCTTCATGGTGATCTACGCACTCGGGCTCGGCGCGGTCGAGCGCGGTATGCACTACATGCAGCAATATCCTGGCTTCGAAGGGAAAATGCTGTTCGCGGTCTGCCCGGTCGCGGTGTTCATGGCCGGCGCGCGCATCCTCGATTCGGTCGAGCGGCGCGCGGCTGAGGAGATTTAGACTGCGTCATCTCAGCGAAGCCTAGGATCGCATGCCGCATGTTCGCACTTCGTTATGACAGACCCCAGCCTTCGCCGGATTGACGCGAGACGGGAGTCGCGGCTTTCAAAGCAACATGAACAGCGCTGCGCACCCGCCAGCGAACACTGCCGCGGCGCCGAGGTCGGCCAAGCCTATGTGATATGCCTCGCGATGCCGCTGCTGGCATTCGCACGGCACTTTCACGGCACCGGCATCGGGGCAGACGATCCACACGCTGCCGCTATCTTCACACCGCGCGCAATGAGTGATCGCCTCGCCCAGCGGGTGCGCGATCGACGCGAGTCGCTGGCCGGGTTTCGCCAGCAAATCATGGCTCTTCCGAACCATATCCATCTTCAGCCTCTCCATCGCAGCGTCGCTGATTTGCGACACTGTCCCAGCCAACCTACGCCGAATTGAAAGTCCCCGCAATTAGGACCGAAACGGGACAGAAACGCTGTCTCACCGATGCGATACTTCGGCATGGCTCAAGAAAAGCATTGTCAGCGCACCTCGTCGCTGGCCATGCTGGGGCAACTTTCGAACAGGAGCCTTTTGTGACGCCATTCCGCCGCTTCGCCCTCGCCGCCGCCGCGCTCGCCGCGAGCACCGCTACAGGCGCGCTCGCCCAGTCGCTCACTCCGACGCAGACGGCAGCGATCGACAAGCTCGTCACATCGACGCTCGCCGACACCGGCGTCCCCTCGGCCTCTATCGCGGTCGTCCAGGGCGGCAAGATCGTCTACACCAAGGCGTACGGCAAACAGTCGGACGCGATTCCCCAAGCGCGCACCGACGTGCCCTACCAGATCGCCTCGATCTCCAAGCAGTTCACCGCCGCGGCGATGCTGCTGCTCGAGGATCAGGGCAAATTGAGCCTCGACGACACGGTATCGAAATACGTTCCCGGCATCACCGACGGCGACAAGATCACGATCCGCCAGCTTCTCAGCCACACCTCAGGCCTGCAGGATTACTGGCCGCAGGATTACAGCTTCGCCGCGATGGAGCACCCGACGACGCCGCAGCAGATCGTCGATCGCTGGGCCAAGAAGCCGCTCGATTTCGCCCCCGGCAGCCAGTGGCAATATTCGAATACAGGCTATGTCGTCGCCGGCATGATCGTCGAAAAGGTGTCGGGCATGAAGCTGCTCGACTTCCTGCAGCAGAACATCTTCACGCCCTTGAACATGCACCCGATCGATCAGGACAAGGCGATCGGCGCGGGCTACCCCACCCCGTATCACCGCTACGCGCTCGGCCCCGTCCGGCCCGAGACGCCCGCCGCCCCCGGCTGGCTCTATGCCGCGGGCGAGCTGGCGATGACGCCCTCCGATCTCGCCCGCTGGGATATAGCCCGGATCGACCGCGCCGTGCTCCCCGCCGACGACTGGCAGGCGCAGGAAACCCCGATCAAGCTCACCGACGGCAAGGATACCGGCTACGGCCTCGGCGTCGATGTCGGCAAGACCAAGACCGGCGTGCCCTATGTCGAGCATAATGGCGAGGCGGTCGGGTTCCTCTCCGAAAACATCGTCTATCCCGAGCAGAAGGCCGCGGTCGTCGTGCTCAGCAACAGCGACTTCTCAGACGCGGTGTTCACACTCGGCAAGGGCATCTCGGCGATCGTGCTACCGCAGCTCGCCGGCGCGTCGGACGACAGCGAGGCGGCGCACACGACCGAGGCGCGCGCGGTGTTCGACCAGCTTCGCGCCGGCCATCTCGATCGCGCGCTGATGACCACCGACGCCAATTACTATTTCACCCCCGAAGCACTCGGCGATTACCAGGCGAGCCTGTCGAAGCTCGGCGACCCGACCGCGTTCGAGCCGACCAGCGGCCCGCGGCTGCGCGGCGGCTTCGTCAACCGCAACTACAAGGTCACCTATCCCGACCGCACGCTCAACGTCGTCACCTATGCCGAAACCGGCGACAACGGCCGCTACGAGCAATTCCTTGTGATGCCGGCGAGCTGAGCCGATGACCGATTTTTCCGCGCTCCTTAACGCCGACAAGGGCCAGCCCGCCCGCACGCTCCATGTCGTCCATCCCGACGACTGGGCCGAGTGGCTCGCCGCGCAGCCGCCGCGCGTCCGCGCTACCGCCGCCGCGCACCGCCTGACCGGCAAGCCCGGCAACGCCGCGATCCTGCCCGGCGACAAGGCCGACGACTGGACCGCGCTGCTGGTCTGCGACGATCCCGACGGCTCGCCCTGGAAAATCGCCTCGCGCGCGACCGCATTGCCCGAGGGCACCTACCGCCTCGCCGCGGGCGACCCCGGCGCCGGCGCGCTCGGCTGGCTGCTCGCGCAGCACCGCTTCACCCGCTACCGCAAGGCCGAGGACGACGCCCCGCGCGTCCTCCTGACCAGCAACCCCGGCGCGATCGAGGCAACGCTCCGCCTCGCCGCCGCCACCGCCAAGGTGCGCGATCTCGTCGACACCGCCGCCGCCGATCTCGGCCCTGCCGAGCTCGAAGCCGAAGTCGCCGCGCTCGGCAAGGCGCACCAGGCGACGCTCACCGTCACCCGCGGCGACGCGCTGGCGCAAGGATTTCCGATGATCCAGGCGGTCGGCCAGGCCGCCGCCAAGGGCCGCGAACCGCGGCTGATCGAGCTCGAATGGGGCAACGCCAAGCATCCCCGCATCGCGATCGTCGGCAAGGGCGTCGCGTTCGATTCGGGCGGGCTCGACATCAAGCCCGCTGCCGGCATGCGGCTGATGAAGAAGGACATGGGCGGCGCCGCGCACGCGATCGCACTCGCTGGGCTGATCATGGCCTCGGGCCTCAAGGTCCGCCTCCATCTGCTCGTCCCCGCGGTCGAGAATGCTATCGCCGGCAACGCCTTCCGCCCCGGCGACGTGCTCAAATCACGCCAAGGCCTGACGGTCGAGAACACCAATACCGACGCCGAGGGCCGCCTGATCCTCGGCGACGCGCTGACCAAGGCCGGTGAGTCTGACCCCGAACTGATCATGGATTTCGCGACGCTGACCGGTGCCGCCCGCGTCGCGCTCGGCCCGGATCTCCCCGCGACATTCGTCAACGACGACGCCTTCGCCGGCGCACTGATCGGCGCTGGAAACGAGGTCCACGATCCACTGTGGCGCATGCCTTTGTGGGACGGCTATGACGAGATGCTCAAATCCGACATCGCCGACATGGTCAACGCCCCCGACGGTGGCTTCGCCGGCGCAGTGACCGCGGCTTTGTTCCTCCGCCGCTTCGTCCCCAAGGACACGCTCTGGGCGCATCTCGACACCTTTGCCTGGCGCCCTGCCGCCAAGCCCGGCCGCCCCAAAGGCGGCGACGCTTATGGTCTTCGCGCGGCATGGACGATGCTGGAGAAACGCTACGGCTGACGCGTCAATCGACGACGATCGAGCCCTTAATCCCGAACGTGGCGTGCATGAAATGCGTGCAGCGCAGGACGTAGCGGCCGGGTGACGCCGGGGCGGTAAGGTGGAGATCGACGCTGTCGCCGCCGTCCAGCGCGACCCGTCCCTTGGCGATCTTGCCGCGATCCTCCGGTGAAACCGTCGCTGCGGCGAAGAAATCGGGAGCGGCGAAATCGTGGCCGCCGCTCGCCTGGTTGGCGAGATGGAGCACATAGCGCTGACCGTGGTGCAGCGTAATCGTGGCGGGGGCGAACTTGAAGTTGGCAAGTGCCACCTCGACGCGCGGCGCATCATTCCACTTCGCATCCTGAATCGGCGTCGTTGCGACCGCGACCAGCAAGGCAATACCGCTCATCCATCCCGCCATCGAACGACTCCCAGTCGTGAGACCGCAAGCTGGCGATCATACGCCTGTTGAGTGCGCTATGCGAGCACCGGTGGGTCGCTGATCAGATCGCTGTCCATATCAGCGCGACACTTCGGTAGCAGCTTTGATGATGGGCACGAATTTTTCGGCCGTCAGGCTGGCGCCCCCGATCAAGCCGCCGTCGACGTCGCTCGCGGCGAAGATGTCGCGCGCGTTCGCCCCCGTCACCGATCCGCCGTAGAGGATGCGGATGCCGCGTGCGGCGTCCTCGCCGACGAGCTGCTTCAGCTTGGCCCGCGCGATCGCGTGCATCGCATTGATCGCCTCCACGGACGGCGTCCGCCCTGTGCCGATCGCCCACCGCGGCTCGTAGGCGAGCGTGAACCAGTCGGGCGCCGCTTCGTCGGGCACTGATTTCTCGATCTGCGCCTGGACGACGCGCTCGGCGCGACCGGCGTCGTGCTCCGCCTCGGTTTCGCCGCAGCAGACGATGACGTGGAGGCCGTGGCGGCGCGCGGCGGCGGCTTTGGCCCAAGCATCCTGGCTGGTCTCGAACTGGTCGGCGCGGCGCTCGCTATGCCCCACGATCACGGTCCGCGCACCCGCCTCGACCAGCATCGGCGCCGAGATGTTGCCGGTATGCGGTCCCGAATCGGCGGCATGGCAATCCTGCGCGCCGATAACCAGCCCCGGCGCCGTCGCCACGGCATCGGCGATCAAGGTGAAGGGCGGGCAGACCGCTACATCGACGCCGCCATGCACCGCCGCTGCATTGGCGATTTCTCTGATCTCGCCGAGGTCGCGTCGCAGCCCGTTCATCTTCCAGTTGCCGACCACCAGCTTGCGCCGCGTCATACCGATTCCTTCCCCATTTTTGTCGTTGGCGCCTGCTTAGCCGAGGTGCTGGCGCACACAAGCTTGATGCCGCCGCTTCACCCCCCTAAAGCGGGCGCGCTCTTTTCATGACAGAACGGGTGCCATGCTTTCCTTCCTCCGCCGTCTTACCCATTCCAAGGTCGGGGTGATCGTCACCATGATCGCGCTCGTGGTGATCGCGCTCGCTTTCGCGGCGGGCGGCATCACCAACTTTGGCGGCGGTGGCGGAAAGGCGACCGGCAGCGATACGATCGCGACGGTGGGCGGCACCAAGATCTCGACCGAGGATCTCAAGACCGAGGTTCAGAACGAGGTCAACGCCTACCGCCAGCAAAACCCGCAGCTGACCACCGCGGAATTCATTCAGGGCGGCGGGTTCGATGCAACGGTCGATCGGCTGATCAACTCGCTCGCGCTCGAGAAATTCGCCGAGAAGCAGGGCATGGCGGTCAGCAAGAAGGCTGTCGACGGCCAGATCGCCAGCGTTCCCGGCCTGCAGGGCCCGAACGGCAAGTTCGATCCCGCGCTTTATCAGCAATTGCTCCAACAGCAGCGGCTGACCGACGGCGCGGTGCGTGCGCAGCTCCGCCAGAGCCTGTACGCGCAGATGCTTACCGGCCCGACGCAGGGCGCCAATCAGGTGCCGGCGAAGCTGGCGCTCCCCTACGCCTCGTTGCTGCTCGAAAAGCGGTCGGGCGCGATCGGCTTCATCCCGACCAAGCAGATGCCCGCCGGCCCCGCGCCGACCGAGCAGGAGCTGGCCGGCTGGTACCAGCATCATATCGACCGTTACACGGTGCCCGAGCGCCGGGTCATCCGCTATGCGATCGTCACGCCCGACTCCGTGAAGGCGCAAGCAACCCCCACCGACGCCGAGATCGCGCAAGCCTACCAGGCCCAGGCCGCCCGCTTCGCGCCGACCGAGAAGCGCACGATCAAGCAGGTCGTCGTCGCCGATCAGGCGGCCGCCAATGCGCTGGTCGCCAAGGTCAAGGGTGGCACCGCGATCGAAGCCGCCGCCAAGGCCGC
>JBQCHO010000099.1:0-5830 GCA_051954635.1 Sphingomonas sp. | reverse complement strand
CCTCGGTCCGGCAATCGAGACACTGACCGAAGAAGTTGACTCTGCCCGCGACATTCTCGGCTTGGTCAGCGAACTCGCGCAAAGAAGCAATCTCCTCGCTCTCAACGCCACGATCGAAGCGGCACTCAGCGGCGAGGCCGGTCGCGGCTTCGGCGTCGTCGCAAGCGAGATGAAGCAGATGGCAGACGCAACCGCATGTGCCGCGGATGAGATCGCTGGCAAGCTGGGCGGCATCGTCGACGCCGCAGCTGCGTTTGCCGACCGCATTGTCGCGGCTATCGGTCATGTCGGCACGATCACTACCAATAGCGCAGCGATCGCGGCAGGAGTCGAGCAGCAGCACAGCGCGACCGAAGCGATAGCCACACATGCCGAAGCAGTTCTCGCCCGAGTCACCGAAACCGACAACCGCAGCCGCACGCTGAGCGAGATCGTCAATGATCACCAGGCGGTGGCGACGGACGCAAACGAGCTTGCTCTCCAACTCGGCGAGCGCGCTACTGCGCTCAGCGATCGTATGGATGTGCTACTCGGAGCCTTGCGCGCCGCCTGATAGATCGTTTCCGTACCTGCCCGGAATATAACCGCTCTTTGCAGGAGCTCGACAATACCGGACTCGACTGTGGCCTGATATACAATGGCCACTTCCACAGAAAAATTCCCCGAGACCCGCCATTCCGCAACCAGCCCAACGGCAGTCATTCCCGCCGTTCGTGAGATCCCGATAGACGCCTCTCCGCACACAGGAGACGCGCGCCCTTCCAATGTTGGATTTCTTCTGATCTATCCTTTGCGATGGAACAGCATCCTATCCCTATCCTACCCTCGCTCGTCGCCGTCGCGCACCAGACGCGCGATCGGCGCGATCCGGGCGCGCACCCGCGCGAAGCTGTCGCGTGCCTGTCGCTTCTGTGTCGCGCCATTGTCGCGCGCATGGTGCCGGCATGGCGCGTCGTGTTGACGACCGGACGCTTCGCCGGCGCAACAGGCGGCAAAACCGCGCGACGGTCTCCACTTTCTCCACTTCACTGCCGTTTTTCCGGGCGCAGCGAACGACGGGCCGCCATGTTCGGGCGCTGGCCTGCACGGCCCGTCGCTGCTACCGCGCCCCCGCCACAGCGTGAAGGAGCAGGACGATGAATGGTCATGACGAAACCCGCAACGTCGCGCTGTTGATCGACGCCGACAATGCGTCGCCCAATGCGCTCGATCCGGTGCTGACGGTGCTTGCCGAGCTCGGCACCGTCAATGTGCGGCGCATCTACGGCAATTGGCGCAAGCAATCGCTCAAGAGCTGGGCCGACCTGACGCTCAAGCACGGGATCGAGCCGCACCAGCAGTTCGATCTCACCAAGGGCAAGAACGCGACCGACATGAAGATGACGATCGACGCGATGGACCTCTTGTTCCGCGGGCGGATCGACGGCTTCGGCATCATGTCGTCGGACAGCGATTTCATGCCGCTGGCGATGCGCATCCGGCAGGACGGCGTGCCCGTCTATGGCTTCGGCGGCGCCAAGACGCCCGAGGCGTTCAAGCAGGCCTGCACGCGCTTCATCGACGTCGCCGCGCTGACCAACAAGGCAGAACCCGAAAAACCCGCGCCGACGCCCTCCCCCGCGCGCGCCGAGGAACCGCGCGGCAAGAGCGAACCGATCGATGCCGAACTGATCCGCCTCCTCATCGACGCCTATAACGCCGCCAAGCGCGACGAGCGCGGCTTCGTCAGCCTGTCCGAGCTCGGTCGCCGCGCCGGCAATCGATCGAGCTTCGACGCGCGCAACTATGGTTTTTCGCGCCTGTCCGACCTGATCGAGTCGGTGCCCAACTTCCAGACCGAGCGCCGCGACGGCGAAATGTTCGTCAAGCGTGTACGTTGATGCGCGGTTCGTCGCCGTCACGGCTCGGCTGACGCCCAACGCCCCTTCAGCCGCGACGAACCGCTTACCCGCCCTCTCCGTCCGCTCGTCGTATCCGGCTAGCGTCGGTGCCACGGGCCGGGGGCGTCCCGGTCGCGTTCAAGACGGGTAGCAAGCGAAATGACGGTTACACAGCGTATCGTGGTGTCGGGGCGGGTTCAGGGCGTCGGCTATCGCAACTGGACGATGGGCGCGGCTCGCGATCTCGGCGTGCGCGGCTGGGTCCGCACGATGAACGGCAGCGCGGTCGAAATCCTGGCGACCGGCGGCGAGGAGGAAATGGCGACCTTGGTCGAGGCCTGTCACCAGGGCCCGCGGCTGGCGCGGGTCGAGGCGGTCGACGTCCAGCCCGCCGAAGATGCCGGCTGGAAGGGCTTCAACAAGCGCTTCGGGGGGTAACGCGCGGCGGCATCGGCCGCCGCGGTCCCTGACGATCAGCGCGTCAGCTTCTTGTAGGCAAGCCGCGTCGGGCGGTCTGCGGCATCGCCGAGGCGGCGGCGCTTGTCTTCCTCATAACTCTCGAAATTGCCCTCGAACCACTCGACGTGGCTGTCGCCCTCGAACGCAAGGATGTGCGTGCACAGCCGGTCGAGGAAGAAGCGGTCGTGGCTGATCACCACCGCGCAGCCGGCGAAGCTCTCCAGCGCCTCTTCGAGCGCGCGCAGCGTCTCGACGTCGAGATCGTTGGTCGGTTCGTCGAGCAGCAGCACGTTGCCGCCCTGCTTGAGCATCTTGGCGATGTGGACGCGGTTGCGTTCACCGCCCGAGAGCTGGCCGACATTCTTCTGCTGGTCCTGGCCCTTGAAGTTGAACGCGCCGACATAGGCCCGCGTGCCGAGCTCCTGCTTGCCGAAGCGGAATACTTCGAGCTTGTCGGAGATTTCCTCCCAGACGTTGTTGGCAGGATTGAGGTCGTCGCGGCTCTGATCGACATAGCCGAGCTTGACCGTCGAGCCGACCTTGATCTCGCCGCCATCGGGCTGCTCCTGCCCGGTGATCAGCTTGAACAGCGTCGACTTGCCCGCGCCGTTGGGGCCGATAACGCCGACAATGCCGCCCGGCGGCAGGTTGAAGTTCAGATCCTCGAACAGCAATTTGTCGCCATAGGCTTTCGACAGCCCCTTCGCCTCGATCACGTTGTTGCCGAGACGCTCGGGAATTTGGATGAGGATCTGCGCCTTGCCGACCGCGCGATTCTCTTGGCGCTCGACCAGCTCGTCGAACGCACGGATGCGCGCCTTGGACTTGGTCTGGCGCGCCTTGGGAGTCTGGCGCATCCATTCGAGCTCGTCGCGGATAGCCTTCTGGCGACCGGCTTCCTCGCGCTCTTCCTGCTCGAGCCGCTTCGACTTCTTCTCGAGATAGCCCGAATAATTCGACTCGTAGGTGTAATAGCGCCCACGATCGAGCTCGAGCACCCAATTGACGACGTTATCGAGGAAGTAGCGATCGTGCGTCACCAGGATGACGTTGCCGGTATATTCCTTGAGGAAATTCTCCAGCCACTGCACGCTTTCGGCGTCCAAGTGGTTGGTCGGCTCGTCGAGCAGTAGGATGTCGGGCTTCTCCAGCAGCAGCTTGCACAAGGCGACGCGACGCTTTTCGCCGCCCGAGAGGTTGGTGACGGGCGAATCACCCGGCGGGCAGCGCAGCGCTTCCATCGCCTGTTCGAGTTGGCTGTCGAGCGCCCAACCGTCGACCGCGTCGATCTTGGTCTGGAGATCACCCATCTCCTCCATCAGCGCGTCGAAATCGGTGTCGTCCTTGGGATCGCCCATTTCGGCCGAGATCGCGTTGAAGCGCTCGACCATGCCGGCGACTGGGCCCGCGCCCTCGCGCACATTCTCCATCACCGTCTTGTTCGGATCGAGCTGCGGCTCCTGCGGCAGATAGCCGACCTTGACCCCCTCGGCCGCCCAGGCCTCGCCGGTGAAATCGGGATCGATTCCGCCCATGATCTTCATCAGCGTCGACTTGCCAGAGCCGTTGGGGCCGATGATCGCGATCTTGGCGTCGGGCAGAAATTGCAGATGGATGTTGTTGAGAACGGGCTTGCTTGCGCCCGGGAAGGTCTTGGTCAGACCCTTCATCACATAGCTATATTGGACGGCCATGGCCGGGAATGCTCCCAAAAAGGCTGGATTGGACGATGATTTCGTGGTCAGCCGCCACATAGGAGCACGCGCGCGCGAAGGCAAACCCGGGACTGTGCCGCCGCGCAACAATCCCCGGATTTCCGTCCCAAAACCTGTCTGCCAGATGAATTGGCGGTTGACGCAGGTGCAACAACCGTTATTGGCGAGTCCCTCGCGACGGCGATCGGGTCGGCCGCGAACGTTATTGCTTGGGAGCAAATTGATGAAGAAGATTGCCTTTGTCGTCGCTGCCGCCGGCCTGATGACCCTGGCCGCGTGCAACAAGTCGCCTGAAGCGGCTGCCGTTGAGAACAACGGTGACATGGTTGCCGACAACATGGACGCGACCGCTGACAACATGTCGGCGATGGCCGACAACACGTCGAATGCGATGGCTTCGGACCAGCTCGACAACGCGGCTGACAACATGCACGACGCTGCCGACAACGTCCGCGACAACGCCGACGCGGTTGCCGACAACATGAACTAAGTCGCTTCGGAAACAGCGGTTTCCGAAATGGTTTCGAGAGGGCGTCCCCGCGGGGGCGCCCTCTTTCGTTTGCGCGCGATTCTCAAGCCTGATTTCGACGTTCAAGTCTCCTGCACGACGTTCTGATTTACGCCGCTTGACTCTCCAAAACACCAAGAGCATTTTGGAACAAATCAGGAACTATGACTCATATTGCCCCCTCTTCACTGGCGGCGCTCAGACGCCGCATCGCGCGCCTCGAACGCCAGCGGCCGACGAGCGAGGCGGTGCGCGCGGCGACCGGCCATGCCGGGATCGACGCGGCGCTGGGAGGCGGGATGGCGCTCGGCCGGCTGCATGAGGCCTATGCCGCGGCGATCGAGGATGCCGGCGCGGCGACCGGATTCGCGGCGCTGCTCGCCACGATCATGGCGCGTGACGGCCCGGTGGTGTGGCTGCGCGAGGGCGAGGCGCAGGGCCGCGCGGCGTTGCACGGGCCGGGGCTCGCCGAGCTCGGGCTCGATCCGGCGCGGTTGGTGCTCGGTGTCCCCGGGAGCCCGCTCGATCTGCTGCGCGCGGCGGCCGACGTGGTGCGCTGCACCGCGGTCGGCGTGGCGGTGATCGAATTGTGGCGGCAACCGCGCCCGCTCGATCTCACCGCGACTCGGCGGCTGGCGGTGGCGGCGGAGGCCTCGGGGGTCACCGCGCTGTTGCTGCGCATCGCCGCCGAGCCGAGCCCGAGCGCGGCGCAGACTCGCTGGCGGGTCGCCGCCGCCCCCTCGCTGGCGCTGGATACCGGCGTTCCCGGTCATCCGGCCTTCGATCTCGAACTGACCCGCCAGCGCGGCGGCCCCGAGGGCCTCGCCTGGCATGTGGAGTGGAACCGTGACGCGCGCACCCTCGCCGACGCCGCCGCGCCGTTATCTGGCGGCGTGGTTCCCCTGGCTGAGCACCGACCGGCTGCGGCTTGGGGCTGAGACCGCGCGGTCATCGGCACGCGAGTCTTGCCGTCATCCCCGCGGAAGCGGGGACCCATCTCCGTTACCTGCCTCCAAGAACGACGGCGGGAAGATGGATCCCCGCCTTCGCGGGGATGACGTAGAGGGAGGTGAACCTCAGCCCCTCGCCCTGATCGAAAAGCAACGCGGCGCGATGCGGCTGGTCGCGATCGATGCGGTGGCCACCGTGTTGGGCCTCACCCCCGGCCTGTCGCTCGCCGACGCGCGGGTGCGGGTGCCCGATCTCGTCATCGCCGATCACGATCCGCACGCCGATGCGCGGCTGCTCGCGCGCCTCGCCGACGCGTG
>JBQCHO010000098.1:0-14802 GCA_051954635.1 Sphingomonas sp. | reverse complement strand
TTGATGCGGAAATAGGTGCTGAGCTCCATCGGGCAGCGCACGCCCTCGGGCACATAGACGAAGGTGCCGTCGGAGAAGACCGCGCTGTTGAGCGCGGCGAAGTAATTGTCGTGCTGCGGGACGACCTTGCCAAGCCATTTGCGGACGAGATCGGGATATTCCTTGATCGCCTCGCTGATCGAGCGGAAGATGACGCCGGCGGCTTCGAGTTCCTTGCGGAAGGTGGTCGCCACCGACACGCTGTCGAACACCGCGTCGACCGCGACCTTGCGC
Source organism: Sphingomonas sp. (assembly GCA_051954635.1). Classification (GTDB taxonomy): domain Bacteria; phylum Pseudomonadota; class Alphaproteobacteria; order Sphingomonadales; family Sphingomonadaceae; genus Sphingomonas. The sequence continues at coordinate 14,529 of JBQCHO010000098.1, read as the reverse complement.
GCGCCCTCGACGCCGGCGAGCACCTTCTGCTCCTCGATCGGGATGCCGAGCTTTTCGTAGACGCGCAGGATCTCGGGATCGACCTCGTCGAGGCTGTCGAGCTTGGGCTTGGCCTTGGGCTCGGCGTAATAATAGGCGTCTTGATAATCGATCGGCGGCACGTTGAGCTTCGCCCAATCGGGCGGCGTCATCGTCAGCCAGAGGCGATAGGCCTTGAGCCGCCAGTCGAGCATCCATTCGGGCTCGCCCTTCTTGGCCGAGATGAAGCGCACCGTGTCTTCGCTCAGCCCCTTTGGCGCGAAGTCCTGCTCGATATCCGAGGAGAAGCCCCATTCGTACTTCTTGTTGGCGGCGGCGAGCGCCTCGGCGTTACGCGTGGCCATGCGGCATTCCTAAAGCTGGGGTGATCGGCGGGGTGGTGAGCGAGGCGAGCGAGACGCCGGCGAGCGCGCCCCTTACCGCATCGTTGACCACCGTCCAGTGCGGTTTGACGCAGCAGACGTGCTCGATGGTGCAATCGTGGGCGCCGTGATCGACGCACGCGGTCATCGCGATCGGGCCTTCGACTGCCTCGACGATGTCGGCGAGGCTGATCGTTGCGGGCGGGCGGGCGAGCCGCAGGCCGCCGCCAGTGCCGCGGACGGTTTCGATCAGGCCGGCGGCGGAGAGGCGGCTGACGAGTTTCTGGACGGTGGGAAGAGGAAGCGCGGTCTGTTCGGCGAGCAGCGTCGCATTCAGGCGACCGCGCGCGCCGCAGTGGCGCGCGGTGGCGGTCAACATGACGACCGCGTAATCGGCGAGGCTCGAAAGACGCATAGTTCCTAATCGGACGACTTCAGTCTGATTGGGCAGATGGGCGCGCGAGGCTTACGCGTCAACCCCATCAGGTGTCGCTGATCAGAGGATCGACTTGCCCGCCGAGCGCATGGCGCTGCGCGATGGTGAGGCGCGAGAGCAAGGGCGGATCGGCCTTGATCTGGCGCGGGGTGAGTCCGGTGAACTGCTTGATCTCGCGGATCAGATGCGACTGGTCGTAGAAGCCGCGATCGATCACCTGATCGAGCGATTCCTCGCCAGAGGCGAGCGCGACGGCGGCGCGCAGGGCGCGATATTTGCGCGCGAGCAGTTTCGGCGGGGCGCCGTAGAGCGCGTTGCATTTGCGCTCGACCTGGCGGCGCGAGAGCTTCGTTGCGGCGACGAGCTCATCGAGATTGGGCGAATCGCTGGAGGTCAGCCAGGCATCGACGGCATGCACGAAATCGAGCGCGCCGTAGTCGGTGCGGTCGATCAGTTTGCCGATCAAGTTGCCGGCAATTCCCGCCATCGCGTGAATGTCTGTTTCGGCCGCAAGCTCGGCGATGGTGCCGTCGAACGAATCGCCGAACAGCTCGTCGGCGCTGAACACGCGGTTGACCATCGTCGAAGCGGCGGCGCCGATCAGCGCCTGCCACCCGCACGGCGTGATGCCCGCGCCGAACACGCGCACCGGGCCTTCGGCGCGCACCTTCACCGCGCCGGTGGTGGGGCCCAGCACATGGATGCCGCGGGCATGCTGCACCGATCCGTCGGGGAAATGATATTCGGCATCGCGCGCGTTCAACCGAAAGCGGATCTGCGCCCTGTCTGCCCGTTCGGTGTCTTCGAACATCGGCACGTCGGCTTCGAATAAATAAAACAAGCTGATGTATTCAGCGAGCTCCTTGCTCGGCACCGCATAGTCGAGCCTGACGTCCGGCACAGCTTTGCCCCCGTGTTGACGGACATCGGATGTTACAGGACATCGGGCGCGAATAAAAGCGGCCCGGCCACCTAAGTAGCCGGGCCGTAAGTGTAGGAACCCTCGATTGAATCGAGGAGTCCTCGGGTCGCAACTCCGAACTACGCAAGAATCTCTCCTCTGTATTGGATAGATTCGACGAATCCCGGGGTGGGACAGGCACTTCTTCGGTCAGGGAAAATACGTAGTTTTGACGTCGACCGTCGATGGTGCGAAGGGCGTTCGCGATGAACGACGACCTGCTCCACCGCGCGCTTTTCCGCCTCGATGCCGAGCGGGCGCATGGCCTGACGATCGACATGCTCGCAGCGTGGGGCCGCGCCCGGACGCCGTTCGGGGCAGGGGCGAGCGATCGGATCTTGGCGAGCGAGGTGGCGGGGCTGACCTTCACCAACCCGATCGGGCTGGCGGCGGGCGCGGACAAGGATGCACGCGCGGTGGCGGGATTCCTCGCGCTCGGCTTCGGTGCGGTCGAGGTCGGCACGCTGACGCCGCGGCCGCAGCCGGGCAACCCCAAGCCGCGGCTGTTCCGGCTGATCGAGGACCGCGCGGTGATCAACCGCATGGGGTTCAACAATGGCGGGCTGGAGGCGGCATTGCCGCGGATTACGCGAGCGCGGCGGCGCGGGGTGTTGGGCGTCAATGTCGGCGCGAACAAGGACAGCGCGGATCGCATCGCCGATTACCGGATCGGCGTGACGAAGGCGGCCAAGGTCGCCGATTACGTGACGATCAACATCAGTTCGCCCAACACGCCCGGCTTGCGCGATCTGCAGCATGGCGCTGCGCTCGCCGAATTGCTCGCGGCCTGCGATGCAGCGCGGGCGTCGACGCCGCTGTTCCTCAAGGTTGCGCCCGATCTCGAGCCGGCGGCGATCGACGACATCGCGCGTACGGCGATCGACAATCACGTCGATGCATTGATCGTCGCCAACACGACGATCTCGCGACCCGGCTTGCGTTCGGCCAATGCCGGCGAGGCGGGGGGGCTGTCGGGGGCGCCGCTCAAGACGCTATCGCGGCAACGGCTGGCGGATTTCCGCGCGGCGACGGGTGCGACGCTGCCGCTCGTTTCGGTCGGCGGGATCGGCGACGCCGACGAGGCCTATGCCCGCATCCGCGCGGGCGCGAGCCTGGTCCAGCTCTACACGGCTTTGGTCTATGAAGGCCCCGGCCTCGCCGGGCGGATCGCGACGGGCCTTGCCGAGCGGTTGCGGCGCGACGGTTTCGCGCGGCTGGAAGACGCGATCGGGGCCGGTTGACGTAGCGTCTTGCCAGCAGGGCAATCGTCGTTACGCTCGCGCCAGAACCGGATCATCCGGCGCCCATTCAGGAGAGTCGTTTGCGCAGCCTCGAGCATTTCCCCAATCTCGTGACCATGTTCTTCGCCCGCGCGAGCGAAGGCGGCGACAAGCCGTTCCTGTGGCACAAGCAGGGCAACCGCTGGGTCTCGACGAGTTGGGCACGGGCGGCGCGCGACGTCGCGGCGCTGGCGACCGCGCTCAAGCAGATCGGGCTGAAGCGCGGCGACCGCGTGATGCTGGTCGCCGAGAACCGTCCCGAATGGTGCATCAGCGACCTTGCGATCATGGCCGCGGGCTGCGTGACGGTGCCGACCTACACGACCAATACCGAGCGCGATCACGCGCACATTATCGAGAATTCGGGCGCGCGCGCGGTGATCGTGTCGACCGCAAAGCTCGCCAGGACGCTGATGCCCGCGGTGATGCGCGCCTCGACCGCGCAGATCGTGATCGGCATCGAGGAAATGCGGTTCGCGCAATCGGGCGACGTCGCGTTTCACGACTGGCGGACGCTGATCAATCGCCACCCGTCGGAGCCGGAAGCGGTCGCGCTGGAGGCCGATTTCGGCCGCGACGACCTTGCCTGCATCATCTACACCAGCGGCACCGGCGGCGCGCCGCGCGGGGTGATGCAGCATCACGGCGCGATCCTGCACAATGTCGCCGGGTGCACTGCGGTGATCGCCGAGGATTTCGGATGGGAGGACGAGGTGTTCCTGTCGTTCCTGCCGCTCAGCCACGCTTATGAGCATACCGGCGGGCAGCATTTCCCGATCGGGCTCGGCGCGCAGATCTATTACGCCGAAGGTCTCGAAAAGCTCGCCTCGAACATCGAGGAGACCAAGCCGACGATCATGGTCGTCGTGCCGCGACTGTTCGAGGTGCTCAGAACGCGCATCTCGAAGGCGATCGAGAAGCAAGGCGGGATGGCCGCGTGGCTGCTCGACAAGGCGCAGGAGGTCGGCGCGCGCGATTACGAGGGGCGCAAGAAGCTTACGGATCTTCCGCTGAAGGTGCTGCTCGACCGGACGTTGAAGCCCAAGATCGCGAAACGGTTCGGCGGGCGGATGAAGGCGATGGTGTCGGGCGGGGCGCCGCTCAATCCCGAGATCGGCATCTTCTTCCAATCGCTCGGGCTGACATTCTTGCAGGGGTACGGCCAAACCGAGGCAGCGCCGGTGATCTCGTGCAATCGTCCGTCGGCGGGGTTGCGTATGGATACCGTGGGGCCGCCGCTGCCGAATACCAAGGTGCGGATCGCCGAGGATGGCGAAATCCTCGTTCGCGGCGAACTCGTCATGCACGGTTACTGGCGCAACGAAGCCGAGACCGAGCGGGTTTTGAAGGAGGGCTGGCTGCACACTGGCGACATTGGACTGATCGATGACAAGGGCCGGATCAAGATCACCGATCGCAAGAAGGACATCATCGTCAACGACAAGGGCGACAATGTCGCGCCACAGAAGGTCGAGGGCATGCTGACGCTGCAGCCGCAGATCATGCAGGCGATGATCTGGGGTGATCGCAAGCCGTATATGGTCGCCGCACTCGTGCCCGACCCCGAATGGACGGCGGAATGGTGCGCAAAGAACGGCGATCCGTGCAACTTCGCCTCACTGGCGCAGAACCACGATTATCGCGCAGCGCTCGGCAAGGCGGTCGAGCGGGTCAATGCCGACCTGTCGCAGATCGAGCGCGTGCGGCGGTTCATCATTGCCGACGAGCCGTTCTCGATCGAAAATCAGCAACTCACCCCATCGCTCAAGATCAGGCGGCATGTTCTGCGCGAGGTTTATGGCGATCGGCTGGATGCGCTGTATCGGGGGTGATCAAATCCTACTCTTGATCCCACCCGTTGCTCCCGCCACATGGGGCCCATGCTGATCGAGACCGAACCGACGCCCAATCCGGCGACGCTCAAATTCCTGCCCGGCCGCACGGTAATGGAAGCCGGTACGCGCGACTTCGCGAGCCCCGAAGAGGCTGAAGCCTCGCCGCTGGCGACCGCGATGTTCGCGCTTGGCGACGTGACGGGCGTGTTTTTCGGTCGCGACTTCATCTCGGTGACGGCGGCGCAGGGTGTCGACTGGAATGTGCTCAAGCCCGATGTGCTGACGCTGCTGCTCGATCATTTCTCAGCCAATATGCCGCTGTTCATGCCGGGCACGGCCGCGGGCTTCTCGGTGCCGGTAGAAGAAGAAGCGTTTGCCGACGATCCCGCTGACGAGGACATCATCGTCCAGATCAAGGACCTGATCGATACGCGGGTGCGCCCGGCGGTCGCCAATGACGGCGGCGACATCGTCTATCGCGGGTTCGACAAGGGCAAGGTCTATCTCAAGATGCAGGGCGCGTGCGCGGGCTGCCCGTCGTCGGTCGCGACGCTGAAGAACGGCATCGAGCAATTGCTCAAATATTACGTGCCCGAAGTCACCGAAGTCCGCGCGGTCTGATCGCGCTCCCAAATAGCAAGGGACTTATTTCATGGGCGAAAAGCTCTCCGACGCCGCGCTCGACACGATCTTTCGCACGGCGCGAACCTATAACGGCTATACTGATCAGCCCGTCACCGAAGCCGACGTCCGGGCGATCTACGATCTGCTCAAGATGGGGCCGACATCGGCCAACCAGCAGCCCGCGCGCTTCGTGTGGTGCATGAGCCAGACGGCGAAGGACAAGCTCGCCGATCTCGCCAGCGAGAAGAATGCCGAGAAGATCAGGAAAGCACCCGCCACCGTTATCATCGGCATGGACGAGAATTTCCACGAGCAATTGCCGTGGCTGTTTCCGCACGCCGACGCCAAAAGCTGGTTCGAAGGTGACGAGGCGCTGCGCAAGGCCAACGCGTTCCGCAATTCGTCGCTGCAGGGCGCGTATTTCATCATCGCCGCGCGCGCGATCGGGCTCGATACCGGGCCGATGTCGGGGTTCGACAATGCCAAGGTCGATGCCGCGTTCTTCGGCGATCAGCCGCATGTGAAGTCGAACTTCATCTCGACGCTCGGCCACGGCGATCCGGAAACGATCTTCGGGCGGCTGCCGCGACCCGAGTTCGATCGCTTCAACCAGATCGCCTGACGCGTCGGGGCAGGGGTGCGCACGCTCGTCATCGACACGGCGACCGCCGCCTGCTCGGTCGCGTTGATCGAGGACGGCGCGGTGGTTTCTGCGCGGCACGAGGTAGTCAATCGCGGTCATGCCGAGCGGTTGCTGCCGATGATCGCCTACCTCCCAGAGGGCGGCCGCGCCGAAGCGGTGCTGGTCGATTGCGGGCCGGGGAGTTTCACTGGCGTGCGGGTGGGGATCGCCGCGGCGCTGGCGCTGGGGCTGGCCTGGGGCGTGCCGGTTTCCGGCTACACCTCGACGGCGCTGATCGCCGCCGCGGGTTTTGCCGCGCATCCCGATCTGGAGACGCTTGCCGTCGTCATGGAAGGCGGGCATGGCGAGCTGTTCATGCAGCCCTATGCCGCCTCGCCGCTCGCCGCGCTCGCGCCGCTCGCTTCGTTGCCGCCGGCGACCGCGCTCGCCGCGTTGGACGCCAGGCCTGCATTGGGCAGCGGGGTGCGATGGATGGAAGAGCTTGACGGGCCGTGCAATCTCGGGCCCGCGCTGCCGCGCGCCGCCGACGCCCTGTTGCTCCCGCCGGCGCTGACGCAATTGCCGCCGCGACCGATCTACGGCCGCGCGCCCGACGCCAAGCCGATGGCGGCGCCTGCTTTATGAGTGCGTCGGTCAGCATGACCGTGCTGCGCCCGGGCGGGATAGCCGATCTCGGTGCCGTCGACACGGTGATGCGCGAGGCGTTCGATGCGCGTTTCGGTGAAGCATGGACGCCGAGCCAGGTTACCGGCGTGCTGGCGATGCCGGGCGTGTGGCTGACGATTGCCGAGGCGGACGGCGAGCCGGCAGGCTTCGCGATGACGCGGGCGGTGCTCGACGAAGCCGAACTGCTATTGCTCGCGGTGCGGCCGACGATGCGGCGTCGCGGTGTGGGGCGACAATTGTTGCGCTCGGCGATGGCGGAGGCGCACTTGCGCAAGGTAACGCGGATGCATCTGGAGGTGCGCGCGGGCAATGACGCCATCCAGCTCTATCGCCTTGCTGGATTTGATAAAATCGGCGAGCGTCGTGATTATTACCGGGGGCGTAACGACAAGTTATTCGATGCGCAGACCTTTCAGGCAATTCTTTCCTGATCTTTGACTGGCAAATGCCGGATTAGTTCTTGCGTTTTACAATGGCTGATCCGATAGGTGCGCCCGTGACAGGGGTCGCTCAATAATGTCGCACTGAAAGGATCAAGATGGACAACGCCACCGATATGCAGGAAACGCTGATTACGCTGACTGCGGATATTGTCGCCGCTCATGTCAGCAACAATAGCGTGGCGGTGTCCGATCTGCCGCTTCTCATTCACAACGTCCACGGTGCGCTCGCCGGACTTGGTTCGCCGATCGAAGAACCTGCCGCGCCGCAGGAGCCGGCGGTCTCGATCCGTGCATCGATCAAGCCCGACTACATTGTCTGCCTCGAAGATGGCAAGAAGCTGAAGATGCTCAAGCGCCATTTGATGACGCATTATCAGATGACGCCCGAGGATTACCGCGCGAAATGGAAATTGCCCGCCGATTATCCGATGGTTGCGCCCAACTATGCCGAGCAGCGTCGCAGCCTGGCCAAGAAGATCGGCCTCGGCACGAAGCGCGGCAAGCGCTGATCCAATCCTGATTTCGGGCCGGTGGCGGAACGATCCGCGATCGGCCCGGTTTTCTCTCCCGTCCAGCCGGCGGGAGGTTTCTTGAACGACAGCACCAGCAGCGTGGCCTCGGCCCCTTCTGCCGCGGAACAGCCGGTGCGCGTGATCTTCGCCGCGTTGATGCTGGTGATGCTGCTCGCGTCGCTCGATCAGACGATCGTCTCCACCGCGCTGCCGACGATCGTCGGCGAGCTTGGCGGGCTCGAACATCTGTCGTGGATCGTCACCGCGTACATGCTGGCGACGACGATCGTCACCCCACTTTACGGAAAATTGGGCGACCTGTTCGGGCGCAAGATCGTGCTGCAGAGCGCGATCCTGCTGTTCCTCGCGGGATCGGCGCTGTGCGGGCTCAGCCGATCGATGGGCGAGCTGATCGCCTTCCGCGCGATCCAGGGGCTCGGCGGCGGCGGGCTGATGGTGACGACGATGGCGGCGATCGGCGACATTATCGGGCCGCGCGAACGCGGGCGCTATCAGGGCTATTTCGGTGCGGTGTTCGGGCTGTCGACGGTGCTCGGGCCGCTGATCGGTGGGTTCTTCGTCGAGCATCTGTCGTGGCGCTGGATCTTCTACATCAATCTGCCGCTGGGACTGCTCGCTGTCGTGGTGATCGGCTGGGCGTTCACCGCGCCGGCGGCGCGCGGGCGGCCGAAGATCGACGTTGCCGGCGCATTGCTGATGGCAGTCGCGCTGACGGGGATCGTGCTGTTCACCAGCCTCGGCGGGCATACCCTGCCCTGGGGATCGCCGGAGATCATTGCGATGGGGGTGGTCTCGATCCTTGCACTCGCCGGGTTCGTGGCGGTCGAGCATCGCGCCGCCGAGCCGATGTTGCCGCTGCCGCTGTTCGCCAACCGCACCTTCGTCATCGCCTGCGCGGTGGGGTTCATCGTCGGGCTCGCGATGTTCGGATCGGTGACGTACATGCCGCTCTATCTGCAGGTCGTGAAGGCGGTGTCGCCGTCAACCGCGGGCCTGCAACTGACGCCAATGATGGGCGGCGTGCTGCTGACGTCGATTACCAGCGGCCAGATCATCAGTCGCACCGGCCGCTACCGAGTATTTCCGATTATCGGCACCGCGGTGATGACGCTTGGCCTGTTTCTGCTGTCGACGTTGACGACCGAGAGCAGCACCTGGGCTGCTTCCGGTTATATGCTCGTGCTCGGGCTCGGGCTCGGCATGGTGATGCAGGTGCTGGTGCTGGCGGTGCAGAACAGCGTCGATTACCGCAATCTCGGCGTCGCAACCTCGGGGACGACGCTGTTCCGATCGACCGGCGGTTCGGTCGGCGTCTCGCTGTTCGGCGCGATCTTCGCCGGGAGCCTGGCGGCGCAGCTTGCCGCGCACATGCCGCGCGGGGCGGCGCTGCCGGCGGCGACCGATCCAGCCGTGATCGCCGCGCTGCCGCCCGGTATGCGCGACGCCTATCTCGAAGCGTTCACCGCCGCGCTGCATCCGGTCTATCTGTCGGCCGCGGTGATCGCCGCTTTCGCCTTCGCCATCGCCTGGCTGCTCCAGGAAGCGCCGCTCAAGAGCGACGCGCGCGCCGAGACGATCGGCGAAAGCTTCGCCGCACCGCGCGACCCGAGCTCGCTCGACGAACTGACGGTGATCGTCGATCGCCTTGCCTCGCGCGACAATCGCTGGTCGACGCTCGCGCGCATCGCCGAGCGCAGCGGCGTCGATCTCGCGCCCGATGCGATGTGGCTGCTGGCCCATATCTGCCTCGCGGAGGAGCCGCTCGCCGCCGACATGCTGGCGGGGCGTCACGCGCTGCCGGTCGAGCGGATCAGCGCGATCGGCGAACAGCTCGCGGCCGATGGCCTTGCACTGCGCCTTCCCGGCGAGACGTTGATCGCCACCGAGGCCGGCCGCGCGACATACGAGCGCCTCGTCGAGCAATATCGCGCTCGCCTCGCGCGGTTCGTCGAGCGTTGGGCGCCGGAAGAGCGCGCCGAGGTGTCGGAACGCCTGTCCGTCCTTTCGCGCACTCTGATCGCCGAGCCGCCTGTGCGGCCCTAAGCGAAAGGTCGCGGTTATTTTCGCTTGCAGGGGAAGGCGCGGCGCAGGGCGGTGCGGACGACGAATGACGGTGCATCGGTCGACTTCTTGGCCTTGGTGCGCAGATATTTGCGCGCGGCGGAAACGACCTGGATGGTGGACGCGCCATCGGCTGGCGGGCAGATCTGGTGCGACAACGACAAGGTGTCGAATGCGCCGATGATATAGCCGGTGCAGAAGGTAGGGCTGGGATCCTTGTCCTTGCCGCGGCATTGCTCGACAAGCTGTCGCGTCGTCAGCGCGCTCACCACCACCGGCCGGTCTGCGGCAGCGAACAGAGCAAGCGCGAGCGTGATCATGAGTTCCCCTTTGTGCGATCAGGACGGCGTGGGTGTGTCGACGCCTGATCGGGCGCGGTCATGCGATCCGTCGTCAGGTAAGGCAGCATCCGCAAACGCGGGAACACGTCGTCGAGCGACTTTGTGTCGGGCAGGATGTAGACGACACCGCCCTTGCTTTTGAAAAGCGGGCGGATTTTTCCCGTATAGAAAGCCGTGCCGACATTGATGCAGCCGAAGCTGATGCGGTTGTCCTCCACCGTCGGCGACCGCAGCCGTGCGAGACGATGTTCTTTCTTGTTGGTCGTGATCACCGCATGCAGCGCGACCGAGTTCGCATAATCGACCCAAAGCACGCTGTGATGGCCGAGCGCACGCCCGAACTTGGCGACGAAGCGCCCCGCCGGCGTCGTCCGCTCGGCCGGGCCGATCTCGGCGAGGCTCTTGGCGCCGACGCCCGGCGAGGAATCGTCGCCGACGCCCATGCCGAGCAGGACGGGTACCTGCCCGACCAGCTCGCCATTCGCTCGAAAGAGGAAAAGCGACGCGGCCTGCTTGTCGATGACGATATAGGGAAGGCGGCCGTTGTCATGCGCTGCCGCGACCCACGCGATCACCCGGCTGGCGGTCTCGGACGGCGGGACATCCGGGGTGGCGGGCACGGCTTCGGGTTTGGCAGAATGCTTCGCATGCGACGTCGACGCGCGCTTGTGTTTCTGCGGATGCGAGGCGGGCGCTGCAGCAAGCGATGGCTGCGACGCAATCAGCGCGAGCGCCGGCATCCCGACCAAAGTCGAACGGTGGGCGAAGCGAAACAGTCCTGTAAACACGCTTACCTTGTTCAAAAGGACTGTTCGCCGACGCAAGCGCCTATTGTGCTGATGCACTTAGCCGCGCGGCTTGCGCTGCCGTTGCTGCATCTGCTGCTCTAGGCCATCGACCCGGCCGTTGATCTGATCGATGCGCTGGCCGTTCTGCTGCGCTTGGGCGGCCGCCGCCTGCGCCTGGGTGAGCGCTTCGCCCGAGGTGCCTTCGACGGTCCTGAGGCGGCCGTCCAACCCGTCGATACGGGTGTTGACTGTCGCGATCTGCTCCCGGACGAAACCCTTCGTGGCGCAACCGCCAAGCGCCGTCGATCCGATCAGGATCATCACCGCCGCTGAAATTTTCGGGACACTCGAACGCATATACTTACCTTTCCCAAAATGGAGCAGATAGTCAGCGCGAGGCCCGTCGACCTGGCAAATGATATTAGCCGAGGCGTGCGCGCCATGCGGCGGACTCGTCGCTTCCGCTAGCAGCGAGGCCGGCCATTTGAATAAAAAAAGGCCCCGCCGGAGGAGTGCTCCGACGGGGCCGTCGTCGTCAGATGGCTCTGTCAGCCGGCAACACCGGCATGTGCTGCTAGTGCCGCGAGCAGTAGCAGGGCGACGATGTTGGTGATCTTGATCATCGGGTTCACGGCCGGCCCGGCGGTGTCCTTGTAGGGATCGCCCACGGTGTCGCCGGTCACCGCGGCCTTGTGTGCCTCGGAGCCCTTGCCGCCGTAATTGCCGTCTTCGATGTACTTCTTGGCATTGTCCCACGCGCCACCGCCCGAGGTCATCGAGATGGCGACGAAGAGCCCTGAGACGATCACGCCTATCAGCATAGGGCCGACCGTGGCGAAACACTGCGCCTGGCCGTCAACCGCGGTGATGATGAAATAGACCAGGATCGGGCTCAGCACCGGGAGCAGCGAGGGCACGATCATCTCGCGGATCGCGGCCCGGGTGACGAGATCGACGGTGCGGCCGTAATTGGGCCGTGCGGTGCCCTGCATGATGCCGGGATTGTCACGGAACTGGCCGCGGACTTCCTCGACCACCGCGCCCGCCGCGCGGCCCACTGCGGTCATCCCGAACGCACCGAAGATGAAGGGCAGCATCGCGCCGAGCAAGAGGCCGACGATCACGTACGGATTGCTGAGCGAGAAATCGACGGTGAGGTTGCCGAAATACTCGTGCAGATCGGAGGTGTAGGCGCCGAACAGCACCAGCGCCGCCAGCGCTGCCGAGCCGATCGCATAGCCCTTGGTCACCGCCTTGGTGGTGTTGCCCACCGCATCCAGCGCGTCGGTGCGGGTGCGGACGTCGTCGGGCAGTCCCGACATCTCGGCGATGCCGCCGGCATTGTCGGTGACCGGGCCGTAGGCGTCGAGCGCCACCACCATGCCGGCGAGCGCGAGCAGCGAGGTTGCCGCGAAGGCGACGCCGATGATCCCGGCGAGCTGGTACGAAGCGATCACCGCGATGACGATCACCAGGGTCGGCAGCGCGGTCGATTCGAGACTGATGGCGAGACCCTGGATGACGTTGGTGCCGTGGCCGGTGACTGATGCCTTGGCGATGGTCTGCACCGGGCGGTGGTTGGTGCCGGTGTAATATTCGGTGATCCACACCAGCAAGCCGGTGACGGCGAGGCCGATCATCATGCAGAAGAACAGATCCCAGCCGGTCGCCGCTTCGGCCGCGGTGGCGGGCAGCGCGCCGCCGGCCTGATCGAGGAAGGCGGTGCCGCCGATCGTGGCGTTCAAGTCGCCCAGCGCCCAGGTCGTGACGACGTAGATTGCCGGGATCGAAAGGATCGCGGTGGTGAAGAATCCCTTGTACAGCGCGCCCATGATCGAGCCGCCGCCGAGGCGCACCATATAGGTGCCGATGATCGAGGTGATGATGCACACCCCGCCGACCAGCAGCGGGAGCGACATCAGCGCGAACAGCTTGTCGGCATGCGGCAGCAGCAACGCGAGCGACACCATCGTCAGGCCGAGCGTGACGACATAGGTTTCGAACAGGTCCGCGGCCATGCCGGCGCAATCGCCGACATTGTCGCCGACATTGTCGGCGATCGTGGCGGGGTTGCGGGGATCGTCCTCGGGAATGCCCGCCTCGACCTTGCCGACCAGATCGGCGCCAACGTCGGCGGCTTTGGTGAAGATGCCGCCGCCCAAGCGCGCGAAGATCGAGATCAGCGAGGCGCCGAAGGCGAGTGCGGTCAGCGATTGGGTGATGATGCGGTCATTGGGGGCGTGGCCGGCCGGGCCGGTCAGGTACCAGAAGAAGCCCGAGATCGCGAGCAGGCCGAGCCCCGCCACCAGCATGCCGGTGATCGCGCCCGAGCGGAAGGCGATGGTCAGGCCGCCTTGTAGCGAATTCCGCGCCGCCTCCGCGGTGCGGACGTTGGCGCGCACCGAGATGTTCATGCCGACGAAGCCGGCGACCCCCGACAGGATCGCCCCGATCGCGAAGCCGATGGTCGAAACCAGGCCGAGGGTGACGAAGATGACGATGGCGACGATCACGCCGACGATCGCGATGGTGGTATATTGGCGCGCGAGATACGCCTTGGCGCCTTCCTGGATCGCCGCGGCGATATCCTGCATCCTGGTGTCGCCTGCGGACGACCGCAGCACCTGGCTACTGGTGAAGAATCCGTAGAGCACAGCAATCAAGCCGCACGCGATGGCGGCGTAGACATACGTCATTGGCACCCCTTTCCTGCTCTCTCCTGTCCGGGAGACTGGTTGGGTTGGGTACGCTCCCGTGACTGTGCGGCGAAGCTATCGGGGCGGGTGCGCCAGCGCAAGCGCCTCAATTGCCGTGGAGGAAACCGAGCTTTTCTGGGAGGGGGAGGGGGGTGCCGTGATCGGTCAGCGAGAGGCCGGCGCCGGCGACGAAGGTGCCGATCCGCTTCGCGGGAACGGGAAGGGCGAGGTCGACCGGCGCGGCGAACAGCAGTTCGTAATCATCGCCCGCGGTGACGGCGGCGATCCGCGCGGCGCGATCATCGCCGGCGAAGGCGCGATAGGCGGCGGACAGTGGCACGCGGTCGAGGTCGATCGCGACGCCGAGCCCACTCACCTCGGCCATCCGCGCGGCGTCGATCAGCAGGCCATCGGACACGTCCATCATTGCCGAGACAATCGGGGCCAGCGCACGACCTTCGGCGAGGCGCGGGTGCGGCCGGCGGTAGCGGTCGAGTAACGCGGTGGGCCCGGGTTCGCCGCGAGCGATCCTCAGGCCCGCGCCAGCGTCGCCGATCGTGCCGGTGACGTAGAGGCCGTTGCCCACCTTGGCGCCGCTTCGCACCGGCGATGCGGCGGCGCGACCAATTGCCGTCAGCGTCATGACGCGCGGAGCGTCTGCGGGGAGAGAGACCGTGTCACCGCCGAGGAGGGGGCAGGATAGGTTGCGTACGGCTTCCCCTAACCCCCTGATAAACTCGTGGTCCCACCCCGGCGAAGGCCGGGGCCCAGTTGGAAAAGCAGATGTAACGAGGCGGTGCGCATCATTGCGATCGTCCCCC